>JANOPP010000628.1:0-12863 GCA_031421915.1 Myxococcales bacterium | reverse complement strand
CGTCGCCACGCTTCGAGATCCAGTCCGCCGGCTGCGCCGGATCGACGAGATCGAACGCCTTCGGGTTGAACAGGATCGGCTCCCCCGTATCGTCGATGATCCGGAGCAAGTCGCACTCGATCGAGAGCACGCGGTAGACGTTCCCGGCTGTCAGCTCCGGGTACGCCTTTGTCCATCCGCGCTTGAGCTTGCTCGCAAGCGTGTCTACGCGCCGCCGAGCTCGTCGAGGAACTGCTGCGCGTCGGCGAACGCCGGATCCTCGCGGAGGGCCTTCTTAGCCCACAGCTCGGCCTTCGCGCGATTGCCACGGGCGTGCTCGATCTTCGCTTCCCAGAGGAGCGCCATCGGACGGGTGACCGGCGACGGGTTGTCCATCAGGGTGATCGCGCGGAGCGGCTTGAGCGCCAGCTCGTAGTCACCGATCTCGGTGGCGAGCTGGGCGAGCTCGGCCGCGACCTCGGCGTTCTTGCGATCGACGTCGAACGCCTTCTTGAGCCAGTTGAGCTGGCCATCCTTGTCACCGAGCATCGACGCGACGCGGCCCATGCGCTGCTGCAGGACGGCGAGCTCCGGCGTGCGCTTCTTCTGGGCCTGGATCGCGGCCTCGAGCGTGCGGCCGGCGTCATCGAGCTGGTTCGACGTGATGAGCACGTCGACGTTGAGCATGAGGGCCGTGTGATCGTCGGGCTGCAGCTCGAGCGCCTTGGCGGCGGGGACCTGCGCACCGGCGGCATCGCCGAGCGAGTAGAGCAAGAGCTCGGCCGCGCGGCGATAGTTGGTGTAGCGAGCGGCGGGATCGGCGCCGTGATCGGCGTCCGCGATCAGGACGCCGGCGAGCAGGCGGAACTCGCCTGCGGCCTCGTACATCTCGCGGAGCTTGTCGCGGAGGATCTCGACGCCCGGCTGCGCCTGGTGGACCACTTCGAGGACCGGGACTGCGTCAGCGGGACGGCCCGCCTGGGTGGACGCGTTCGCGGCGCGCATCGCGGCCTGGACCTGGGCATCACCCTCGGTGACGTAGGCGAGCCGCGTGGCGGCAGCGGAGACGCCATCCCAGTGCGAGATCGACTCGTCGAGATCGCAGAGCATGTAGAGCGGCTCGGCGTCGCGCGGGTCGCGCTCGATCCAGCCGACGAGGAACGCGCGGCCGCGCTCGAGCTCGCCGTGTGCGTTGAGGAGCTGGGCGAGCTTGAGGGTGGCGGTGCGCTCGGTCGGGAGATCGCCGTCGCGCTCGGCTCGGCCGCGGAGGCGCTCGAGTCCGTTGACGAGATTCTCGGTGGCGGTCTCCTTGTCGAGCTCGTACGCCTCGGTGAGATCGGTGACGGCAGAGGCGTCGTCGCCGAGCTGCTGGCGGAACGAGGCGCGCAGCATCAGCAGGCCGGTGCGGCCCGGACCCTGGACGGTCGCGAGTGCCTCGCCGATCGCGCGCTGGGCAGCGTCGAGCTCACCGGCGGCGGCGAGCGCCGCTGCGTGATCGGTGACGAGCTCGGGTACGTGCGGTGCGCGCGTGCGTGCCTTGCGGAGGACCTCGGCGGCCTTCAGCGGCTGACCGAGTTGACCGGAGTACGTGGCGGCCGCTTCGCGGAGGCGCTGGACGGCGGCGTCGTCGGGGAGACGCTCCGCGTCCTTGGTCATGAGCTCCGCGAGCTCGGACCATTGCTCGTTGTCGCGGTACCACTTCTCGAGGCGATCGTGGATGTTCTTGTCGTCGGGGGCAGAGCCGTGCGCCAGCTCGAGCGTGCGCTGCACGCCCTTCGTGTCGCCCGCGGCTTCCCACATGCTCGCGAGGCGGCCGGCGAGCTCGGGCGCACGCTCGGGTGTCTCGACGGCGAGCAGGCGCTCCATGAGGACCGCGCCCTCACGGGGATTGTCGTTCTCGGCGAGCTGACCGACGACGCGGCGGAGGATCTCGCGATCGTCCGGGGCGATGATCAGCGCGGCGCGATAGACGCGAATGGCGTCCGGCGAGCCGTTCTTCTCGAGGAGATCACCGAGGCGGAGCGCGACGTCGACGGTCGAGTCACGATGACCGCGGCGCTGAGCGTCCTCGAAGCGCGACCACAGGAACTCGGCGATGCCGTCCTCGTCACCGAGGGTGCGGAGGGTCGCCTCGTAGAGCTCGGCCGCCTCGAGGTTGTCGGCGTCGTCGGCGAGCGAGTCGCGAAGGACGTCGAGCGCATCGTGGAACCGCTTGAGGTTCTCGATCAAGAACCGCGCGTGCTCGAGGCGCAGCGCGTTGCGCTCGGCCGGGGTGACGAGCGCGGGCAGGGTCGAGGAGATGACGGAGCCGAGGCGGTCGCCGTCACCGAGCTCGCGATAGATCGTGAGCAGTGGTTGCCAGACGGCGCGGTCCGCGGGGCTGCGCTCGCGCAGGAACTCGTAGACGTCGGCCGCGAGGTCGACGCGACGGTGGGCGAGGGCGCGCGTCGCGATGCGCATCGCGAGGCCATCGATCTGGTCTGGCTCGGCGATCGGTGCGACCTCGTAGGTGAGATCGCGGGCCTGGGTGAGATCACCGGCGGCGAGGCGGCGCTCGGCGAGGGCGAGGACCGCCCACGGCGCGGAGCCGAGGCCATCGGCGGTCTCGCGTGCGGCGGCGACGGCGCGAACGAGGAGAGCCTCGGCGCGCTGATCGTGACCTTGCTCGACCGCGAGATCGACGGCCTCGCGGATCTGAACGGGCGTTGCGGAGGGCAGGCCCGCGCGACGCTCGAGGAAGTCGAGCAGGAGCTCGCCGTCACCGCCGTTGCGGGCGACGCGCTCGTACATCGTCATGACCCGCTCGTCGTTCGGCTCGTTGGCGGCGGCCGTCTTGAGCAGGCGACCTGCCTGCGCCCAGCGGGGCTCGGCCTGGAACGCGCGCTCGAGGAGCTCGAAGCCCTGCTTGCGGCGGGCCTCGCTGCCGAGGAAGATCTCGGCGAGGCGGTAGAGCGCATCGACCTGCGCGGGCGTCGGATCGGCATCGGTGCCGGCGAGCTCGAACATCTTGTCGAGGGTGCGCGCCTGCTCGGCGGTGTCACCGAGTGCAGCGGCAACGCGAGCCTGCGCGTAGAACGCCTCCGCGAGGCGCTCGCCGAGGATCTCGACGCGGCGGTAGAGGTTCGCAGCGCCGCGCAGATCATTGGAATCCTGCTCGAGAGCTTCACCCGCACGCATGAGGAGGTTCGCGATGAGCGGCGGATCGTCCTTGCGGCGGAGCCGGTCGACGATCGCGTCGACGGCGTCGACGAAGCGCTTGGTCTGACCGAGCTTCTTGGCGAGCTCGCGAGCGCGCTCGTGGAGATCGACGCGGGTCGGCACGGCGTTGAACGCGCGGACGAGAGCATCGAGAGCTTCCGAGCCGCGATCGAGCTGCGCGAGTCCCTCGGCCATGTCGGCGAGGAGGCGCGCCTGCGACTGCGGCTCGGGGTTGGTACCGAGGCGCTTCTCGAGGACCTTGAGCAGCAGCTCGCCCTCGTCGTGAGCTAGCAAGCTGCGGCGCAGGCGGCGCACTTCGGCGTCGGACTGGATCGCGGCTTCCATCGCGGACTCGAGGAGCTCCTTGGCCTGCGCTTCTTCACCGCGCGAGGCGGCGAGCTTGTGCAGCTCGAACAGCACCTCGCTGGCCCCGACCGCGGCCTCGTCGTCTCCGGCCGGCGTGCGGCGCACGACGAGGAGCAGAGCGCGGTAGGTGCGCTCGGACTTGTCGAGCTGACCCGCGGCGCGCGCCATCTCGGCGAGCTCCTTCTGGATCGATGCGTTCGACGCATCCATCTTCGAGGCCGACTCCATCTCGGACATCGCCTCGTCGATCTTGCCCTCGGCCTGCGCGACGCGAGCGAGCTCGACGTGCAGCGCGGCGCGCTCGGGCGAGCGGCGACGACCGAAGTCATTGATCAGCTCGGTCAGAGCCGTGCGGGCCTCGACCAGCTTGCCGGCGACACGCTGGCCGATCGCGAGTGCGGTGCGCAGATCCTTGTCGGTCGGATCGAGGGCGAGTGCAGTCTCGAGCGCGGGGATCGCCTTGGCCGGAGAGCCGAGGCGCGTGAGGTAGATCGTCGACGCCTCGCGCGCGAACTCGCGGGCGAGCTTCTCGTCCTTGAGGAGCGGCAGCGAGCGCGTGAGGTGACGGGCGAGCGGCTCGTACGACTCGGTCTTGCGATAGAGATCGGCGAGGAGCGTGCGGAGCTCGATCGCCTGCTCCTTGTCGTCGAGGTTGACCTCGATCGCTGCGATCGCGCGGTCGGTCTGATTCGCGGACAGGTGCGCCTTGGCGAGCTGGCTGACGACGAGCAGGCGCTCGGCGGGGGGCACGGTGCCGAGGAGGCTCTCGAGCCACGGCACGGCCTGACCCGGCTGGCTGCGCTCGAGGTTCAGGCGGGCGAGGGCGCGGAGCGAGTCTGCGGTCGGCGCGAGCGCGACGACACGGCGGTGACCGCTGATCGCGCGCTCGACTTCCTTGGTGTCGTTCTCGGCGACCGTTGCGTAGCGCGCCCACAGGCGGGCGGCGCGCGGCGTCTCGCCTGCGGACTCGAGGCGCTGGGCCTGGCTCTCGAGGAGATCCGTGAGAGCGCGGTGCTGGCCCTTGCTCGAGAGCAGCTCCGCGACGGCGTCGATCGACGCCTCGTGACCGGGGCGCTCCTCGAGGTTTGCCTTGAGGGCATCGAGGCGGCCGCCACGCTCCTCGACGATGCCGACGAGCTTCGCGAGCTCGAGGCGGAGGATCAGCTTCTTGTCCGGATCGGTCTCGAGACCGAGCTGGATCTGGCGCAGTGTGAGCAGCTCGGGGACGCGATCCTCGAGGCCGAGCAGGTGTGCCAGGCGCTCGATGACCTCGAGGTCGTTCGGCGAGGAGGCGAGGACCGAGCGATACATGTCGATCGCGGCGGCGTTGTCACCGAGCTCGACCGTTGCGAGCTGGGCGGCGCGCAGGCGCATGTCGCGGCGCGTGTTCTGATCGAACGGCAGGCGAGCCGCCTCGATCAACGTGTCGACCGCGGCGCGGGCACGACCGCCCGTACGGTAGAGGTCGACGAGGGCGTCGATCGCCCACTTCGCGACGGCGTCGACGGAGCGCGCGCTCTTGATCGATGCAGTGCCACGCCACGCGGCGGTCGCGCGGCCGAGTACGGCGGACAGAATCGCGAGCGCCTGCTCGCGGTCCCCGAGCTTCGTCGCAGCGTCGGCGGCACCGACGAGCGAATCGAGATCGCGACCGTCAGCATCGGCGAGGCGACGGAGTGCTTCGAGCAGCGCGGGTGTGACGCCCTGATCGCGCTCGAGGGCGACGAGCTCACCGAGCCAGGCAGCGCGCTCGCCACCGAGCTCGAGGGCCTTGCGCAGCGAGCGGGTCGCGCCGGCCTTGTCGTTGCGGTGATCGCGGTCGAGGATCGCCAGGCGGTACGCGAACTGCGCACCGACGGTGGTCGGCAGCTTGTGCTGGTCGAGAGCGGCAGTCAGCGCGGCGCCGACGGCGTCGTACGCGTTGGCCTTGGCCGCGGCGACCTCGAGGATCGAGAGCAGCTCGTCATCGAACGCCTCGCGAACGCCCGCGTGGCGAACGACGACCGAGGCTGCATCGGCCCAGCGCGATAGCTGGGTCCCGAGGCTCGCGAACGCGTGAACGGCGCGGCGGTTACCAGGCTCGACGCTCGCGACCTGCAAGTATGCATCGGCGGCGCCCGGCGGATCGTCGAGATGATCGGCGACGAGGTCGGCGTAGGACAGGCGGAGGCGAGCAGCCTCGCGCTGATCTCCCTCGAGCGCATCGATCGCCTCGCGGTACGCGAACGCGGCGGTGAGATAGTCACCGGTCGACTTCGCGAGCGAGACGAGCTGGTTCTCGATCAGCTGATCGCGGGGCGACAGCGGAAACGCCTTCGCGAGATCCGCGAGGGCGCCGGGGGCGTCGTGCTTGTGCTCGAGGCGGAGCTGTGCGGCTTCGCGGAGCAGGGCGAGCTTGGTCCGATCGTCCTTTGCCTCGGAGAGCCGGGCAGGGAGCAGATCGAGCACGCCACCGAGGTCGCCATTGATCCGCATCGCCTGTGCGAGTGCGTCGGCAGCAGCGAGCCGCGTCGTCGGAACTTCGAGGAGGGCCGTGAGGCCGGCGCGGGCTTCCTTGCTCGCGGGATCGATCGCGATCGCATTGCGATACGCGCTGAGCGCGCGGGCGGGAGCATCGAGGTGCTCGCGCAGAGCTCCGCCGAGGCGGATCAGGCGCGCGACGGTGCGCGAGGTCGCGCGGCCCGACGAGGATTCGAGCAGGTCGGCCATCTCTGCCCAGCGCCCGGTCTCGGCGAGGAGATCGGCGAGCGCGCTGATCCCTTCCTCGTCGTCCTTGTGATCGGCGACGACGCGCTGCCATGCACCGATCGCGGCGTTGAGATCATTGCGCTGCTGGTGGTGGATCAGCGCGACGCGCACGAGATCGGCGCGCTTCTGCAGCGGCGAGCTCGCCTTGTCGGCGCGGCTCTCGAGGGCTGCGACGAGATCGTCCCAGCGCTGCTGCGTCTCGAGGATGCCGATCCGGGCATCGAGACCGGAGAGGTCGCTCGGGTCGCTGTCGATCCGGCGCTCCCAGAGGGAGAGTGCGCGCTCGGTGTCACCAAGCGACTCGGCGAGCTTCGCGGCCTCGCTGAGGATCGCGCTGCGCGCGCCCTCGTTCGCTTCGAGGTGCGCCTGGCGTTCGAGGACCGCGAGGCGCTCCTTCGGGCGGTTGGTGTCGTTATAGAGGGCGGCGAGCCGGCGAGCGACCGAGAGCTGCTCGACCTCGGAGGCGCCACTGATCGACGACGCTTCGACGAGGAGCTTGATCGCTGCCTCGACGTCCTTGATGCGCTCGAGCTTGGTGCGCGCGGCCTCACCGAGGAGCTCGACTCGGCGGGTTGGCTCGTCGGAGGCGCGGGCGGCGGCGGCGACGCCCGCGGCGTAGCGGTCGTGATGACCACCGCGCTCGGCGAGCTGGCGCAGCTTCTCCTCGGTGGCAGCCGACGACGGCTGCATCGCGAGCAGCGCAGCGTAGTGATCCATCGCGGGCGGCAGATCTTCGAGCTCGGCGAGCCGACCGCCGGCCTCCTCGTGGAGCGATCCGGAGCCGGCGGGGTCGATCGCGATCACGCGCTCGAGGACGCGGATCACCTCGCGCGGACGCTGGGTCGAGTCGTAGTGCGAGCGCAGCAGATCGAGCGCGGCCTCGCGGACCTGCTTGGTCGCCTGACCGGACTCGAGGATCCGCTCGAGGAGAACGGTGCTCTCCTTGTCGTCTTCCGCCTCGGCGAGCAGCGGCTTGGTCGCCGCGAGTGCGCGCTGGGGATCGCGCAGGCTGTCGAGCCACACGGACGCGATGCGGGCGCGATTGCGCTCGCGCTCTTTCTTCGACTGGCCCTCGAGCCGGCTCTCCCACAGCTCGATCAGATCGGCCCAGCGCTCGTGACGCTCGAGGAGTCGCTCGAGGCCCTGGCTGATCTGGACGTCGTCGGGGGTCAGCGGGAGGAGCTGCTGGTAGTAGCCGATCGCCTTGTCAGGCTGATTCGCGACGTCCTTCGCGAGCTGCGCACCTTCGCGGAGGAGGCGAATGCGGCGCGCCTTGTCCTTCGTGGACTCGACCGCGCGATCGTAGAGACCAAGTGCATCGGCCCAGCGCTCGGCGACCGTGTAGATCACGCTGAGGCGTTGCAGCGCCGTGTCCGACGATGGCGCGAGCCGCGTCACGCGCACGAGAATCTTCTCGAGCACCGACGGGTCATCACCGAACCACTCGTCGCAGAATCCGCCTGCGCGTTCGCCGATCATCTCGGCGACTTGCGGCTCGACGGACGCACCGAGCGTCTCGTTGTAGAGCGCGACGATCTCGTCGGGCTTGTCGAGATCGGCCGCGAGGGCCTCGACCTCTTCCCATGCACTCACCGCATGTGGCGAGTGCTTTACGGCGGCAGCGGCATCCTTGAACTGAGACAGGTCGGCCATGGCTCCCTCACTCGGTAACGCGACCCCGATCGCGTCGTCCGATTGGGAAAATCATACACGTTCCCGGTGGCTTGGATCCGGGAGTGACCGGTTGATCACAGAGGGTTCAGAACTGGTGGCGAAGACCGAGCGAGGCCGAGATCGGACCCTGGAACGCGAGCGGTAGTCCGTAGGCGGTGCGCCGCTCGGCGGGGGCGCCGTCGGTGCCCTTCAGGAACACGAGGTCCTCGTAGCTGCCGCCCTCGATCGGTCGGAGGGAGAGCTCGCGTTCGGCGCCGAAGACCTCGTCGACGACGGTCGCCTCCCCCCGATCGAACGCGTTGAACACGTCGAGGAGGAGGTCGAACCCGCGCCACCGAGCGGCAAACCGGACGTTCGCCTGCGCGACCATCGGTCCACGCCCGCCGGAGCCCCGCGGGATGAGGTGGAGAACCCCGACGTCGGTGTCGGCGAGCGCATTGCGCGGCCGGCCGCTCGCCAGGGTCAGGCGGGTTGCGAGGCTTACGTCGATGCCGAACGCCTTGCCCCGGCGGTCTCCTTCGATGAACACGCGGTGGCCGACCGAGGTCGGGAGACCGCCGATCTCGTTGCCCGAGATCGACGGACCGTTGAAGTCGGCGCCGTTGTAGAGGATCGAGCCCTGCCGCGGATCCCACGGGCCGGGGAAGTTGCCGACCGTTCGCCCTGCCAGGTAGCCCGCCCGCAGGGTCAGCTTCGCGGTCGGCGTGGTCGCGACCTCGATCGCGAGCTGCTCGGTCGAGCGCCGGGCCGGTGTCACATCATCGGTGCGACCTGGGTTGTCGAAGCCTGCGGGCGTGGTCTCGAGGCCGCGGCGCAGGTAGCGGCCCTGCGCCCACGCGATCAGCCGGAACGTCTTCGCGAGCCCGACCTCGACACCCGCGGTGATCTCGTCCTGCGCCATCGGCTCGATGCCCTCGGCGGTGCGGAACGCGGCGCCGGCATCGGTTGACCGCGACTCCGTGGTCCCGAAGGTCGTGTCGTGGACGGTCGCATCGCGGCGGATCACCGTCGGGCCGAGGCCGGTCGGCAGCATCGGGAAGCTGCGGCCCATGCTCGTCCATACCCGCGAGCGACCCTCGCCGAGGGGATCCCACGCGACGCCGAGGCGCGGCGACAGCTCGTTCGAGAAGTGGAGGCGCGTGCCGACCCACATCAGCTCCCAGCGCAGACCGCCGTTGACCTGGAAGTCATCGCCCGGGCGGAACGTGTCCTCGATGTACGCGGCGGTGTAGCGCGTGCGGTAGCGCATCGTCGATTCTGCGGCGTAGTCACACGGCGCATTCTCGACCTCCTCGCACTCGCCGTCGTAGTAGCGCAGGCGATCGAGGTGACCGGGAAACAGGCTGCGGTACTGCTCGCCGCCGGAGAACGACGAGGTCATGACGAGCCGCGCGTCCTCGAGCGTCGCGCCTGCGCGCACGACATGATTGCCGCGGCGATGCGCGATCTCCGCGGTCGCGGTCGGGCGATCACCGACGACGTCGACGAACGGACCCGCGCCTGCACTCGCGAAGTAGCCGAACGGAACCGCGCACTGCGGGATGTTCGGGTACGTGTTGTCGTGGCAGCGCATCGCGAGGAGCTCGTCCTCGGGGAGCATTGTCGGGACGTACGCGGCGAGCAGCTGGGGCACGTTCTGTGCGGCAGCGTCGTGCGCGCTCTCGTTGCGCGAGCTGCGATGCCAGGCGAGCTGGACGAGGGCACGCGTCGCCGGCCAGCGGCCCCGCCACGTCGCGATCCCGTCGACGACCAGCTCGGAGCGATCGACGCCCGCCGCCTGGACGGTGGAGTTGGAGAGGAACCGGGTCGCGCGGCTGCCCTGACCGATCAGCGTCAGCTCGACGTGATGCGGTCCGCGATCCCAGCCGGCGCGCACCATCGCGGGGACGAGATAATCGTGCGCGGTCTCTGTGCGCGCCGCGATTCCCTCGGTGACGAGCACGCCCGGCAGACCATCGGGCACGCTGTCGTCGTTGCGATCGACGAGCCGCGACGCCCGCCACTCCGCCTTCGTCGACGCCAGGATCGGTACGATGCCGGCCGCGTACCAGGCCGTGCCGCCCGCCAGCTTGCCGAGCGGACCCGAGCCCACGATCGAGGCGCTGATCTCCGGCCCCGCGTCGAGCGTCAGCCGGCGAACCGAGTACGCGCCCGATGCCGTGGGGCGCCGGCGCCCGCTGCCGGAGAGCCCGCCCCAGATCTCGGTCGCGAGGACGTGGTGCTTGCCGCCCTTGATGAGCTGCGCATCGATCCGACCGCCGGTGCTCGTGCGATCGCGTGCCGCGAAGCCACCGGCCATCACCGTGATCCCGTCGAGGAACGTCAGTGGGACCTGGGTGTCGGCGCCACCCGTGCGGATGTCATCGACCGGGGCGCCGTCGACCGTCCACCGGTTCTCGAGGCCGGTCGCGCCGCCGAACGCCGGGCCCGTTTCGTCGCGATTCGCGCCAACGCCGTAGTGCGCGACGCTGTCGTGGGTGGCGTTCGCCGTCGGGAGCCGGCGCAGGTAGCTCGCGGGGAGCCACGTCGAGAGGCCGTACGGCGAAGCATCGTCGAGCGGGTCGGTGACGGTCGCGCACCCGAAGGTATGCGGGACGTCGCAGTTGACGGGCGCCTCGACCACGGGCTTCTTGCCGAGGCCGAACAGGTCGCGGGCGTCGTCTGCGTGCGCTGCGCGGCCGGCGAGGACGCCCGCGAGGAGCACGACGCTTCTGCGCACGCCCCAACGTAACACGCAGCCGTAACCACAAGGTTGCGGTAGACATCGAAGCACCGTGACTCGCGTGTCGATCGCCAATGCCGCGCCGGTCGTCGCACGTGGCGCATACGTCGTGTACTGGATGATCGCTGCTCGGCGATCGACGCACAGCTTCGCGCTCGATCATGCGATCGCACGCGCCGTCGAGCTCGGCCGTCCGCTGATCGTGCTCGAGCCGCTACGGATCGGCTATCCGTGGGCGAGCGATCGGTTCCACGCGTTCGTGCTGCAGGGCATGGCGGACAACGCGGTGGCGTTTCGCGGCGCGGGCATTACATACCACCCGTACGTCGAGCCCGAGGCAGGTCATGGCTCCGGGCTCCTTGTCGAGCTCGCGAAGCGCGCGTGTCTCGTTGTCACCGACGAGCAGCCGGGCTTCTTCTTGCCGAACATGGTGAGCGCGGCCGCGGCGAAGCTGAGCGTCCGCGTCGAGCAGGTCGACGGGAATGGCCTGTTGCCGCTGCGCGCCGCCGATCGCGCGTTTCCGACGGCGGCGTCGTTCCGTCGCCATCTCCAGAAGACGCTGCCACCGCACCTCTTGGCGATGCCGCGCGCGGCTCCGCTCGACGGACTACCGCGCGGCGTGCGGTTCGCCGAGCTCCCCGCCGCGGTGGCGAAGCGCTGGCCCGCCGCGGCGACCGAGATGTTCGGCGCGACGCCGTCGGCGCTCGCCGCACTCGCGATCGATCACACGGTTGCGCCGGCGCCCGTCCGCGGCGGCGCACTCGCGGCCGCCGCCGCGCTCGACGACTTCATCGCGCGCAAGCTCGAGCGTTACGGCGACGGCCACAATCATCCCGACGATGACGCCGCGAGCGGACTCTCGCCCTACCTGCACTTCGGTCACGTCAGCGCGCACGATGTCGCGCAGCGCGTGTGGGCCGACTCCGACTGGGATCCATCGCGGGTCGCCGATGCGCCGGTCACTGGTTCGCGCGAGGGCTGGTGGGGCGTTCCGCGCGGCGCCGAGTCGTTCCTCGACGAGCTCGTGACCTGGCGCGAGCTCGGCTATGGCTTCTGCTTCCATCGCCCCGACTACGCGAACTGGTCGTCGCTGCCCGACTGGGCAAAGCGAACGCTCAATGCACACGCAGGCGATCCCCGCCCCGAGGTCTACACCCCGGCGCAGCTCGCTGCCGCGCGCACCGAGGATCCCGTGTGGAACGCGGCGCAGCGCCAGCTCGTCACCGAGGGGCGCATCCACAATTACCTGCGGATGTTGTGGGGCAAGAAGATCCTCGAGTGGTCGCCGACGCCGAAGCGCGCGCTCGCGACGTTGATCGAGCTCAACAACAAGTACGCGCTCGACGGGCGTGATCCGAACTCGTACAGCGGGATCTTCTGGACGCTCGGTCGGTTCGATCGTGCCTGGCCCGAGCGCGCGATCTACGGCCAGGTCCGATACATGACCTCGGGTTCGACGATCAAGAAGCTTCGGATGAAGCAGTACCTCGCGCGCTGGTCGGCGCAGCCGTCACTGCTCTAGTGGTCGTGGTCGCAGTCGGGGCCGTGCTTGTGGCCCGCGGCCGCGGCGACGGGCTTCTCGTGATCGTGACCGTGGTCGTGCCCGTGGTCGTGCCCGTGGTCGTGACCGTGGCTGCAGCCCGGGCCGTGAACGTGGTCCTTCTGCTGCGCCGCGATCTCTTCCTTGACCTTGGCCATGTCGAGCTTCTGCGCCTGCGAGACGAGCTCGTCGAGCGCGGCGGGCGGTAGAGCGCCCGACTCGCGGAACAGCAGCACGCCGTCGCGGAACAGCATCAGCGTCGGGATCGCAGAGATGTTCGCGGAACCGGCGAGCTCCTGCTGCGCCTCGGTGTCGATCTTCCCGAACGTGACCTCACCGTACTTCTCCGACGCTTTCTCGAACACTGGCGCGAACGCGCGGCAGGGGCCGCACCATTCGGCCCAGAAATCGAGGAGCACGATGCCGCCCTTCTCGATGGTTTGCTGGAAGTTGTCGGCGGTGATCTCAACAGTTGCCATGGGCCGAACCATTACCCGGTGTTTCGGCGACTGCAAGCGCAACCGGCACTGCCCGATCGTTCTGATTCGCGCGTGCTAGCCTTCCCGTGTGGCCAAGCTCCGGATCACGTATAACGCGCCGGTCGTCCTGACCTTCGCCCTCCTCGCGCTGGTCGTC
>JANOPP010000627.1:0-18237 GCA_031421915.1 Myxococcales bacterium | reverse complement strand
CACCGAATCCGTCACCGAATCCGTCACCGAATCCGTCACCGAATCCGTCACCGAATCCGTCACCGAATCCGTCACCGAATCCGTCACCGAATCCGTCACCGAATCCGTCCTCGTTCCCCCCGCTGCTCCCACACCCCACGCCCACGCCCACACGCCATCGCTGGGGCGGCGCGCGCTCGCCGTGTCCTCGCTGGGCGCGCTCGGCGTCGTCTACGGTGACATCGGCACTTCGCCGCTGTACGCGATGAAGGAGTGCCTGGCCTTCCCGACGTCTCCACACGCGATCGTCTCCACGGCAGCGACCCTCCACGCGAACGTGCTCGGCGTGCTGTCGCTGATGCTGTGGGCGCTGTTCCTCGTCGTCTGCATCAAGTACCTCGCCTTCGTCCTCCGAGCCGACAACAAGGGCGAGGGCGGCATCCTCGCGCTCGCGGCGCTGCTCGACGACACCGGGAAGAAGACCAAGCGCGGCTTGTCGGTCGCGCTGCTGCTCGGTCTGTTCGGCGCCGGCCTGTTGTTCGGCGACGGCGCGATCACGCCAGCGATCTCGATCCTCGGCGCCATGGAGGGGCTCGGCGAGCAGAGCCCGGCGCTCGGCCATCTGATCGTCCCGATCACGATCGGCATCATCGTGCTGCTGTTCGTGGTCCAGCGGCACGGCACGGGGAAGATCGGCATCGCGTTCGGTCCGGTGATGCTCGTGTGGTTCCTCGCGATCGGCGCGATCGGCCTGCGCTGGATCCTCGTCGAGCCGGCGGTGCTCGCTGCCATCGATCCGCGGCACGGGATCTGGTTCCTGGCGACCCACGGCATCCACGGGTTCCTGATCGTTGGCCTCGTGTTCCTGGTCGTGACCGGCGGCGAGGCGCTCTATGCGGACATGGGCCACTTCGGCAAGACACCGATCCGGATCGCGTGGTTCACCGTCGCGCTACCCGGCCTCCTGCTCTGCTACTTCGGACAGGGCGCGCTCCTGATGTCGCGCCCTGCGGGGTCGGTCAGCAATCCGTTCTACGCGATGGTCGATGGCCCCCTCCTGATCCCGATGCTCGTGCTCGCCACGATGGCGGCGATCATCGCGTCCCAGGCCCTGATCTCCGGCGTGTTCTCCCTGACGCGCCAGGCGATGCAACTCGGGTTCTGGCCACGCGTGTCGGTCGTTCACACGAGCGCGGAGACCGAAGGCCAGATCTACATCCCGGAGATGAACTGGCTGCTGATGGTCGGCTGCATCCTGCTGGTGCTGCAGTTCCGCACCAGCTCGGGCCTCGCCGCCGCGTACGGCATTGCCGTCACCGGCACCATGGCGATCACCTCGTACCTGTTCTATCTCGTCGCCAAGCGGCGCTGGGGCTGGTCGCGCGGCAAGGCGCTCGCGTTCCTGATCCCGTTCCTCGCGATCGACCTCGCGTTCTTCTCCGCGAACGCCGCGAAGATCTTCGACGGCGGCTGGCTCCCCCTCGCGGCCGGCGTGGCCGTGTTCGTCGTGATGACCACATGGTGGCGCGGCCGGATCGAGCTGTCCAAGACGATGGAGGCAGGCACCGTCCCCGACGACCTCCTGCTCACCGACATCGCCACCTCGCCTCCTCCGCGCGTCAAGGGCACCGCCGTGTTCATGGCGTCGACGCCCGACGGCATGCCGAACGTGCTGATGCACCACCTCAAGCACAACCAGACGCTGCACGCGCAGGTC
Source organism: Myxococcales bacterium (assembly GCA_031421915.1). Lineage (GTDB taxonomy): Bacteria > Myxococcota_A > Polyangia > Haliangiales > Haliangiaceae > JABFXX01. Next base: position 16,541 of record JANOPP010000627.1, on the reverse strand, counting down.
GTGCTGTTCTCGCTGCGGATCGTTCCGGTGCCGACGGTGGGCGCCGACAAGCAGCTCGAGGTCGTCGAGCTCGGCCATGGCTTCTACCGCGTGATCGCGAAGGTCGGCTTCATGCAGGAGCCCGATGTCCCGAAGCTGATGAAGCGCTGCGCGGCGCTGGGCCTCGTCGCCGAGCCGATGACGACCACATACTATCTCGGACGGCAGACGCTGCTCACCGGCGGCAAGGCGTCGATGGCGCGCTGGCGCAAGCTGCTATTCTCGTTCCTGTCGCGCAACGCGCGCCCGCCAACGGCGTTCTTCAACCTGCCTCCGAACCGCGTCGTCGAGCTCGGCCTGCAGATCGAGATGTAGTCCTGATGCGTCCTTGACGCGTCCTTGATGCGCCCACCGCTACAACATGTCCATGAGTAGAACCGAGGACGACGATGTCGCGAGTGAGGAGCGTGGCATCTATGCCATCATCACGATGGCGTGTGCGCCGGTCGTGATCGGGCTGTGGATCGAGGGCGGGACGTTCGATGCGGGAAGCACGCTCAGCCTCGTGCTGATGGTGGCCGGTGTCATCGGCTTGCTCGCGGGGCTTCGTGCGCTGATGACGCACCGGATCCCACGCGCGACCGTGCATCGCGACCTCTGAGCGCCGCCGTTCTTGACGTCAACGATTGATCGCGTCGAGCGGCGTCTGATGCCGCTCGACCTCTGAAGGGACTGCAATGCGCACCACTCTCGCCACGATCCTCGCGCTGCTCCCTGGTCTCGCGCTCGCGCAGCCGACCACGACCGGCGAGGCACCCCCTGCAGGTCCGACGATCACCGTCGGTGGATACCTCGAAGCCTACTACCAGGCGCACTTCCAGAATCCGAGCAACCGGCTGACCAACCTGCGCGGCTTCGACAACCGCAGCCGGACGTTCTCGCTCTCGAACGTCGCGCTCGACGTCAAGGCAGAGGCCGGCCCCGTAACCGCACGCGTGATCCTCCAGGTTGGCTCCACCGCATCGACGTACTACCTCGCGGAGACGGCATCGCCGGGCAGCGGCTCCGTCAACGCGTCGAGCAGCGAGCTGTGGAAGTACGTCCAGCAAGCGACCGTCACCGCGCGGGCACCTGCCGAGCTCACCATCGAGGCCGGGCTGTTCCCGTCGCCGATCGGTCCCGAGGTGTTCGCGATCAAGGACAACTGGAACTGGTCGCGGTCCAACTTGTTCTTCGGCCTGCCCTTCTATCACACGGGCGCGCGCGTCTCGAAGCCGCTCGGTGGCGGCTGGACAGGCACGCTCGCCGTCTACAACGGCTGGAACACGGTCGTCGACAACAACCCGTATCCGAGTGCGGCGGTGTCGGTCGGCTACTCGTCCCCCACGACGACCGCGCAGGTCCTGTACTTCGGCGGCATCGAGCGACCGACCGGTGCGCCCGAGGGCAAGGCGTGGCGGCACCTGTTCGATGTCCTCGTCCAGCACGCCATCACCGAGGACGTCAGCGTGATGGCCCAGGCGAATGCCGGCATCGAGCCCAACAACCTCGGCACGAGCTCGTGGGTCGCAGGTGCGCTCTACGGCAAGCTCGCGCTCTCGAGGTGCCTGTACGCTGCCGCGCGCGGCGACTACTTCCACGACAGCAGCGGGCTGTTCTGGCCGACAAAGTGGGTCGCATCGGGAACGCTGACGCTCGCGTACCAGCCCGTCGACAAGCTCTCCGTTCGCCTCGAGCTGCGCCACGACCAGGCCGCGTCGGATGCGTTCTTCGGCGGCGTGGTCGCCGGCGATGGAGTGATGACGCCTTTCGTCTTCGACCGCGACATGCAGGACACCGCCACGCTCGGCGTGACGGCGTGGTTCTGACGAGGAATCCGCCTCAACCTGGCGCTGGACGCGAAGCTCGGGGCGCCGTGACGGACCGCGGCGCCGTGGTACGCCTGGATCGCCCCCTCGATGGATGACCAGCGCGACGACCGGCCCGATCCGGATGCCTTGCACGCTCAAGTCAACGCCGAGGAGAAGCGTGCGTCGCGTGCGCGGTTGAAGATCTTCTTCGGTGCCTCGCCGGGGGTCGGGAAGACCTACACGATGCTCGAGGAGGCTCGGCGGGCCCACGCCGATGGCGAAGAGGTCGTGATCGGCGTGGTCGAGACCCACGGCCGCCCGGAGACCGAGGCGCTGATCTCCGGCCTGCCGATCCTCCCGCGCCGGACCATCGAACATCGGGGCGTCACGCTCCACGAGCTCGATCTCGATGCGGCTCTCGCTCGCCATCCCGCACGGATTCTCGTGGACGAGCTCGCGCACACCAATGCGCCGGGAAGCAAGCACGTCAAGCGCTGGCACGACGTCCTCGAGCTGCTCGAGGCCGGCATCGATGTCCACACGACCTTGAACGTGCAGCACGTCGAGAGCCTCGGCGATGTCGTCCAGCAGATCACGGGCATCAAGGTGCGCGAGACCGTTCCCGACGAAGTCCTCGCGCGCGCCGACGAGATCGAGCTCGTCGACCTCCCGCCCGAGGAGCTGCTCGAGCGTCTCGCCGAGGGCAAGGTCTACGTCCCGGACCAGGCGCAGCGCGCGGTCCAGAACTTCTTCCAGAAGGGCAACCTCCTCGCGCTCCGCGAGCTCGCGCTCCGCAGGACTGCCGCGCGAGTCGACGACGATGTCCTCGCGTACCGTCGCGAACATGGAATCTCGGCTGCGTGGCCGACGAGCGAGCGGATCCTGGTCGCCGTCGGGGCGAGTCCCGGGTCCGAGCGCTTGATTCGCGCAACCAAGCGGATCGCGGCTGGGCTCCACGCCGAGTGGACTGCGGCTCATGTCGAGGTCCTCGGTGCAGCTCCGCTCGGCGACAAGGACCGCGAGCGGATCGAGAATCACCTGCGGCTCGCGGAGTCGCTCGGAGCCGACATCGCACGCCTCGCCGGGGTCTCGGTCGCGGACTCACTCCTCGCCCACGCGCGCGCGCACAACGTGACACGGATCGTCGCAGGGAAGCCGACCCACTCCCGGTGGCGAGACCTCGTACGAGGGAGCCTGCTCGACAAGTTGATCCGCGGCTCCGGCACGATCGAGATCCACGTCATCTCCCCGCTCGACGCGGGCAAGCCCGCGCGCCCCGCTTCCATTGTGAACGAGGGCAATGCCCTCGCGTACGCGTCTGCCACGGGCGCCATCGCCCTGATCACCGTGATCGGTCTCGCCCTCTACGCGTACACGTCCTTCGCCGACATCTCGATGCTCTACCTGATCGCGATCGCGCTCGCATCGCTGTTCGGTCGCGGCCCTTCACTGCTCGCGTCATCGCTCGCGGTCGCTGCGTTCAACTTCTGCTTCGTGCCACCGCGGTTCACGTTCGCGGTCACGGATGCGAAGCACCTCCTGACGTTCGGCGTCATGTTCGCCGCGGGCCTCGTGATCAGCACGCTCACGGGGCGCCTGCGCCGGCAGGAGCGCGACGCCGTCATCCGCGAACGCAACACGGCGGGGTTGCTCGCGTTCACCCGCGACATCGCAGGGGCGACGACGGTCAGCGATGTCGCGGCCGTCACCGTGCGTCATCTGGAGGACACGTTTCCGATCGCGGCCTCCGTGGTCGTCCCCGATTCCGAGGGAACCGGGGAGCTGGTCTCCGCGGCCGGGTTGATGCCGCTGGCCAGCCAGGAGCAGGCCGTCGCGCGCTGGGCCTACGACCACGCTGTTCCCGCCGGTCAGGGCACGGATACCCTGCCCGGTAGTCGCGTCCTCGCCGTGCCCCTCCTCGATGGCGAGCAGGCAGTCGGCGTGATCGCCGTCCAGGCACGTACGGATCCGCGGCGCCGAGGAGGCGCAGCGCTGCCACTGCTCGAGACGTTCGCGCGGCAGGCGGGCCTTGCGCTGTCGCGGATCCGCTCGGTGCAGGAGGTTCGCGACGCCGCGCTGCGCGCCCACACCGAGGAGCTGCGCAGCTCGCTGCTCTCGGCAGTCTCCCACGACCTCCGGACGCCCCTCGCGGTGATCACCGGTGCTGCGACCACACTGCGTGACGAAGCAGAGCGCCTCTCACCCGAGGTCCGCGCGGAGCTGATCGGCTCGATCGTCGACGATGCGAAGCGGCTGGAGCGGGTCCTCGGAAACCTGCTGCAGCTGACGCGCGTCGAGAGCGGCTTGATTCCGGCCCGCGAGTGGATCTCTGTCGAGGAGCTCGTGGGCACCGCGCTGACGCGCGTCGAGGACGCGATCGGAGATCGGCCGGTGACGACAGATGTCCCGCACGATCTGCTGGTCCCGGTCGATCCGGTCCTGTTCGAGCAGGTGCTGATCAACCTGCTCGAGAACGCACTCAAGCACGGAGCCCCTCCGATCGAGCTCACTGCACGCCGGCGCGATGCGATGGTCGAGATCGATGTGCGCGATCACGGCACCGGGATTCCGGCTGGCAGCGAGACACGCCTGTTCGAGAAGTTCGAGCGGGCGTCGAGTGCGCCGGGCGCCGGCCTCGGACTCGCCGTGGTGCGCGCCATCGTCGCGGCGCACGGTGGCACGGTGGCGGTCGCCGACGCACCCGGTGGCGGCGCTCGGTTCCGGATCGCGATTCCTGCCGAGCACGCGGGCACCGCACGTCCGACGACCGATACCCTCGCCCAGCTCCCCGTCCGCGGAGTGGCACCATGACGGCAACGATCCTCGTCGTCGACGACGACCTGCAACTGCGCCGGTTCCTGCGCACCACGCTCTCCGGTCACTACAGCAGCATCGTCGAGGCCGGCACCGTGGCCGAGGCAATCGACGCGATTCACCGAGCGCGTCCGTCGCTCGTCCTTCTCGATCTCGGCCTTCCCGACGGCGATGGGCTCGCGGTCGTTCGTGGAATCTCACCTGACGAGCGGCCGCCGATCATCGTCCTGTCTGCGCGTGGCCAGGAGGGTGACAAGGTCGCGGCCCTCGACGCGGGCGCCGAGGACTACCTGACCAAGCCGTTCGGTGCGAGTGAGCTGCTCGCGCGCATCCGGGTCGTCCTTCGCCGCGGCGGTGGGGCTCCGACGGCGGACGTGATCGCCGTGGGGCCGATCCGGATCGATCAACCGCGCCACGAGGTCACCATCGGTGGTGCCGAGGTCCACCTGACGCCGATCGAGTTCCGGCTGCTCGTCGAGCTCGCGCGCCAGCCGGGACGCGTCCTCACCCATCGCCAGCTGCTGATCGCGGTGTGGGGCCCCAACGCCGTCGAGCAGACGCACTACCTGCGCGTTCACATGGCGGCGCTGCGCCGCAAAGTCGAGAAGGATCCGGCGCGCCCGCAGTGGCTCGTCACCGAGGCGGGCGTCGGCTCTCGGCTGCGCGAGCCCGCGACCTAGAGCAGCTTGTACTTGCGCATCAGCGCGAGCAGGATCACCACGACCCCGGCCACAGCCCCCCAGAAGTACAGATAGCCGTACTCCCAGTGCAGCTCCGGCAGGATGTCGAAGTTCATGCCGTAGACGCCGCAGAGGAACGTGAGCGGCAGGAAGATGATGCTGACGACCGTGAGCCGCGACATGACCTTGTTGGTCTTGTGGGCGACGAGGGACATGTAGTTGTTCAGCGATCCGGACAGGATGTCGCGATCGACGAGGACGTCCTGGAGGACGCGCTCGATCGTGCCGACCATGTTGTTGAGGTACGGCTGCGTTGCCTCGCTGACGAAGGGAGACTTGCGCGACGAGAGATCGGCGAGGACGGCGCGCGCGGGCAGGACCACCTTGCGGAGGTGGAGCAGGTCCGAGCCGAGCTCCGAGGCCTCGTTGAACACCGTCTCCTTGACGTCACCGACCAGACTGGCCTGGACCTCGTCGACGCGCTCCTCGAACTTCTTGTGCACCGAGAGGTAGTTCTCGATCAGGCAGTCCCACATCTCGTAGAGCAGGAAGCTCGGGCTCTGTGCGAATCGGATGAAGTCGGCGATGTACGACTTGCGGACCGCCTCGAGAAAGATCGGCTGACCGCGGTGCAGGGTGAGCATGAAGAACTCCCCCATCATCACGTCGACGCGCTCGAGGTCGAACTTGTGACCTGCGAGGCGGCAGCCGGAGAGCACGAGGTGGAGGTAGTCCTCGTAGCGGCCGATCTGGGTCGCCGGCTCGCGGGTCATCGCGTCCTCGACGATCTCCGGTGCGACCAGGCCCTCGAGCTTGGGGATGAGCTTCTTGAACTCCTCCGCGTGCGCGATGTCGACGTCGATCCAGACGAACTTCTTCTCCTCGATCGACTGGCGGAACTCGTCGATCGTCAGCTTGCGATGCTGCTTGGTCTTGAAGTCGAGCTCGACGATCGAACACAGAGGATCGCTGGCGGCCTCGAGGCGAGGTGACGAGGACGCCGAATGCTGGCCACTGATCGCGGGGCTCACGGGTCGATGGTACCCGATCGCACCGGGATCACCGGAACGAGCCGTCCCACTTCTTGTCGTCGACGAGTCGGACGTCGACACGCGCGAGCAGCCGCTGGACTCGCTCCGCCATGTCCTCGAACTCGGACAGGCCGCTCGCCTCTCCGAGCTTGCGGGCGAAGTTCATCACCCGGATGAGGTAGGAGAACAGATTTCCCTCCTCGTGCTCGAGGCCGTGCTTGTCGGAGAACTCCATGAACGTCAGGCCGCTCTCCTCGAGCTGGGCCCAGGTGGTCTTCGGCTTCTTGCCGCCGTGCAGCTCGGGGTGCGGGATCTTGCTCGAGAACTCCTGGTGGAGAAGCTCGATCTTCGTCGGAATCCGCGGGTTCGCCTTCTCCCACTCCGCCTCGACGTCCTCCCACGTGACGGTGCTGTTGGTCTCGCGCATCTCGCGGAGCTTCGTCCGCATCCACTCGCGCTTCGCGTCCTCGCCCTTGCGGTCGAGCTGGCGCTGGATGATGTCGTGATCGATCAGATACTCGACCAGCTCGCGCAGCTCGACGTACTCGAGCTGGTGGTTGAACAGAATGTAGAAGATCAGCAGGGCGTCCATGCCTTGCAGCTTGCGGATCATCTCGCCGGAGACCTGCTGGCCGTGCTCGTCGATCACGCCGATCGCTTTGAGGTTCTCGACAAGCTGCGCGAGCACCTTGTGCAGCTCGCGCCGCTCGCGGTCGGTCAACAGCAAGTTGTCGATCACCGTGACGATGTCGAGCCGCATCGACGGAGGCAGCGACGCCTCCGCCTCGGCCATGCGCGTCGTCGCGTCGCCGCCTGGGAGGAGCGTCGCGGTCAGATCCGGGAGGCCGATCGCGAGGACCTGCTCCGCGGTGATCTTGGTCTTGCTGCGCAGCTCGGCCGGCTCGCCCTTCACCAGGTCGGCGTGGATCTCGGGAGTCCAGATCAGGTCTCCCTTGCGCTGCGCATCGCTGCGCGCGCGGTTGTAGACGCCCTTCTTGACGCGCTCGGCGTCGAAGGCGGGACGCTTGGCCGCGTCCTTGAGCTCCTTCTTGATATCGCTGACGACCTCCTCGGGCGCGAGGGTGATCGCGAGGCCGCGGTCGTCGAACTGCGGGCGCCCTGCCCGGCCCGCCATCTGGTGGTACTCGGCGGCGGTGACGATGCGCGCCTCCTTCTTGATGAACTTGCGCAGCGCCGGGAACACCACGGTGCGCGCCGGCAGGTTGATGCCCGCCGCGATCGTCTCCGTCGACACGACGAACTTGATCAGGCGCTCGAGCGCGAGCTGCTCGACGAGCTGCTTGTAGCGCGGAAGAATGCCGGCGTGATGGATACCGATCCCGTGAGCGAGGAGCGGCTTGAGCTCCCGCGACACGCCCGACTCGAGCAGCGCAGCACCACACATCTCCTCGATCTTTGCCTTCTCCTCGTCGGTCGTGAACCGACGACACGACTTGACCAGGCGCGCGACCTCGAAGCATTGCTCGCGCCCGAACACGAAGATGATCGCCGGGACGTCACCGGAGTGCGCGAGCTCGCGCACCGTGTCGATCATCATCTCCTCGCGGAACTCGTGGACGAGCGGGACCTTGCGCTCGCGTGACTCGACCAGCTCCATCGGCAGCCGGCGCGTCAGCTCGACCCAGTGCGTGAACTGCTCGGGGCGCCCGACGGTCGCCGACAGGACGACGAGCTGTGTGCGTGGATCGAGGCCGATGATCGACTGCTCCCAGACGTAGCCACGCTCGGGGTCGTTAAAGTAGTGCCCCTCGTCCATCACGACGATCTCCGCAGGGGCAACATGCTTCTCGGCGACGATCCGGTTCCACAGGATCTCGGCGACCTCGACCTGGATCGGCGCCTCGCGGTTGACCTTGTAGTCACCGGTCGCGAACCCGACGTTGTGGTTACCGAAGTCTGCGCACAGCTCGCGATACTTCTCCTCGGTCAGCGCGCGGAGCGGCGTCGTGTAGATCGCACGCTCGCCGCGCATGAGGGCCGCATAGAGTGCGGCCTTCGCCATCAGCGTCTTGCCGGTACCTGTCGGCACGGTGACGAGGACGCTCTTGCGCGCGAAGATGTGGGCGAACGCCTGCTCCTGGACCGGGTACGGCTCGACGCCCTTGCTCCACAAAAATTTCTCGTAGAACGAGAGCTCGAGCTCTCCGTCGGTGGGCACGGCGCGAATGTACTACGGGTGCCCTCGACGAGGCTCGGCAGCGGTCACTGCGGCTGCTGCTTGCCGCGGTCGAGCAGGTACTTCGCCTGCCAGCCCACGCTGCCCCAGAGGTCGTGCCACTTCGTGTTCGCGATCTCGGTGAGCAGCGCGTCGCCCTCGGCCGTACGTCCGAGCGCGATCAGCGCCTGTGCCTTGCGCAGCCGTGGCGTCGGGTTCGTCTGATCGATCACGATGGCCTGCTGCCAGTACGCGAGGGACTCGGCAACCCGGCCCTGGCGCTCGAACGCGTCGGCGACGGTCGTGTAGCCCGCGCCCGACATCGGGTCGCGCTCGATCACGCTCGACAGCTGGCGCCACGCCTCCTCCTTGTCACCGACGGACAGGAGCAGCTCGCCGAGCTGGCGATCGATCTCCGGGTTGCCCGGGTCGACCGCGCGCCACCGCGTCCCCCACGTCATCGCTCGCTTCACCGCGGCCGTGCGGGCGGTGCCCGTCGACTGCTGCGCGAGCTCGCGAGCCACCACGAGAATCCGCGACAGCTCGGCGCGGACCGTCGAGATCGCGACCGCATCGTCGCCACCGGCCGTCTGCGCAGCCTCGAGGTGCGCGAGCGCATCACCGAGCTTGCCCTGGGCCTGCGCGAACTGCGCCGCGAGCAAGTGGAGCTCGCGGGTCGCATGGGCCTTGAGCAGCGGCTGGATCAGCGCGTCGGCCCAGGCGTTGAGCCCGTAGTTGACGGCGACCTGCGCGAGCTGCACCTGCGTGTCGACGTCGCCAGCGGCGAGCTCCGACGCGCGCGTGAGGATCGGGATCAGCTCCGCCGGGTTGTGTGCGGCGACGCCGACCAGCGACATCACGTGATCGAGGCTGGTGCTCGCGAGCACGCGACCGCGCCACTGCGCCCAGATCATCTGCCAGCCCGCAGGGCCGCGCCGCGACTGCTGGACCTGATAGACGAACTGGTCGAGGTTGGGCGGCAGCGCGGCGAGGTCGAGGTCGTTGACGAGCGCCGCGACGCGATCCGCGGCGAGGTCGAACGCGCCGCGGTTCGCCAGGGCCTGCGCGGCCGACGAGCGCGCGATGTTCTTGTACTCGCCAACCGCGACCGCGTCCCACGCGCGGGCGACGTCCGCCGCCTTGATGTCGTAGCGGTTGGTCGTCATCGCTGCAGCGATCATGCGGAGCTGGAGCGCGCGAGACCCCATCGCGACGAGCCGCTCGACTCCCTGTGCTCCCTTGCCCGCCGCGAACTGCGCGACGATCTCGCGGAGCTGCCACAGCGCACCGACCATCCCGGTCGTCAGCTCGGGCTTCAGCCGCTCGGGCTTCGGCGACTTGCCGTAGTTGCGCCCAGCGATGAAGTACCGCGCGACCGCGCCGGCGCTGCCCGAGAACGGAGCGAGGGCCGCCGCGAACTGGACGTCGGTGCTGCCGGTCGCGATGCCGCCGCTGGCGAGCACGAGATCGCCGAGCGCGACGCCACCCGAAGCACGCAGCGCCTCGTAGGCCGTGAACAGCACCGTGCGGTTGTTGGTCGCCGCGAGGCTGACCAGGTACTGGCGCTGGAGGTGGCGCCACGTCGCGCTCCCCGCGGTCTCCTTCGCGAGCTTGCTCTCCCAGTACGTCGGGAGGCGGCCCGGCAGCTCGACCGCGACGTTGGAAGCAGCCTGCGGGCCATGCGCCCACGTCGCCGCGTCCGCGATCGCCTGGCCGGTGAAGCCGACGGAGATCTCCGCGCCGAGCGAGCGCGCGGACGTCGGGCCTGCGTCGCTCCAGGTGATCGCGAGGAGCTCTGCGCCCTTCGCGTTCTTGATCGCGGCGAGACGGTGGCGAGCGTCGAACTGGAGCACGAACACCACTTCGGCCTTGCCGCTTACGAGGCGCGACAGCGTGACCTGGTTACCAGCCTTGCCGTGAACCTCGAAGTACTTCGCGTAGTGCGCGGGCTCGGCGATCCACACCGGAAGGTATGCGAGTGCGAGCGCGACATCATCCTCGGCGAACGTCCGCGTCACGTCGAGACCAAGCTCGGCGTAGCGGCGCGTCCACGTCGTGCCGTCGAACGACGCGGTCTCGGTGAGATCCGTGTCGGTCGTGCGGCGCCAGCCGAGCTGACGCTTGGCATCGACGGCGATCTCGAGATCGCCCCAGCGATAGACACCCGTCGGCAGCGCCTTTCGCGCCTCGCCGAGGAGCGCCTTCGCTGCCGCATCGATCGCGTGCGGCTTGCCATCGGTCTGCAGCGCGTCGAGCTGCTCGCGCCATGCATCGCTCGCGTCGGCATGGAGCGCCGGGACGAATGCGGTGAGATCATCGAAGGCGACATCGGTCGGATACGACATCCGCTGCGGGACCAGCGGGCCACCGCTGTGCCAGCGCTGGTTCTTGGCGCCACCCATGCGGCCGTCGAAAAACCCGCCGCGCGTGCTCACGCCGTCGAAGCCGCCGGAGATCTCGCCGCTCGAGATCGTGCTCCGCCTCGTCGCGGCGAGACTGCCGGCCGCCTCGCGCTGCTGGAAGTCGCCGGCGCTCCGCAGCTGGCGCTGGCTCTCCATGGCGGGCTCCTGGTCCGCCCGGTCTTCTGCCTTCGCCTTCGCCTCGGCCGGCGGCGCTGGCGGACCTGCGCTCGCCCCGCTCGCCAGCGCGTCGCTCGACGCCTGCGGAGTGGTGGGGGTGGTCACGTCGGCGATCCCGAGGTCGATGCGCGAACGCATCCCGCCCCGGCCGCCACCGCCAACACCAAAGCCCTGGCCCGTTCCCGAGCCGCGGCCGATCGTGCCGAACCGTCCCGTGCCGATCGTGCCCCAGCCGATGCCGGACTCGTCGTCGATCTGGTTCGCGAGCCGATCGCCATAGTCGTAGAAGATCTGGAGCGGCGTGCGAACGAGCACCGCGTCATCGGCGACGTCGGTCGGCACGATCACGGGCGCCGTCGTGACGACGGGAATCGTCGCCGGCAGCGCGTACGGTGCCCAGGTGTCGCCGGAGCCCTTGCGCACGCCGTACTGGGCGTACATCGCATCGTTCTCGAGGACGATCAGCGAGGTGTGGCGCGACAGCAAGAAGTACTGCTTGCCGAGGGTCACGACCTCCTGGCGGATCGCCTCGTCGCGCTTGTTGCGCACCTCGGCCTCGGTCGGGCACAGCACAGCAGCCTTGCCGCGGGTCGCGATGGTCGCCGTGCACGGCGCCATCACGACGGCCTCGTGCTTGGCGAGCATCCGCGACGCGACGTGACGCTGCGCCCACAGGCGCGGCAGGTAGCCCGCCGTCTGCGGCATCCCGACGAGCGTGCCCTCGGGCGTGGGGATCTCGATCCGGCGCTGCCACGGCGCACCGTTCATCGTGCCGGTCAACTCGAGGGCCGCCGGCGTACCGGAGCCCGCGAGCTTGGCGACAACCTCGATCTCCTCACCATCCGTGAGCTGTGGCGAGCGCAGGTAGAGCGCCGACGGGACGAGCGTGCCGCTCGTGTCGACGATCCGGCCCTGCAGGCCGGTGACCCGCGTCGTGTGGAGGGCTGCGATGAGATCGAACGCGCGCCATGCGACATCGTCCGCGAGATCGATCGTGGTCGAGTAGCCGTTCGTCGACGCCGCGAGCGCCTCGAGTGTCTGCGTGTCGGGGCCGTCGCCGACACCCACACCGATGAACCGCGCCTTGCCCGCGAGCTGCGTGCGCAGCGTGTCGAGGTTGCGAGCGCCGCTCGTGATCACGCCATCACCGAGATAGACGATCATCGCGTCCTCGGGATCGACGCCGGCGAGCAGCTTGCTCGCCGCATCGAGAGCGACCGCGAAGTCTGTCGCACCGACATCGCCCTCATCGCGCAGCGATGCACGCAGCGCCTGGCGATCGACATCGAGGACGCGAGTCGGCGCGAGCTTCTGGCGCGCGGCGACATCGAACGCGATCACCGCGAGCTTGTCCTCCTCGTCGAGCTCGCGCACGAACGCGTCGATCAGGTCCGCCTGCGCACGGCGCTCCATCGCCCCACGCGACGCGCTGACGTCATCGAGGACCACCCACGTGCGCGGCCGATACTCACGCGCCTTGCGCTCGAGGTTCGCGGGAGCGCGGACCATCAGGTATGACGAGCCGTCGTCGTGCTGGCGCGCGACGGTCGTGTCATGGCGCGTGTCGCGCACACGGAGCACGAGCGAGTCACCGATCTTCTCCGACTTCTTGTTGTACGAGACGATCGCGTCCTCACCCTTGCGCGAGACGGTGATCGGGTGACTGGTCGACGTCACCTCGCAGTTCGCACAGCCGCGCACGGTCACGTCGAACGCGACCTCGCCGACGGGGCGATCGATCTCGGGGAGGGGAACGGTGATCGACCAGTCGCTGTAGAGCTTCGGGAGGCTCTGCGTGTACGCGAGCACGAGGCGCTTGTCCTGGTGCGCCGGCAGCGGGTAGACGCGCAGCGAGAGCCGACCCGTGCCGGCCCATTCGAGCAGCGCCGGATCGACGCGGCGGTAGACGAGCTCCTCGTAGATCCGGCGGGCGCGCATCCGCTCGACGACGGCCGACTCGGTCAGCTTGCCGTCGACGTACATCGCGAGGCGCTGGAGCGCCGCATCGGACGGGATCGCGAACCGATAGACACCCTCGAGCACCTGGTTCTGCTCGTTGTGGAACGTCTGATCGAGCGCGACGCGCGCGATCTGGTTCTCGATCACGATGTTGACGCCGAGCTTCTTGATCGGCAGCGGGAACTCCGCGCCGAACTGCCCGTTGCGCATCCCGGGGTCACGCGCGAACAGCGTCCCGTGCCGGATCGGCGCGACATCCTTCTCGTCGCGCTTGCGAGCCTGTGCGGCCCACGACACGAGGTGTGACAGGCGCGGTGCCGGACCGCGGCTCGGCGGACGACCTGCCTCGGCGACGCCCTGCTCGCCGGCGTGCAGCAGCACGTTGCCGCCTTCGCTCGCGAGCATGACCTGACCGCGAACGACCGCTGTGGTCGTGCGCTCGGCGCTCGCGTCGACGAGGAACCGGGTGCCGAGCACCTCGATCTTGCCCCGCGCGGTCTCGACGACAAACGTGCCCTTGCCGGGCGCGACGTCGAGCAGTGCGGCGCCCTCGACGCGGACGCGGCGCTCGCCGAGGACCGTGACCTTGGCGCCTGGCTCGGTGATCCACGTCGTGCCGTCCTCGGCCTTGTGGACATCACCGTCGGCCACGACCCCACTCGCATCGTCGCCGACGACGCGCGTGATGATCAACGCAGCGGCTGCGGTCGCGGCGAGGCCGAGGCCGATCGCGAACAGCGGGCGGCGCAGCGAGCGCGCCGGCGCATCCTTGCCGTGGCGCGCGATCAGGTGGGCGCGGATCCGCGAGCGCGCGGCATCCGTGAGGACCGGTGCTTCACCACCGGATTCGAGGAGCGTCTCGACATTGCGTTCGAGAACGCTGTCGTCGTTGGTCGTGCGGGTCATGACGGCACCTCCGAGAAATTGACCGACAGCGTCGCGAACGTGTCGCGGAACGCGCGGCGGGCGCGGGCGAGGAGAGACTTGGTTGCATCGACGGAGATCCCGAGCTCGCCCGCGAGCGTCTCGAGGCTCTCGCCATCGACGTACTTGCGCGTGAGCGCGGTCTTGTATTGCTCGGGCAGGTTGGCGACGGCCATGTGCACGAGGTCGCGGGTCTCCGCGCGCTCGAGCACTTCACCGGGCAACGGCGTCTCGGCCATCGCCGCGAACGTCTGCGCGAGTGTCGCGTCGATCCGCTCCCACGTCGATTGCAGCTCGTCGCTCCGCTTGTGAGCCCGCAGGTGATCACGGATCACGTTGCGCGACATCACCGTCAGCCAGCTGCCGACCGAGCCACGCGCCGGGTCGTAGTCAGCCTCGCGCGACATCGCGATCGCGAACGTCTCCTGCACGACGTCCTCCGCGAGCGTCTGGTCGCGACCGACGCGATAGAACACGAAGGCGAACAGCCCATCGACGTGGGCGTCATAGAACCGGCCGATCGCACCGCGGTCACCGGACCGCGCGGCCTGGAGGTCGCCGCTCTTGGGGGATCGAAACAGCCTGGTGAACAGGGCGGCGATCATCGGTGCCTCGGAGGTCGGCGCAGGGGTCTCATGGATGGAGGTGTCACGGCCCCTCCGGCAGGTGTCGGGGAGGTTCGCAGTTTTCACGGGCCGGGCAACGGTTTCAGGGGGATACTGGTCGAAGCGCCGTGCGGAAGCTGCCGCTAAGCCTTCAGATCTCCATGGCGGTGCACGCCGTGGTGGTGACGTGGGTGGTGTCGCGCATCCCCGACGAGAGGAAGCTGCCGCCGAAGGCGCCGACGATCGAGCTGATCGAGAGAGCTCCCGAGCCCGCGGATCTCGTTCCCGTCAACGTCACGTTCCTCGACCCACCGACCACCGCCGCGATCGAGGAAGTGCCGCCCGAGCAGATCGCGATGGCCCCGCGCCCGGATCCGACGGGCGACCGCGAGCCGCCCGCCATCGCCGCGATCGATCCCTCGCGCCGCGCTCCCGCGATCGAGACCGGGGCGGGGACGGCGGGCACCCCGGGAACCGGCACGGAGCCGTCGACCGGAGCGACGCCCGGCAAGAAGAACCCACTGATGGATATGCGCAAGGGCGCGCCCATGCGGCTCACCGTCGGCGTGCCGACGGGACGCTGGGACGGCCGCGAGTCCGCCCCCGACTCGTTCGGCCCCGACATCGACAGCGGCCGGCTCGATCCCGATGGCGGCGGCACGTATCGCTCGGACGAGGGCCCGTTCACCGCGAAGGTCGGCAAGGACGGCAGCGTCAAGCTCGAGGACAAGCGGAACGTCCGGATCAAGTTCGCCCTGCCCAGCCCCAAGGGCTTCGGCCGGATGGTCGCCGACTGGTACCAGGATCCGAACAAGCCGGTCGGGATGCTGCCGCCCGAGAAGATCGTGAAGCCGCCCGTGCTCAACAATGGCGAGCACTCGGGCCACGTCGATCGCAAGCCCGACCACGGTGACGTCGCCACGATTCCGATCGTCTCCGGCGGCTTCGACATCACCGACGCGCTCATGCGCAACAAGGGCATCGATCCCTACGCGAGCAAGAAGCTCGAGTACCTCGACTCGACCCGCGATCAGCGCGTGCAGATCGGCAACCGCCACCGCCAGAAGCAGCTCGCGCAGGCCGCGGTGATCATGAAGAGCAACCTCGATCGCGTGTGGTCGTTGCCGACGCCACTCGCGCGCCGCGAGGCGCTGTTCGAGCTGTGGGACGAGTGCGCGGAGACCGGCAGCGAGGAGCTCGTCGCGGCTGGCCGCGAGGCGCGCACGCTCGTGATCGGCGTGCTCCGCTCGCGCCTACCCGCCGCGTCCGCCGATGCGTTCACTGCGGCCGAGATCGCAGCGTTCAATCGTAGGAAGCAGTCGAAGGCGGCGTTCGCGCCGTACGAGTGACTACAGCTTGATCTGGCGCTGCGTGAGCTCGAAGGTGCGGCAGGCGCCGCGCTTGCCGTCGGTGAACACGACATACGCGTAGGTCAGATCGTCGCCGGGCTTGACGTCGATGACGACGGGACCGCACTGGCGATCGTCGAGGTCGAGCTCGTACTTCCCGGGGCGCGCCGTGAACCGGCCGCGGAACCGGAACCGCTGATCGCCGACGGGCCAGCTCCGGCCACCCATGATCCACGAGCCGCTGAGCACGACATTGCCGTCCTCGCGCGGCTTCGCTTCGACCCGGCAGTCGCGCCTGTCGCCGATCGAGACGGGACACGCCATGTGGCCGTACGTGATCGGCGTGATCACGTCGATCTGGTGCGTGCCACCGACGACCTCGACCTTGATCGGCGCCATACCGACGTACCTGCCGTCGACGAACACCTTGCCGTCGGGCTCGTTGCTCTCGATCTCGAGCGTGCCGGGTAGCACGCGCAATTCGCCGATGAGCTTCTCGATCGCTCTGCGATCGACCGCCTCGGGCGCGAGCTCGAGGTACTTCTCGAAGCTCGTGATCGCATCATCGAAGTCCTTCGCGCGACGCTGAGCGTCG
>JANOPP010000626.1:0-23869 GCA_031421915.1 Myxococcales bacterium | reverse complement strand
CGCCCGACGCGCCCGAGCCCGACGCGCCCGAGCCCGACGCGCCCGCGCCCGACGCGCCCGAGCCCGCGCCGTACGCGGAGCCCGCGCCGTACGCGGAGCCCGAGCCGTACGCGGAGCCCGAGCCGTACGCGGAGCCCGAGCCATCGAACGCGAGCGTCGCCTGCATCGAGCGATCGCGCATCTGCTGCGCGTAGCGCGCGGACATCGCGGTCGCACCTACGCCATCGAGCGGCAACCGCGGCGGCGCGACGCTGGTCATCGCGCTCATCTGCACCGGCCCTGCCCCGCCGAGCTCCGCTCGCCACGGTGCGGCCGCGACGCCTGCGTGCACGATGTGGCGGACCGCGGCACAGACCTCGGTCGGCTCGGAGAACCGGACCTCGAGCTTCTGCGGATGGACGTTGATGTCGACCGAACCGGCCGGCACATCGACGTGAACGATCGCGATCGGATAGCGACCGCGCGGAACCAGCTCGCCGTAGCCCATCGCGATCGCGTGGAGCAGACCGCGATCGCGGATCGGCCGCTTGCCGACGAACAGCTGGACGCCGCGCGCGGTCGCCTGTGCGAGCTCGGGCGCGCCGAGATAGGCCGTGACGCGCACGCCTGCCTCCTCGCCGGAGACCTGGACCATGCGCGGCGCGATTCGCGCGCCGAGCAGTGCCTGTGCCCGCGCGAACCCGTCGCGGTCCGGCGGGACCTCGAGCGCGGTGCGACCGTTGTGCCGGAGCCGCAGGTGCAGGTGTGGGTGCGCCATCGCGACCTTGGCGACGAGATCGGTGATGTGGGAGGCCTCGGTCGCCTCGCCCTTGAGGAACTTGAGCCGGGCCGGCAGGTTGAACAGGAGATCCGCGACCTCGATGGTCGTGCCGACCGGCGCACCGATCTCGGTGACCTCGACCAGGCGCGAGGCCTCGATCACGAGCCGGGTCGCCGCGAGGTCGTCCTGCCGCCGTGTGGTCAGGGTCATCCGCGAGACCGACGAGATCGAGGGCAGCGCCTCGCCGCGGAAGCCCATGCTGGCGAGCGCCCACAGATCGTCGACCTTGCGGATCTTCGACGTCGCGTGGCGCTCGAGGGCCAGGATCGCGCTCTTGGCGCTCATCCCGCACCCGTCGTCGCAGACCCGGACCAGGGACCGCCCGCCGGCCAGGGTCTCGACCGTGATCGTCCGCGCTCCCGCGTCGATCGCGTTGTCGACCAGCTCCTTGACCACGGACGACGGTCGCTCGATCACCTCGCCGGCGGCGATCTGATCGATCACGTCCGCCGGCAACACCGCGATCACGGGCTCCACCCGAGTTCGGTAGCACATGCCTCTGATCGCCCAATTGGGCTATAAGACCGCCATGCCGTCCTCCGCCCCCACCGGCCGTGTCGTAGCGGTCACCGGGGCGTGCACCTTCCTCGGCGGGGAGCTGCTGCGCCGCCTCGAAGAGGATCCCCGCTACACGCGGGTCCTCGCACTCGACATCCGCCCCCCCGCCCTGGCACCCGGCGGCAAGGTCGAGTTCATCAAGATCGACCTGACCCAGCCCACCGTCGACAGCGAGCTCGCGACCCTGCTCGATCGCTACAAGGTCGACACGTTCGTCCACGGGGCGTTCCTCTCGCACCCGACCCACGCCGCCGAGTGGGCACACGAGCTCGAGGACGTCGGCACGATGCACGTGCTCAACGCGTGCGCCGGCGTCGAGCCGCGCCGGTTCGTGATGATCTCCACGACACTCGTCTACGGCGCGCACCCGAAGAACCCGAACTTCCTCGTCGAGGAGTCCGAGCTCAAGGGCCACCGCGATTCGCGGTTCGTCAACGACAAGGTCCGCGCCGAGCGCCAGGTCCAGCGGTTCGCGCGCGAGCATGCGAACGTCGAGGTCGCGATCCTGCGGTTCGCACCGATCCTCGGCCCGACGGTCTCGAACATGTACACGCGGTTCCTCGCGCGGCCCGTCGCGCCCGTGATGATGGGGCACGATCCGCTGATGCAGTTCATCCACGAGCAGGACGCGGCATACGCACTCGCCAAGGCGGTCGACTCGCACGCGACCGGCGCGTTCAACATCGTAGGCAAGGGTGTCCTGCCGTACACCACCGTGCTCGCGCTCCTCGGCCGCGTGCCAGTGCCGATGCCGCAGATCGTCGCGCGTCAGGTGTCCAAGCTGCTGTGGGCGACACAGCTCGTCGGCTCGCCGCCGTCGTTCCTCGATTTCCTCCTCTACCTCTGCGTCGCCGATGGCGCCAAGGCGCGCCGCGACCTCGGCTTCGCGCCTCGCCTCTCGATCAAGCGCACCATCCTCGACTTCCTCGGGGTTGCCCCCGAAGATGGCGCCACCGACGTGGCCCGAGCCCAGGCATGACCGACGACGACGACGGAGACGACTGGTACGGCGAAGCGGACCCGCGCGTCCCCGACGCGACCGCATGGCCCGAACGTGAGCTTGGCTTCCTCGGTGACGACGTCTACCTCGGCGAGGAAGGCGCAGTGCCCGCGGAGATGGGCGGCTCGCACGTTCCCTCGGGTCACGATCGCGAGGACGCAGAGCTGCGCGAGCTCGCGCGCCGCATGGAGCAGCAGCGCACCCCGGTGTTCCCGATCGATCTGCGTCGCCGGCTCCCGCTCGAGGCGGTATGGCGGCGGTGGCGCGCACTCGCGATGTGGGGTCGCTCCGACGTCGTCGATGACTTCGGCCGCGATCCGCGAGCGACCGCGCGCTGGGAGTGGCTGTTCGAGTTCCTCTACACGAAGTGGTTCCGCGTCCAGGCGTCGGGCCTCGAGAATATTCCGTCGCGTGGCCGCGCGTTGCTCGTCGCGAATCATGCCGGCTCGCTGCCGTACGACAGCGCGATGGTGATGCACGCGGTTCGCCGCGATCATCCGTCCCGCCGCGATGTGCGTCCGCTCGTCGAAGACACGGTGTTCCACTTGCCGTTCCTCGGACCGATCATGAACCGCATCGGCGGCGTGCGCGCCGATCCCGAGAACGCCGAGCGCCTCCTGATGAACGACGAGCTCGTCGCCGTGTTCCCCGAAGGCGAAAAGGGGATGGGCAAGCTGTGGAAGGATCGCTACCGCCTCCAGCGGTTCGGGCGCGGTGGCTTCGTCAAGCTCGCGCTGCGCACCGGCGCGCCGATCATCCCGGTCGCCGTCGTCGGCGCGGAAGAGGCTGCGCCGATGCTCGGCAAGGTGACGTGGTTCGCGAAGAACATCGGCATCCCGTGGATCCCGGTGACGCCGACGTTTCCGTGGCTCGGCCCCGCAGGTCTCTTGCCGCTGCCGAGCAAGTGGTACGTCCAGTTCGGCGCGCCGATCGATCTCGGCAAGGCGCACGGCGCCGCGGCCGCCGAGGATCGCCTGCTGGTCAACCGGCTCGCCGATCAGATCCGCACGCAGATCCAGTCGATGATCGAGGGCCTGCTCGGCAAGCGTCGGTCTCCGGTCCTCCCCGCCTTCCTCGGCTGATCATGGCTGTGACGATCCAGGGCCTCGCGCACATCGGGATCCGCGTCCACGATCTCGCGCGCTCCGTCGCGTTCTACGAGCTTTTCGGCTTCACCAAGACCGTCGGCCCGATCGGCCCCGAGCCGGTGGCAATCCTCGATCATCCGTCGGGCGTCGAGATCAACCTCGTGCTCAACGCGACCGACCCGGCCGCGCCGAACATCCTGATGGACGTCCCGGCCAAGCACCCGGGCTACACGCACATCGCACTTTTGGTCCCGGACCTGGACGCCGCGAGGGCTACGCTCGAGGCCGCAGGAATCTCCCTCTCGGGCGGTCCGGTCCAGTTCACTCCGACGGCGCGCGGGTTCTTTGTCCGCGACCCGGACCGCAACGTGATCGAGCTGCATCAGCGCACCTAGATCGCGCGGGCACCTCACGGATCGCCGTGTTACCGTGGGCTCGATGCGCGAGAAGTACGACACCGAGTTCGACCGCCTGCTCGACCGAGCACGCGAGCTCCTCGGTGCCGCTGACGACACGCAGCTCATGGACGCCGCGACCGCGGTCAATCAGGCCCTCGTGCTGCGCCCCGACTCGATCGATGGCTGGCTGATCAAGTGCCAGGTCTGCTCCGCGACGGGCGATGACATCGCCGCCCTCGCAGCGGCCGAGATGGCGTACATCCGCGCTCCCGAGCGCCCGGACTGCCTGTACTGGCGCGGCGCGGTCCTCGGAGACCTCGGTCGTCACGCCGAGGCGCTGCGTGCGATCGAGGGAGCGTTCGTCTCGGCAACCGATGCCGATCACTGGCTGCTCGAGGATCTGTTCTACGAGAAGGTCATCATTCTCGAGACCCTCGGCCTGCCCGAGGCGGCCGTAGCGACGTGCGAGGAGGGCCTCACCCAGTGCCCCGGCTCCGCGCTGCTGCGCGCCGCGCTGGTCCCGGCCGAGCGCGCTCGCGTGCGCAGCTCGCTCAAGGTCCTCCGCGGCGGCGCCGGCTGAGCGTACCCTCGGCTCGTGCGACATCTGGCCGTGATCGCGCTGCTCACGACGAGCTGCTGGCGCTCGTCGGTCGATCCGATCGCGCCCGCTGAGCGACCGGTGCGGGCGACCGAGCCGAGTGCAGCACAGCGCGGGCTTACATCGCAGCTCGCCGATGCACTGCGGGACCCCGGTGATGACATGCTGCTCGCGCCGTACATCGAGCGGCAGTTCATCGTCCTCTACCATCACCTCTCGACGATCGAGGTGCTGTGCGATGCCCAGACGCTCGGCGCTGCGATCCATTTCGGCGAGCTCTTGAACGATCCGGATCGCCGTGCCGTGGAATGTGTCGCCGAGGAGCGCGACGCCGTCACGTGCACGCAGACCGGCACTCCGTACACGGTGCGGTTGCATTTCCGCGGCATCGATCCGCCAGTGCTCGTCGGCGGGATCCTCAGCCAGGGACCCAGGCTCGGCCCCATCCTCGTACGCGACTACCGCGCGAAGCTCGACACCTCTGCGTGCCCTCCCTGACGAGACCGATCCCCTCGGGTTTGCTACGATCGTCGGGTGCATCGCGCTCCATTTTGGGCACGCATCGTCGCCGTCGTCTGCCTCGGCCTCCTCGGGCTCGTGGGGCTCGGGGTAGCGCTTGCGCAGCAAGGTGGTTCCGCGGCCACGGTGCCCGCGGATGCGGGGCCGAGCCCGATCGCGACCGCCGTCGGCGCGGGCAAGCACCTGCGCCTCGAGGGTCCGCACGGCCCGATCCACGTGTGGATCCCCTCGGGCTTTCGACCGGAGACCGGCGCGACGATCGTCTACGTCCACGGCTACTGGACCACCGTCGATAGCGCGTGGGCGAACCACCAGCTCCCCGAGCAAGCCGCGCTGGCGGCGCTCAACGCGATCCTGATCGCGCCCGAAGCGCCGATCCAGCAGAAGGTCCCCGTCAACTACCCGGACCTCAGCGAGCTCCTCCGGTTCGTCGAGGACAAGGCAGGCATCGTGCGCGGTGCGACGCTCACGGTCGCGTTCGGTCACAGCGGCGCGTACCGCACGATCTACGAGTGGCTCGACGAGCCGATGCTCGATCAGATCGTCCTCGTCGATGCGATGTACGGCGACGAGGACGTCATCGTCGAGTGGGCGCAGTCGTCCAATCGCCATCGCCTGATCATGATCGGCGAGGACACCGTGCTCGGCACCGAGGCCGTCGCCGCGAAGTTGCCCGACCTCGTCACGCTCGATCGGTTCCCGCCCACGTATGAACTTTGGCCCGCCGAAGCCAAGGCTGCGCGGCTCGTGTACATCCGCTCGCAGTTCGCTCACATGCCGCTCGTCAGCGAGGGCATCGCCCTGCCATCGGTGCTCCGCATGCTCCCCGTCGAGCGCCTCGCGGAGTTGCCGTGGAAGCTCCCGCTCGGCTCGTTGCCGCGGCTCTCCGATGCGGGAATCGACGCGAGCCGCTGATGCGTCACAAGATCGCTGTCCTGATCGCCGCGTGCGCGCTCGGCGTGATCGCGTGGTGGTTGCCGCAGCTCCGCCGCACGCTGATCCACGCGATCGTCACCTACGACGCGCCTGCCGCCGAGCCCGCGCCGCTCCCCGGTGGCGCCGGTCCCGGCCTGTCCAAGGTGGCGCGCACGCGCGTCGTGCTGATCGATGGCCTCAGCGCGGTCACCGCGAAGTCGCTGCTCGTGTGGTCGGAGCTGTGCAAGTCCGGCGCGACCCTCGAGGTCGAGGTTGGCTTCCCGACGGTGTCCCTCCCCGTCGAGGTCGCGCTGTGGACCGGCCTGACGCAGCAGCAGACCGGCGTCGTGTATCGCAGCGGACGTCCGCTGAGCCCGCCGCTCGGCAAGCACGGCATCCCGGCGCAGATCGCGGGGAGCCGCGCGGTCGCCGAGAACTACGGCTACATCGTGCGCTCGCTCGGCTTCTCCAAGGTCGAGCCGGCCGCGGATCCCGCGAAGCCCGCGAAGGACCTGACGCCCGACGTGTGGGCCAAGGAATGGGAGGCGCGCGCGCTCGAGGCGGTGAAGAGTCCGAGCGCCCTCGTATTCATTCACATCCTCCGCGTGGACACCGCGGGTCACAAGCACGGCATGGACGCGGCCTACGCGCACGTCGCCCTCGAGGCCGACAACATCCTCGCCAAGCTCCACACCGCGGACCCGGGCGCGCGATGGTTCTTGCTCTCCGATCACGGCCACATCGCGACGGGCGGCCACGGCGGCGAGGAGCGCCACGTGCGCCACGTCCAGGCGTGCATCGCCGGACCGGGCGTCGTCCCGAGCAAGAGCGGACTCGTACACATCGTCGATGTCGCGCGTTCGATCGCCGACTCGACGGGCGCCACGCTCGATTCCGCATCGCGCGGCCGCCCGCTCTCGGCCGCGATGATCCATCCGCTGACCGCCGATCAGGGGATCCCGCCAATGGCCCTCGGCGGCGGGGCGATCGCGATCTTCGTGCTCGTCGCGGGCCTCGGCCTCTCGTCGTGGGGCGTGCGCCGGTGGTGGCTCGCCCCTTGGTGGTTCGTGATCGGCTGCGCGACGCTCGTGGTCTTCAAGGGCATGCCGTCGCTGTCGACGCCGATGATCTACAAGCCCGAGGGCCGCGACATGTACCTGATGTGGCTCCCTGCCCTCGCGATCGCCTTTGCCGCGACGTGGTTCGGCATGAAGCGCACCACCCTCTCGCGGGTCCTGGTCGCCCAGCTCGCGCTGCCGTTCACCGCGGCCGCGGCCGTGATCACCGCCGCTGGTGCGTGGCCCACCGTCCTCGGTGCTCAGCTCGCGCCGGTCGTGCCGCGGTTCACGGCGTGGATGTCGCCGCTGATCCTGATCGCGGCGCACGGGGCGGCGGCGGTTGCGCTTGGGCTTCTCGCCATTTCCGTCCGGCGATGGTTCGGTCGACCCGAACCGGCGGCGACGCCGAGTACCGCGCCTTCAGCGTCCTGATCACCTCGGGCAGCTTCTCCGAAAGATCCGTCTGCTCGGCCGGATCCTTCTCGAGGTCGTAGAGCTCGACGAGGTTCTCGGTCGGTCGCACGATCAGGTGGTGCGGCCACTCGACAACCGCCCACTGCATCTCCTCGTGCAGAACCAGCGCGCGATCGGTCGGGCGGAGCGCCTCCGGACCATCGAGAAGCGACGGCAAGAGATCCAGGCCATCGAGCGGCGCCATCGCCGCCGATTGCCCGAGGAGACCGAGCAGCGTCGGCGCGAGGTCGACGAGCGTCACCGCATCCGTGCGCTGGCCGCCCGCGACGCCGGGGATCCGGATCGCGATCGGGATGCGGATCAGCGGCGCATACGTGACCTTGCCGTGCGTGTCGCCGAGCCGCGGATCTTCGCCGAGCGACTCTCCGTGATCGCTTGCGAACACGATGATCGTCTTGTCCGCGAGGCCGCGCGACGCGAGCTCAGCCCGCATGCGCCCGATCTCCCGATCGATCGCAAACAGCAGCGCCCGGTACGTTTGCCGCTTCGGCCCCCCGGTCGGCGAGACGGCAGCCCGCAGCTCCTTTGGCACCTCGATCTGGTGATGCTCGTGAACGTCGAAGTAGTGGACCCAGACGAACGACGGTGCGCCCGCGAAGTCATCGAGTGCGCGCAACCCCTCGAGCGTCGTCTGGCGCGCGCTCACGTGGTCGCCGACGTCCTTGCTGCCCCAGTCGGTGTACACGGGCTTCGCGCGCTCGACACCGCGCGACAGCAGCGTCTCGCCGACGTAGCGATTCACCTCGACGGGCAGCGCACTGCTCGTACGCCGCCCCGTCGCGCGCAGCGCCTCGGGCAGCGTCGTCTCGATCTTCTGAAACGGATCGTGCCGCCCGGTCAGCAGCGTCCCGAGCGAGATGTCCGTGCCGCTGCCGGGCGCGACCGCCCGCGTGAACCACACGCTCTCCCCGAGCAGCGCCGTCAGGTTCGGGAACTCCGTGCGGTCCTCGGTCGCTGGGGCCAGGATGTCCGCGCGCAGCGCATCGACCGTGATCAGCAGGATCGACATGTCCTTCGTTCGGTCGAGGACCGCCTTCACCTCGGGCGTCGCACGCCACGCAGTGACATCCGCGGTCACAACTTTCACCTCCGCGGCAACCGGGACCGCATCCTTGCCGTCGCAGTCCTGATCGATCCCATCGCCCGGCGCATCCGCCGCGCCCCGGTACCGGCGATCATCACCGTCATCGCAGTCGCCACCGCCGAGGATGGTCGACCCACCATCGTCGTCGCGATCGAACAGCCGCTTCCACACCTCGGTGAGATCGTGGCCCTGGTCCCCGCGGACCACGAGCAAGCGCCGCTCGTGGTCGCCGCGCAGCCCATCCTGGATCGCGCCGATGCCGGTCCCGAGCGCTACTGCGGCGACCGCCGCCGCGACATACGGCGACACGCCGGTGCCGCGCCCCGCCCTCACCGCCACGCCCGCGAGCACGAGGATCGCGAACGTCGCGCCTTCGTGCGCGTGCGGATATCCGCTCTTGAGGATGTTCCGCTCGAACCACACCAGCGCGCCGAGTGCGCCCGCGCTCGCGAGAATCACGATCGCGCGTGACGTCCGATCGCCGCCGCGCAGGATTCGTCGCCCGAGCGCGACCGCACCGGCCACGCCGAGCCAGATCACGATCGGCACCACGACGGGCAGCAACTTCGCCCCGGGCATCGTCTGCGCGAACGCGCCGGCGAACAGCGTCGGCGACACCGGCACGCTGATGATCGCACTCGGCAACGCGACGCCGAGCGCGACGATCCACCACGATCGCCCGCGCACCGCTCGCTCGGCCCCGGCAATGACGAACGCAACCAGGAGCCCGGTCACCGCAAACATCGGCAACAGCACCGCGGCGAGCGCACCACTTCCGAGCCGCGCCGACTCCATCCCCCCGATCACGACCGCCCCGGCGACGTGCGCGACGATCGTCCACGCGAACGTGCCCGTGCGATCGGATTTGGCTCCGCCCCCTGTTCCGACGCGGTGCGGCGGCGGATGTAGGCTCACGATCGCTCTCGCAGCGCGGGGCCCAACAAATGGGCTCCGACCCCTTTTCCGTTCAACCGGGGAAAAAGGGAGCGGAGCGCATTCTCGGTTTCGCTGTGAGCGAGCGCCACGAAATGCGCTCCGACCCCTTTTTCGCCTGGGCAGCTGACGAGTCGTTCGGGCGTTCGCCAACCGACGGCGCCACGCGAGAACGGCTGGAACATCAGCGCGATCACACCACGCACGCGACGGGTTCGCTACTTGCTCGGCGGATACTTCTGGAGCTTGCGCTGCAGGCTGCGACGATGAATGCCGAGCCGGCGCGCGGCCTCGGAGATGTTGCCACCGGCGTCGGAGAGCACGCGGTTGATGTGCTCCCACTCGGCGCGCGCCAGCGAGGGCGCCTTGTAGTCACCCGACTCGGAGGCAGGCGGCTCGAGCGGCGGCGCCTCACCGCGCGCGAACGCGTTGATGATGTCGTCGGCATCGGCCGGCTTGGACAAATAATAGGTCGCGCCGAGGCGGACGGCGTCGATCGCGGTGGCGATGCTGCCGTACCCGGTGAGGACGACCGTCTTTGTTGCGGGATCGATCTCCACGAGCGCCTTGATCAGCTCGAGGCCGCTCTTGCCTGGCATCTTGAGGTCGACCACGGCGAGCTCGGGAGAGTCGCCGGTCGCGAGGCCGACCGCGGAGTCGAAGTCCTGCGCCGTCCGGACCTCGTAGCCGCGATCGACGAACGCGCGCGCGAGCCGGTTCCGGTACACCTCGTCGTCATCGACGATCAGGATCGAGGTCTTGTCCCCCGGCGAGGCGGTACTGCTCATGCTGGTTTGGATACCACTGCCGGGCGCGACGTTTCGTCCGATCGTGAGAATCGCGCAGGTTCTGCCACGGAGACGTCCGTGGGGAGCCTCACGGAGACCTCGGTCCCGCCTTCCCGACCCGAGTCGATCTGCAGGGTTCCGCCGACTCCCTCGATCACGGCGCGTGCGAGAAACAGCCCGAGCCCCATCCCGCGGCCCGGGGCCTTGGTGGTGAAGAATGGCTCGCCGATCCGGGCCAGGACGTCGGCGGGGATGCCGGCGCCGCGGTCGCGGATCGAGATCGTGAGGGAAACACCGTCGCGGCGGACGATGACCACGACGGTCGTGTTCGGCGGCGAGGCGTCCTGTGCGTTGGTGACAAGCGACCGGAGAGCCTGGCTGACGGCGCGCGGCGGAAGGCGGAGCGGCGACTTGACGAGGTCGCTCGGGACGTCGCGGTGAACGGTCGGAGCCTCGCGGATGCCGACCATGGCTTCCTCGATGAGCTCGCCGACCGTGCACGCGGTGACGCTCTCGCCGACGGTCCCGGCGCCCTGCTGCATCTGCTCGAGGATCGCGCGGCAGCGACCGACCTCGGTCCGGATGAGCCGGGCATCGGCGGCGAGCTCGGGATCGTTGGCCTTGGTGAGGGCACGCTCGAGCTCCTTGGCCGCGAGCGCGACGGTGCCGAGGGGCGTCGACAGCTCGTGCGCGGCGCCGGCAGCCATCGTCGCGAGCGACGCGAGCCGCTCCTGGCGAGCCGCGAGACCGCGTGCTTCGGAGAGCTCGGTCTCGCGCTCGGCGAGAGCGCCCGTGATGCGGCGGAGGAAGTAGACGACGAACGCAGAGGCGACGCCGAGGGCGACCCACATGCCGATGGTGCGGCTCTCCTCGGGGATCGACATCGAGCGGTCGTACGCGAGGAGGACGCCGAACGCGGCGAACGACAGCGCGACGAGCATCCACGTCCACATCGCGCGGAGGAGGACGGTCGCGAGCGCGATCTGCACGAGGTAGAGGAAGCCGAACGGGTTGTGAGGTCCGCCGGTGAGGTAGAGGAGGCCCGTGAGGATCGCGATGTCGAGGATCATCACGAGCGCGATCTGCCACTCGTGCACCGTTCGTGCGGGCGCGCCGTCGCGGCGGCGATCGCCGAAGAAGTACAGCTCGAGACCGAGGTTCGAGACGAGGCCTGCCGAGATCACGACGAGCAGCGCCGTGATCGGTAGCGCGCCGTCGAGCAGGAACTGCCCCACGAGCACGGTCGCCGCCTGCCCCGCGATCTGCGCCCAGCGCAGTCGGGCGAGCCACTGGATGTTGACCCAGTTGCGCTCGGGGATCGCGGGATGCGCCACGACCGGAAGCTACCCCGAAAACGAAAAAGGCCGATCCTCGCGGACCGACCTGGCGTCGGAATCGTCGACCCGAACGGGGGTCAGCTGCCGGTGAGCGTCTTCTGGCCCTTCGCGACGACCCACTGCTGGTAGTACTCGGCGGCCGGCGTGCCCTGCTGGATGCGCTCGTTCGCCTTCTTGAGCTCCTCGTCGACGAGGGCGCTGAAGTTCTCGACGGGCATCGCGCCCGAGAGAAAGCGACCGTTGACGAAGAACGACGGCGTCGCGCCGACGCCGAGCTGCTGCAGATCCTTCATGTCCTTCTGGACGACCTGCTGACACTTGCCCTTCATGTCGCCCTTGAACTTGTCCATGTTGAGGCCGAGCTCGGTCGCGTAACCGACGACGAGCGGGCAGCCCTCGGCCTGGTCCCAGCACTTGCCGCCGCCAGCACCACCGGGGGCGGGGGCGCCACCCTTCTCGGCGGCCGGCTGGACCGCGGAGTTATCGAGCTGGCGCTGCTTGAAGCCCTTGTCCCAGATCAGCGCGTCCATCTCCTTCGCCTTGCCCTGCTCGTTGGCGGCGCAGAACGCGAGCGCACCGGCCATCGCGTTGTTCGGATGGACGACCATCTGCTTGGAGACGATGCGAATGTCGTTGCCGTACTTCTGGCGGAGCTCGGCCATCGTCGGGCGAACCTTCTCGCAATACGGGCACGCGTAGTCGTACGCCTTGACGACGGTGATCTTGGCGTCGGCCGGACCCTCGAACGCGTCGTTGTCGACGGGCACGGAGTACGTCTTCGCGCGATCGGGCTCCTGACGTGCCGGGCGCTGGTTGGCGCCGGCGCCACCGCCACCCTTGGCCAGCATCTCCATCATCTTCTGCTGGTTCTTGGTCAGATCATCGATCTTGCGCTCGAGGTTCTTGGTGTCCTGCTGGCATGCGGCCAGGGTCAGGCTGAGGGCGATAAAGACAAGCTTGTTCATGGGGCGACTCCTTCAGATCGTTGGCAGCTGGCGTCCAGATTTGCCGGTGACGGGATTACTCCATCACCGGGGTCACAATTGCAACAGAGGCCAGGGTCCTCGAAGGTCGAGACCTGGTCCGAGACTTCGGCGAGCCTGCGCGTCGTCGCTTGCAGCTCGCAGGCTTCGTGCTTCGAGAGGTAGCCGTCCCCGTCGAGATCTGCTTCGGGGTGCGCCTGGCGCAGAGCCTCGGCGAGCTGCGGCGTGTACTCGCAGACCTCGCTCTCCCCCCGCGCGGCCGCAGTGCGAGCACCTCCGAGAGCGACGAGCGTCCAGCCGAGCAGCGCGGCCTTGTGGAGGATCGACAACCGCGCGCGAACCGGCGGACCGAGCACGGCAGCGACGCGCGCGTCGAGCGAGCGCGGGCTCGCGAGCCCGTTGGCAGCGGCGGTGCGTAGCGCGGCCATCCGTACGAGCAGGCGTGCGTAGGCCGGACGCGGAACGTCGGAGGCCTCGAGTGCCCACGCATCACACGCGGCCTCGCGCGCGAGATCGAGGCGACGCCCGACGATGCGAACGATCGGCCAGAAGAAGAACACCGACGTCGCGATCACCTGAACCCAGCGGCCGAGCGCATCGCGGCGTCGAACGTGCGCGAGCTCGTGGAGCAGCGCCGCGCGGAGCAGTGTCTCGTCGTCGAGGAGCGCGGGCGGCACGACGATAATCGCGCGGACCAGGCCGACGACGTACGGACCGATCGCGGCATCCCCGATGACGAGGCGCGGCGTGCGTACGCGGAGCATCGCGGCGAGTGTCGACAGGGTGGTAAGCGCGTGGGCCGGCGCCTCGGGAGCACGGCGTGCAGCGAGGACCGCGACGCGATGCGCGGCGAGCGAGCGCCAGAGAACGATCGCGGTCCCGGTCGCCCACGCGGCGGCGAGCACGAGCCAACCGATCGCCGGCGCCAGGGGGGCGGCAACCACGGGCGCGACGGAAGTCGGCACCATCGCGATCGTAGGGCCGACATCCTCGTGACGGAGGTACGCGATCAGATCGGAGAGCGACCACGGCATCGCCGGCCCCCACGGCAGCACGAACTTCACGAGCACGACGAGCCAGATCGCAGCGGCCAATCCCGGCCGCCGGAGTGAGTCCCGCGCCTTGGAAGCGCGGACGAGCGCGAACGCGAGCAGTGCGAGGACGGTGCCCTGCGCGCACATCATCGCGAGCGTCGAGACGACGCTCTTCGCGGTGGCTCCCGCCTCGAGGAGACTCACTTCTTGTCTCCCTTGGTGGCGGTGCGCTCGGCCTCGGCGATCTTGCGCTCGATCGCGCGCAGCTCGGCGCGCGACAGGGACTCGTCCTCGACGAGGTTGAGCACCAGCGAGTCGGCCTGGCCGTCGAACACGTCGCGCACGAAGTCGCGCAGGCGATCGCGGAGGACGTTCTCGCGGCGATGCGCGGCGCGATAGATGAAGGGCTCGCGGTCCTTGTCGACCACGACCGCGCCCTTGGTCGCGAGGCGACCGAGGAGCGTCATCACCGTCGTGTACGCGAGGTCCTGCCCGCGGCGTCCCAGCTCGGCGCGAACCTCGGCGACGGTGCCGTGCTCGACCTGCCACAGCGCCTTCATGACGCGGAGCTCGGCAGCGGTGAGGTCGGGGGAGCGGGCCATGAGTTGGTTACGACACCAGTGGTAGCATTACTACAACCGTAGTTTTGAAGGCAAGCGCGAAGCGTTGTTGGAACGGTCCGTTGCAACCCGAGTCACGGGGCGGACATTCCCGCGCGTCGCCGCCACCACCCGATCAGCCAGGCAAAGGGGCGCTCTGCGGGGAGCATCGGGACGAACGCAACCCACAGAAGTGGATAGAGAAACCAGATGTTCATGAGGAACACCACGCCCAGGTGAAATCCCCAGGCCGAGAGCGCCCAGTACTTCGCCAGCCGCGGGCCGACCAGTGTGATCGGCGCCCCGAATTCGAGGACGAGCGTCATCACCGAGAACACGATGAAGCCCGATGGGTGCTCGAGGAACTGCGTGGCGAGCGGCGCGATCGAGTCGCCAAATAGCGCCTTGCGCAGGTTGTCGACGGCGATCTGATTGCGGAGCTGCTCGCCATCGATCCAGTCCATCCCGGCGATCCGCAGCTTCGCGATCCCGGCGAGCACGTAGGTGATCGCGGTCAGCGCGATCAAGAGCTTGATCGCCCAGCCATAGCCGCTCGTCGCGGGCCCTTCTGGTCTTCGGGCCACCGCGTAGGCGTCGGCCGCGGGCGAGACCGACAGCGCCATCACGTGGAGGACGAGGAGGTTCTCGGTGTGGAAGATCATTCCCCACGAGTTGCGATACGTCAGTGTCCACAACAGCGCGAACGCGGCGATTGGCGCGACCACGCGAAACCGATAGCCGACGACAAACAGCGCCATGAGCACTGCGGTCGCGATCGAGATCACGAGCTGGATGCCCGGATCGAGCGGCGCATCGAGGAGCCGCACCACGCCCGTCGGCTTGAAGTGCACGACCGGCAACTGCGACACCGCGTAGCTCTCGCGCAGGCGGATCAGCACCCAGACCAGCGCGAACATCCCGACGATGATCCGGATCGCCGCGAGCCGCTCGGCCGGCGCGTCGGCGAACCACCAGCGTCCGATCCACGAGCCCCTGCGGGCGGCAGCGTCCCTGCTCATCGCCGGACCTCGCAGCGAGCCTTCTCCTGCTCGGGGCCGACCGCGTCGCGGACCAGGAACTCGACGGCGTCGTGCGTGCCGGTGACGATCCGGATCGTCACGACGTCGCGGTACTCGTCGAGCGTGGCGACCCGCTCCGCGATCTTGGCGCACAGGGCCGGCAGCGTCCGCGACTCCTTCGCCCGGACCACCACCCGCAGTGCCTGCAGGATCTCGCTCGAGCCGACGATCCACGGTGAGAGGTAACGCCGCTCGCCGCTGGCGGTGATGCCGAGCGGATAGTCCATCGTCAGCTTCGTGGGGCGCCGGAACGCGAACATCGCGTACGGCGACAGGGGGAACCCGTCCTCCCACGGCTTGCGCAGCACCGGCGACGCGGTCGCGACGAGCATCGCGATCGACACGATCGCGGCGGCGACCCGGTTCATCGAACCGAGACTACATCGAGCGAACGACGCGCCACGACGACCGCGGCTGACCGATCTCGAAATAGAACGAGAACGCGAACGTGATCAGGCCGTCCTTGACCAGGCCATCGGGCGGGTTCGGGAACGGCGCCGCCGCGTGGAACGAGCGGACCGCTTCGTCGTCGAGCTCACTGACGCCGGAGGGGTTCGTCACGACGACCTTGGCCAGGCTGCCGTTCGCCGCCAGGCTCACACGCACCTCGGTGACGCGGGTCTTGAACCCGTTGACCGTGCCGTTCGGATCGTTGCGACGCCACACCGTGGCGGGGTCCCAGTTCTGCGCGACCTGGCGCTTGAGCCGATTGAAGAAGCTCGCGTAGACCCAGCGCTTCGCGGACAGCGCCGTCTCGTCGCCACTGTCGACATCCTCGAGGTGATCGACCGAGCCGCCACCGACAGCACGCTCGAGCATCTCCGGCGTGGGTTTGAGATTTGGGACGTTCGGCGTTCCGCCGCCTGCCCCGCTCTCCCCGCGCGCCAGCTCACCCGGATCGCGCTTGGACTGCTCGATCTCTCCCTGACCCCGGCGCGGGATGAAGCCGTCGGCGACGATGGGCCCCTTCGCTCCGGTCGCATCGCCCTTGTCGCGCGCATCCTGCGGCGCCTCGTTCGGCATCGGTGCACCCGGCGCGCGCATCGACATCAGGCCCGGCGCATCCGGTGCCTTGATGTTCTTGCCCGGCGGTGCCTCGGGCTCCTTCTGGATCGACGCTTCCTTCGGCTCGTTCTTGGCGACGAGCTCGGCGTCCTTGCTCTTGGCGACCATCGGCTCCTGCACGGAACCGCGCGCGACCTTCTGCTTCTCGACCTCGACGTTGTGCTCCGAGAGGAAGCGCGCGTTCTCGGGCTCCTTGTCCGTGTTCGGCTTCGCGACCTCGACGACCTGCGCGGGCCGCTGCGGGGGCGGAGGTGGCGGCGGTTGCTGCTGCGGCGGCTGCTGTTGCGCGAGCTCCGGCGGCGGCGGGGGCTTCGCCTCATCCGCCTTGAGCTGCTCGAGGAGCGGCTCGGGATCGATCGGCGTGAGCTTCTCGATCTCGCGCTGCCGCAACATCTCGACCGGCGCGGCCGCGATCGCATCCCCCGTCGCCTGACACGACGAGAGATCCATCCACATCGCCATGCGCGCGTCGTTCGTGCACGCCTCGACATCGGTGACCCACGGCGCGAGACACAGCGCCGTGCGCGCACCCGTCGTCAGCAGCACATCACCGGCGCACGACGTATCGAGCGAGGCCTCCTCCGGAGGATCGATCGGCAACGCCTTGGTCTTGAACGAATCGCCCGCGACCGACAGACCGAACACCTGGACGCTGCCGATCACGAGACCGTGGATCAGGACCGCTGCGCCGACCACGACCCAGAACGTCCCTTTGGAGACCCTGCGCCCAGACCGATCGGTGCTCGAGATTGTCGGCATCGCGCTCCCTCAGTATAGGAGACGCAACGCACCGCCGTCAGGTCTGAATTCAGTCAGAAGACGATCACCATACCGAGGAGAATCCTGACCTTCGGGGAATTTCGGTCGCGCTCCCGAGGTAGTCGCCGCCGCCATTTTCTCGCCCCCGATCCGCGGCTCGCGTACGACCGTGGCATGCGGACGATCCTCGTGGCCCTCGCCCTCACTGCCTGCGTCGACGAACGCACCGTCGAGCTCGGCGTGGAGGCGGTCTCCATTCCCCAGGGCGCGGACGTGAATGTCGCAATCTTCGCCGATGGTTATGCGATCCCGAACCTCGAGACCTTCGAGCTCTCGGTCGATCGTCCCGAGATCGCGACGGCGGCACTCAGCCCGGATGGCACACATGTACGTGTAACGGGCACTCTGCCCGGCGACGCGGTCGTTCGCATCCGCCACCGCTTCACCGAGCTGCTGCTCCCGACCCACGTCGACCCGCCTGCCATCCTGATCCTCTGGATCGATCCCGCCGACGTCGCCACCCCGGTCGGCTCGCTCGTCCCGATCCGCGCGACCGGTCTCGACACCATGGGCTTCTACGGAGACGTCACCGCGCGCACGAGCTGGGCCGTGCTCGATCCCACGATCGCGCGCCTCGACACCGACGGACTGCGCGGCATGACGATGGGCGACACGACGCTGCACGCGACGATCGACGGCGTGGCGACCTCGGTCGGCGTCTCGATCGATCCGTGACAGGTCCCCCGATCGCCCGCAAGCTCTGCGATGCTGGACGCGTCGTGCGCGGAGCAAACCTCGTCATCGTCGTGCTCGCAGCCTCGGCGTGTGGCGACGACAGCGGTGGTAATCCCGATGCCTCGCCTGTCGGGGACGTCGGAACACCCGTGGCCCTGTGCACGGCACCGGCGCTGCGCGACGTCTCGACGCCGACGACCGTCGTCGGTGATGGCTCGGCGGCGAGTTGCACCGCCGCCGCGTTCACCGCCGCGGCCGCCGCGGGCGGCGTCGTCGTGTTCGACTGTGGCGCTGCACCGGTCACGATCACGTTGACCGCGCCGGCGATGGTCACCGCCGAGACCGTCATCGACGGTGGCGGACTCGTCACGCTCAGCGGCGGCAACACCTCCCGCGTCCTCTACCTCGACTCCGACTACAACACCCCGACGCCGCGGCTCGTCGTTCAGCGCCTCGCGTTCCGCGACGGCCGAGGGCCCGCGACCGGTGAAGACACGGCACAAGGCGGCGGCGCGATCTATCGCGACGGTGGCAGCCTGACCGTCATCGACTCGGCGTTCGACAACAACCACGCCACCGCGACCGGCCAGGACACCGCGGGCGGCGCGATCTACGGCTTCGGCGGCGGCGACCTCGTCGTCGTCGGCAGCACGTTCACGAACAACGCGGCGTCCGACGGCGGCGCGATCGGCAGCCTCAACGGCGACCTCACGATCATCAACAGCACGTTCGTCGGCAACGCTGCGACCGGCACCGGCGGTAACCCGGGCAACGGTGGCTGCGGCGGTGCGCTGTACATGGACGGTCGCGACGAGGCGACCTCTCTCTGCGGCGTCACGATCCGCGGCAACACCGCGGGCGCGATCGGCGGCGGCTTCTTTCGCGTCTCCAACGACGACACCGGCACGTTCGCGATGGACCGCTCCGTCGTCGACGACAACCGCGTCACCGCCGCGGGCTCCGGCAATGCCGGCGGCCTCTACCTCCAGGGCCTCGCGCTCGAGATCACGAACAGCACGATCTCCCGCAACGCGGCGTTCTTCAACGGCGGCATCTGGATCAACGAGTCCACCGTGCAGCTGACGAACGTGACGATCGCCGAGAACGAAGCAACCGGTAGCAACGGCGGCGGCATCTGGCTCGGCAACAACCCCACGGGCACGCTCCTCAACTGCACGATCGCGAACAACCGCTCGACGGCCGCGAACCAGGTCGCCGGCGCGATCTTCGGCGACGGCCTGACACTCGTGAACACCCTCATCGTCAACAACACCGC
Source organism: Myxococcales bacterium (assembly GCA_031421915.1). Lineage (GTDB taxonomy): Bacteria > Myxococcota_A > Polyangia > Haliangiales > Haliangiaceae > JABFXX01. Next base: position 4,769 of record JANOPP010000626.1, on the reverse strand, counting down.
GATGTACCGCCCGAGCTGCAACGTCGAGCACATGGCCGGCGCCGGTAACCTCCAGTGGCCGATGGGCTCGCTCTGCACGATGATGCCGCTCGTCGCGGATCCGATGCTCGGCACCCTCGGCGACAACGGTGGCGACAGCGAGACCATGATGCCCGCCGCAGGAAGCCCCGCGCGCGGCATCGGCATGGGCTGCCCGCCGACGGACCAGCGCGGTATGCCCCGCGCGACGCCGTGTACCGCCGGCGCCGTCGAAGCACCCTGAATGATCGCCTGCGTCGACGTCGGCTATCACGACCCGCACGCGATCGCGGCGTGCGTGATCTTCGATCCATGGACCGCCGAGGCGCCGCACGCCGCGTTCACGGTCCGGATCGAAACCGTCGAGCCGTACGAGCCTGGCCAGTTCTACCGCCGCGAGCTGCCATGCCTGCTCCGCGTGCTCGCCGACGTCCAGGTTCCGCTCGACACGATCATCGTCGACGGCTTCGTGTGGCTCGGGCCCGCTCGACCGGGCCTCGGCGCACACCTGCACGCGGCGATCGAGCAGCGATCCGCGATCATCGGGGTCGCGAAGACCGCCTACGCGGGCAACACGGTCGCGGTCGAGATCCTCCGCGGGATCAGCCAGAACCCGCTCTACATCACCGCGATCGGCGTCGACGTCGCGATCGCCGCCGAGCACGTCCGCACGATGCACGGCGAGCACCGGATCCCGACGTTGCTCGGCCACGTCGATCGCCTCAGCCGCGCGACATGATCACTCACAGCCCGCGAAGGCCGGCACGCTTTGCGAGCTGCTCGACGCTGCATCCCTGGCGATCGGAGAACTCCTTCGCGACCGCCTCGAGGTCGGCGCGCGCGCCTCGCGGGTCCCCACCGATCCACACGAGCTGCGCGCGCAGCACCTTGTGAAAGCCGTGCCGGAGGTCGACCTCCGCGAGCATCGCGGCGGCCGAGTCGATCGCGTTCAGCTTCCTGAGCGCCTTCTCGAGGCCGGCGGCAACCTCCGCCCCGGCGTTCGCGTCGTCGGCCTTCCACGATTGGGGAAGTGCGGGTGCGAGGCTATCGAGCCGGGAACCGAAGTGCACCGTGTGACCGCCAAACACCTGCGAACCGGTCTCACTCGCACGCAGCGCTTTCACCTCGTCGAGAACGACGCCGACGTTGACGTAGAACGAGTCCCCACCGTGCGAGCACTGAACATTCACGATCTGCAGGACCGCGCCGTGCTTCCGCTCGAACGTCAGCGCCTTCCTCTTGAAACCGTGCTGTTTCATGAGTGGCGCGATGCTCGCGGTCACGAGCCTCGCCACCAGCGGCCGAGCAGACATCGGCGGACCGTACCATTCGCCTCGGAGCCCCGGATGCGGTACACGAGACGCCGTGAAGAAGGCGAACCCCGTCGCGGGCATCTGGGCCTACGCCGAGTTCGGCGCCGTGATCGCCGGGTTCCTGCCGATCATGGTCATCTCGTCGCTGCGCCATCGCGGTGATCCCACGCAGCGCGTGCCCGGTCAGTGGATGCGCCGCCTCGGCCGCACCGCCACGCGCCTCTCGACGATCTGGAAGTTCGACATCGAAGGCGAGCGGCCGCCCGACATCGACACCAACGGCTACGTCGTCGTCGCGAACCACGAGTCGCAGGCCGATCCGTTCCTCCTCTGCTTCCTCCCCTGGGACATGCGCTGGGTCGCCAAGGAGTCCCTGTTCAAGCAGCCCCTCAGCGGCTGGGCCATGCGCTTCGGCGGCGACATCCCGCTCCGCCGTGGCGAGGGCGAGTCCGTCCGCGCCTGCCTCCAGGAGTGCGAGCGCGCCCTGCGCGGCGGCATCTCCGTGATGATGTTCCCCGAGGGCACCCGCTCTCATGGCGGCGAGCTCCTCCCGTTCAAGGACGGCGCGTTCAGCCTCGCGATCGCCGCGGGCGCCCCCATCCTGCCGATCGCCCTCGCGGGCACACGCGCGATGCGCCCCAAGCACTCGCGCTGGTTCGGCAAGGCGCACGCATGCGCGCAGATCCTCGCTCCGATTCCGACGACCGGGATGACCGAGGCCGACGTCCCTGCCCTGCGCGAACAGACGCGCACGCTGATCGCCGAAGCGCTCGTCGATCTCAGGCCGCGCTACGACAGCATCGACATCGAGTAGCTGACGCGCGCGATGAAGTCGGTGTAACTTCGCCAGTGGAAGCGCGTGCCGGACTGGTGCCGGCCTCGGTCTTCAAAACCGATGAAACGGCGCGCGAGCGTTCGTTTGGAGGGTTCGATTCCCTTGCGCTTCCGCCATCTTATATGCACTTCCGAGGTCCCACCCGTACTCGACGCGCCCGCTAGGAACCGGCTAGGAACCGGCCAAGAACCCGCTGGTCGGTGCATGGCGAGTCCTGGATAACGGCCGTGATCGATGGCCGCCGAGATCGCATTGCTTCGTTACGAATCCAAGTTCACCGAAGTCGCCCCCGAGTTCGGGGGCGCATCGCGCTTCTGCTCTATGTAGGGACGCTGCGCGTTGATCGTCGGCGCGCCGACCCGGACAAGCATCACGGTCTCAGCGCGCGCGGTGTGACCGATGCAGTGCCGATCCGATTCACATCGTCGCCCACGAACGTAGCGACACCTTTGCGCTCGGTCGCTCGCGCCAATGTAGCCGGAACCCGGATCGCGATGTTCATCTCCCCGCTCGGGATGCGCCATTAGACTGATTCGGAAGTGCCCGCCGCTGCGAGCATTGCATTGCGACCTTCCTCGGTCCTCACCTACTCGTGCTCCGTGATCGCGACGACGCCGCATCCGCGCGCGCAACCGGGCTTCCGCACAGTGCCGCCGTGGCCGCTGCCGCAAGGCTTCGTACCCGCATCACGCCTCTGCGCTGTCCCATGAGATCGAATGCACCCAGGATACCGGCGCGAAGCCGAGGCTACGGTATAGCCGCTCAGGCGCCGCGCCGGTCTCGGCGACGATGTACACCGGGGTTGCGTCGGCAGCCGGCCGCTCGGCGAGGGCGCGGCCGATCAACAGCGACGCGATGCCTCGACCGCGATGCGTTTCGCGCGTCTCGAGCTCCTGGAACCTGGCAATGCCATCGCCGCGGAACAAGCCGAGCGATCCAACGACCTCACCACGGTATTCCGCCATCCACCAGGTGCTCGCTGCGCGGGCGAAGGCCTTGCGGGCCTTGGCGTAGCTCCAGCGGACGTACTCGACGTAGCGCTCCTCGTGCGCGGCGCCGCGCACCATTTCTACGATCGCCTGCCAGTCGTCATCACTAGACGCAGGACGGCACGCGACCGCTGGAACCGGCCGCGTCGGTTTCCGCCAGCCGTTGAGCACATGCACCGTGTCCTGTGCGTGGGCCGCGCCGCGCGGCAGGAGCGCGGGCGCGATCGGGCGGGCGTCGGTCGATTCCCAGCGCACCATGGGATGACGCGTCGCGGCCAGCGACGTCGACGCTAGAGCGTACCGCCAGCGCGCCAGTGCGTTCGCCCACACCGCGGGTCGGTCGTCGGGGGTCGCGGGCGGCTCGTCGAGCAACAGGCAGTTGCCTTCCCAGTAGTCGGGGCACTCCGGCGTCACCAACAGCCGGTGGTCGCCGTGGTCGTGCACGTTGGTGTGGCCCGCGTCGAGCGCGAGGCCCGACCGCAGGCCACCTAACTGTCGCGATGTCATAACGCCTGGTCCACGAGATAGAGCGCGCCGCTGGCAACCAGCCAGTCGACCATCGCCTCACTGCCGCGTAGCGTGCGGATCTCATGCCGCCCCCCAGCCACGAGGCGCGCGAGCGCGAACATGGTGACTTCGAATTTGTCGCCGACTGGACTGCCGTCGAGCACGACGATCGCCGGGTCTGGCGGCGGTTCGGGGGCGTGCGGGTCCTGCCAGACGTACGCCTCTCGCTTCGGAGACGCGCAGCCGAATAGGGACGCACACGCCGCAGTGCTGGCGAGAGCAACCCGCACACTCGCCGTTCTCCACACCTCACCAGCGTCGGCGATGCGCATGTTGGCTTCAAGCCCAAAGGAACTCTCGCCCGAGTCCGACGTACGAGCGTGGCGAGCTGCCGTGCCAGTGATATGGTGACTCATGACTGGCGCACGCGTGCTCCATTGGAACGGTAAGGACATCCCCGAGGAGCTGCGCGAGCTGCCGGCGGGAACCTACGTGGTCGAAGCTGTCGAGACTGCACCGGCGCTGACCGCTGACGAGGACCAAGGACTCGCGGACGCGCTGGCATCGCTGCGAGCGGGCGAAGGACGCACGGTCGACCAAGTACGCCAGACCATCGATTCGATCGTTCGTCGGTGACGATCTACTTCGCGCCCAAGGCGGAGGCAGACTTCGCGGCGATCATTGGCTACCTGGCCGAGCGCAACACCATTGCTGCCGGGGAACTCGGCGACCGAATCTTCGCGGTCATCGACAAGCTCGCCCGCGATGAGTTTGACGGTCCGGAACAAACCCTGCTCTCGGGCGAGGTGGTGCGGAGTTGGCCGGTCCCTCCGCTGCGCGTCTACTACCAGCGTCAGCGAAGCGCGCTCTGGGTGCTGCGCATCTACCACCAAGCTCAACGACCGATCGTCGAGTGACTCGTTCACAGCCCGCGGTTCGTTGTCGGGTCGCGAACCGAATTACGTGTTGGCGAGATCTCGACGACAAGCTCTCGCTTGCGCTTCGCTCATCGACAGATCTGCGAGCGCTACCCGGAGCATCCGGTCTGATGCGTCACGGGATCGGAAGTCGCATAGCCCGATCCAGGTTGGCCTTCGGGTTCCGGAT
>JANOPP010000625.1:0-3595 GCA_031421915.1 Myxococcales bacterium | reverse complement strand
CAGTCGCTGAGCGACGCGGATCAGGTTCGGTTCGGCGACGCGATCTACAAGTTCCTCTCGGGCTCGAACATCGAGAGCGCGTACCACGAAGCGATTCACAACATGGCCATCCAGGATGGCATGACGGGAATCCACAACAAGCGCTACTTCATGGAGTTCCTCGACCGCGAGATCGCGGTCTGTGTTCGCCACGGTCATCCGCTCACGCTCGTGATGTTCGACGTCGATCACTTCAAGAAGGTGAACGACAGTGCTGGCCACCTCGCCGGCGACGCGGTCCTCAAGGATCTCGCGGGGCGGATCAAGCCGCGTATAAGGCGTGAGGATCTGTTCGCACGGTACGGCGGCGAAGAGTTCGCGTGCGTGCTGCCGTCGACGGCGCTGCCGGGCGGCATCGTGTTCGCCGAGCACCTCCGCACGTTGATCGAGGAGCGACCGACGCTGTTCGACAACCAGGAGATCAAGTTCACGATCAGCCTCGGAGTGACGACGCTGCACCGCGAGACGGGGGTCGACCCGTCGGTGCTGATCAAGCGCGCCGACGAGAACCTGTACGCGGCGAAGCGCGGCGGCCGGAACAAGGTCGTGCCCTCGCTACAAGATCTGATTCCCGGCTAGCTCCGTGTCACACTGAGGGCTGTGCGTCGGCTGGTCCTACTCCTCGGTCTGACGGTCGCTCTGACGGTCGTGTCGACCGCCTCGGCGCAGTCGAAGAAGTACCCGCCCGAGCCGGTCGACAAGGATCAGGAGCTCGCCGACAAGTCCAAGCTCTGGGACAACGCGACGAACCCGCGCAGCGAGCCGTACGCGGATCTGATCACAGATGCCAAGGAAGCGATCGCGGGTCGGACCGATGACCAGTACCGGTTTGCGGTCGACAAGCTCGACGAGGCGATCACGCTCCTCCCCGACGAGTACGAGGGCTACGCGCTGCGCGGCGCCGCGTACATGGAGCTCCAGCAGTGGGCGAAGTGCGCCGCCGATCTGCAGATCGCGATCGCCAAGGCGACGCGCGGGGATCCCAGCGATCGCAAGACCGCGATCGAGCAGCGCCGCAAGCTGGGGCTGTGTCAGGCGCGCTCTGGCAAGCTCGCCGATGCCGAGCGCACGCTGTCCGAGGCCGCGGCGACCGGCAGCGGCACCGGCGAGATGCTCATGCGGCTCGGCGAGGTCCGGATCGCGATGGGCAAGCTCGACGAGGCGATCGCCGCGCTGACGGCCGCACTCGACGCGGGCGATTCGTCGTCGGTCGGCCTCACGCGCTGGCTGCTCGCCGCCGCCTACGATCGTGCGCGGCGCCCGGCCGCTGCTCGCGAGGCCGCGACGCTCGCCGCGAAGTCCGAGACCCGGTTCGACTCGCTGCGCACGCCACGCCTGCCGCTGCTCGGCGTCGGCGAGATCGAGTACATGCTCGGTCTCGCGTGGGAAGCGAACGAGCCCGCGCGCGCGGAGTACGCGCTCGTCTACTTCCGCAAGTTCCTCCGGCTCGCGCCCGACAGTCCGTGGCGCAAGCGCGCCGAGGATCACCTGCGCGAGCTCAAGACCACCGTGCTCCCCGAGGCGATCGAGCGTCGGCCCGGAGGCGTCGCCGCGATCGATCTCGACGCCGCGCGCGCGATCGTCCGCAAGCAGATGCCGGCGATGCGGGCCTGCCTGGCGAAGGTCCCGAATCAGGCGATCGAGGTGAAGGTCACGAAGTCGGGTCCGCGGTCGCCGGCTCCCAAGCCGCCCGCGCGCCCCGATCCGTTCACGCGCACTCGCTACCGTCCGCCGCCGCCGCCCGCTCCACCGCCCGATGGGATCTCGGTCGTCAGCTCGAGCGAGCTCCCGCTCGAGGCGACGCGCGCCGAGATCGACGCGGCCGCACGCTGCGTCGATCCGATCGCGTCCAAGCTCGTGATGCCGGCGGTCAAAGAGAAGGACACCTGGTACCAGATCTCGTTTCTCGTCGTCGCGCCCTGACCGCCGGGCTCGCCGCCGGGCCCGGTTCATGTCACAAACGGCGCCCGTGATCGCCGCGAAGACCCTCGAAGACCTCGGCTGGCCGACCCTCGTCGACCACTGGGCGAAGCGCTGCGCCACCAAGCGCGGGGAGGCCCGCGTGCGCGCATCGCAGCTACTCGACGACGTCGCCGCGGCGCGCGAGCGGGCGAGCGAGATCACCGAGGCGCGTGGCCTCGCGACCCGCGACGCTGCACTGCCGCTCGGCTCGATCAGCGACATCGCGTTGGCGATCGATCGCGTCAAGAAGTCCGCCGCGCTCGAAGCGGCCGAGCTCGTCGCCGTGGCGACCACGGGGCGCTCGCTCTCGCGCCTCCGCACGCACCTCCGCGAGAACAACCAGGTCGCGCCCAGGCTCGCGGCGCGCGCCGAGGCGATCAACGACCTCGGTCACGTCTATCACCCGATCCTCGAGGCGTTCGACGCCGACGGCAGGCTCGTCGATCACGCGTCCGATGCACTCGGCCCGCTGCGCCGCGCGCTCGCGTCGATCAAGGTCCAGCTCGAGAAGTCGATGAGCGGCCTGCTCACCGACGAGCGGTTCGCCCCGTATCTCCAGGACGCCTACTACACGCAGCGCGAGGAGCGCTACGTCCTCCCCGTCCGCACCGACGGCAAGGGCTTCGTGCGCGGCATCGTCCACGGCACGTCGCAGAGTGGGCAGACGCTGTTCATCGAGCCCGAGGAGATCGTCGAGCTCAACAACCGCGCCAAGCTCGCCGAGGCCGAGATCCTCGACGAGGAGCGCCGCATCCTCGCCACGTTCAGCGGCTGGGTCGCCGAGGAAGCCGACTCGTTCATCACCGCACTCGATGCCGCCGAGGCGATCGACATCGTCGCCGCCGCCGCGATCATGGCCGAGGACACGGTCTCCGCCGAGCCGATCCTCGACGAGTCCGCAAAAGTCGCGCTGCTCCACGCACGCCACCCGCTGATGCTGCTCGCCGAGCGCCGCTGCGTCGCGAACGACGTCCACGTCGCCGCGGGCGCCACGCTCCTGATCTCCGGTCCCAACGCGGGCGGCAAGACCGTCGCGCTCAAGACCGTCGGCCTCGCCGCGCTGATGGCGCGCTCCGGTCTCCACCTCACCGCCGAGAGCGGCAGCGTGATGGGCTGGTTCCCCGACGTTCGCACCGACATCGGCGACGCGCAGGATCTCGAGAACGACCTCTCGACGTTCTCCGGCCACATGGTCAACCTCCGCGAGCTCCTCGAGACCGCCGGCCCCGGGTCACTGATCCTGATCGACGAGATCGCCGTCGGCACCGAGCCCGAACAAGGCGCGGCACTCGCGCAGGCCGTGCTCGAGGCGCTCGCCGCGCGCGGCGTGACCGGCATGATCACCACGCACTACGAGCGGCTCAAGGCGCTCGGCGCTACCGACCCACGGTTCGGCAACGCTTCGGTCGGCTTCGATCTCGGCAAGCTCGAGCCCACGTTCAAGCTCCACCTCGGCACGCCCGGGAGCTCCGGCGCGCTCGCGCTCGCGCAGCGGATGGGCGTCTCGATCGACATCGTCAACCGCGCGCGCGACCTGATCGGTCCGCACGTAGCCAAGGTCGAAGAGCTGCTCGCGTCCGTCGCCGATCAGCAG
>JANOPP010000624.1:0-3725 GCA_031421915.1 Myxococcales bacterium | reverse complement strand
CGCGAGACCTCCATCCGGTCGCGCCCGAGCGGCACCGTCTGGATCACGAGCTGATTCTTCTCGACGGTGATCGTCCTCCGACCGAACATCGAGAACGCGGCCCAGAGCGCCCACAGCCCCATCGCGCTGAACACGACCAGTGCGAACACGTTCCTGAACGTGAGCTCGTCTTTCACGAGTACGACGATCACCATCGTGGCGAGCACACCGAGCCCGACCACGAGCATCACGAGCGCGGTGAGCGTGCCGCTCGGCAGCGCGATCTGCGCGGGCGATACGACGAGGCCATCGGGCGGCGGGGACCCATCCTCCTCGCTCGACGAGCGCATCGGCATCTGTCGCGGTGGCGCCGTCGCATCGAACCGCAGGCCGCACGCGCTGCACGTGAGCAGCCGCTCCGCACCCGGCGGATGCGCCTTGTCGCAGCGCGGGCAGCGGCCCGAGGGTGCAGCGCCTCGCATGCGTCGAGCATTGCACGATCTTCGCGCTCATCACGAGATCGTGGTGACCAGCCGGTCGATCACGCTCACGAGCCATTCGTGATGTTCAAGAGGTCGGCTCGCTAACGGACTCTTCACGTGTCTACGGCGATCCGCGACAAAGGGCGTACGGCTCGCGCCACCCAGATCCGAGATCCCCGACATCGTGTAGGTGTCGACGAATGAATCCCTCAGGCTCTTCGCGTCCTGGACATTCCTTGGGCTTCGAACACACCGCCGCGCCGGGACGATTCGATACCGTCGCGTCCACTGCCGATGTGATCTCCGCAGATGCCACGTTGGCACCTGGTTCCGTAGGGCCGGCGCAGCAGGGTGCGGTGGTCATCCGTGCAGGTCGTCGGGACGACTACGGGGACCTCGTTTCGGTCGACCCTCAGCACTATGTCGTCGGCCGCGAGATCGCTCGAGGGGGAATGGGCAGGATCACCTCCGCGCGGGATCGACGTCTGGGGCGTGAGGTGGCGATCAAGGAGCTTCTGGTCGAGTCGGCCGAGCTGCGCGCGCGGTTCGAGCGCGAGGCACGGATCACCGCGCGGCTCCAGCATCCGGCGATCGTGAACTTGCTCGAGGCGGGTGTGTGGCCGAGCGGTGAGCCGTTCTACGTGATGAAGCTCGTCACCGGCGAATCGCTCGACAAGGTGATCGCGAGCCGGCCGACGCTCGAGGCGAGGTTGGCGCTGCTGCCCAATGTCATCGCGGCGGTGGATGCGCTCGCCTACGCGCACAACATGCGAGTGATCCATCGCGATCTCAAGCCGGCGAACGTGCTCGTCGGTGAGTACGGCGAGACCGTTGTGATCGACTGGGGACTAGCGAAGGATCTCGGCGACACCAGCGCTGCACCCGATGTGACGGTGGGGCCTCACCGCACAGCGATGCAGACTCGCGATGAGACGCACGCAGGAGCCATCCTCGGCACCCCCGCCTACATGCCGGTGGAGCAGGCGGAGGGTGACGCCGTTGATGAACGAGCAGATGTCTACGCGCTGGGCGCGATGCTCTATCACGTGCTCGCCGGCGCTGCGCCGTACACGGGCAGGACCGCGGACGCGATCCTCGACGCAGTGATCGCGGGTCCGCCACCAGCGCTCGAAGCGCGTGCCCCGGGCGTGCCGCCCGATCTTGTGACCATCGTGAACAAGGCGATGGCGCACTCTGCTGTTGATCGATATCCAACCGCCAAGGAGCTAGCCGCGGATCTCAAGAAGCTCCAGACGGGTCAGCTCGTCGGCGCTCATCACTACTCGGCATGGCAGCTCGTGCGTCGGTGGATCGGCCGGCATCGCACCGCCGTGGCCGTCGCGCTCGTCGCCGCCGTGTTGCTCGGGGTGCTCGGCGTGGTCAGCTTGCGTCGGATCTTTCAGGAGCAGGCGCGCACCGAGCAGCAACGAGTGGCTGCCGTCCTGAACGGGGCCGACGCCGAAGACCTGATGGACTTCATGGTGGTCGACATGCGCGACAAGCTCGAACCGATCGGGAAGCTCGAGCTGCTAAACGATGTCGCGACCAAGGCGATCGGGTACTACGCGCGCAAGGGACAGCACCTGAGCGGTGCGGACGCGCAGAAGCGTGCGCTCGCTCAGCAGAACCTCGGCGATGTGTTGCTTGCGCAGGGTCATTCAACTCGCGCACTCGAGCAGTATCGGGTCTCCTTGTTCTCCGCCATGCTGCTGTCGGCGAGCGACCCTGCGAATCCTACGTACCGCGCGAGTCATGCAGCCAGACACGTCAAGGTCGGCCACGCCCTCCGACGTCACGACGCGAGCGCAGCGCTCGCCGAATACCAGGCGGCTCTCGCGATCCAGAAGACTCTGGCGGCAAACGAACCGACGAACCTGGAACATCAAGCTGCTCTCGCGATGTACATGCGGCAGGTCGGTGAGGTGCTCGTCGACCGCGGTGATGCTGCGGGCGCGCTCGCAGCGTTTCGTGAGGCGCTGGTCATTCACGGCACGCTCGCCGCAATCGCCCCGACCAACACGGGCTGGCAACGTGCACTCGCGGCCAATCACCATCAGATCGGGACCCTGCGCGGGACGCAAGGCGATGCCGAGGGCTCGATTGCGAGCCACCGGACCGCGCTCGGCCTCGCGATGAAGGTCGCCGCCAAGGACCCGGACAATGCCGTGTGGCAGCGCGATCTCGTGTCCAGCCACAGCAAGGTTGGCGACGGGCTGCGGACTCACGGCGATGCAGCGGGCGCGCTGGCAGAGTACCGGGCCGCGTTCGCGCTCATCTCTCGACTTGCCGCGAAGGATCCGACGAGCTCTGACCTCCGCCACTTCATGACCGCGCTCCACGAACGGATCGGAAAGATGCTCAGTGGACAGGGTGACGCCCAAGGAGCGCTCGCCGAGTACCGCGCGGCCAAGGCAATTGCCGAGACGTCCGTGATGAACGTCCCGACCGACGTGAGCGCCCAGGAAGACCTCGCGTCGGCGCACGAGCGGATTGGTTCGATCATCGTTGACCAGCAGGACCTCGCTGGAGCACTGGTCGAGTACCGGGCGTATCTGGCCATCTCCGAGCGCGTGGCGAAGAGCGACCCGACAAACGCAAACCGCCAGCGGAATGTCACCCTCGGTCGTCTCAATGTTGGCGACGTACTCTTCGCGCAGGGTGACAAGCCAGGCGCGCTCGCCGCATATCAGCCTGCGGTGACCGAGTTTGCGTTGCGGGTGACAGACGATCCGACCAACGTCGACCGCCTGAGGGACCTTGCCGGCGCTCACGAGAAGGTTGGAGACGCTCGGATCGCCAGCGGCGATCTCGCCGGCGCCATGGAAACGTACCGCGCCAGTGTCGCGATCCACCTGGGGGTCTCGGAGAAGGCGCCGACCAACGTTCCATATCAGGCAGGGCTCGCTATCGCTCACCACAAACTGGCCGACGTGCTGAGCAAGCGTGGCGAGACCACGGAAGCCCTCGCGCAGTTCCAGGCCGCCCTCGACCTCACTCGACGAGTGCAGGTCAAGTACCCGACCCACGAGGGTGTTCGAATGGCAATCGAGCAGCTTACCGCTGCGATCTCCGCACTGGAGGCCAAGCCCAAGGCCAAGGGCACGAAGAGACCGCAGCGCTAGTCCGTTCGCCGCGCGCGCTACTGGAACTTGACGGTCCGGTAGCCGAACAGGCGAACGCGCTTGGCGTAGAGGTCGAGGATGAACAGGCCGACGACGCCGATCAGCACCCAGGGCCAGAGGTCCTGCGCGTACTTCACGGACT
>JANOPP010000623.1:0-17121 GCA_031421915.1 Myxococcales bacterium | reverse complement strand
GCTTCGAGGCGATGAATCCGGCGCTCGCGACCACGGGCCCGATCCCGCAAGATCCGAGCGAGCAGAAATCGCGCGGTGCGTATTGGTGGTGTACGGCCCCTGGTACGAGCACCAGAACCTGCGGGACGAGCGCTCCGAGGCGTTCGCGCCGCTGTTGTGGGAGGGCGTTCATCACTACGAGTACGTCGCGCGCGCGACGACGCCCGGCAACTTCGTCGTGCCGCCGCCCAAGGCGGAGGAGATGTACATGCCCGAGACGTTCGGGCGTGGCGGCAGCGATCGCGTGATCGTCGAGTAACCGTCAGTTGGTCGAGGCGACGCCGCCGCCGAACGTGACCAGGATCGCCGTGCCGGTCTCGAGCTGCGTGTCCTCGTCGACGCCGAACGACATCAAGCGTGCCCCGAGGTAGATGCCCGACTCGTCCTTGCCCGTGAGCACGAGCTTGGCCGACAGCTGATCGTGGTCGGGGCCGCCGAGGCCGTATGCGCGCCTCGCGCCGAACCACAGGTGCGAACGTCCCGTCTGGAGTGAAAGGCTGACCTCGCCGAAGCCGTCGAGCGCTGCCGCCGGGCCGATGCTGCCGGCCGAGCCGCCGACGACGAGCTGCAGAGGTCCGAGTGCCAGGCCACCGCCGAGGCGGATCTCGCCGAGAAACTCGGCGCCACCATAGCCAACCTCGAGATCGAACGCGAACACGCCTCCGATGCCGCGGTTCGCGAATCGCAGATCCATGCCGACCAGTCCGCCCGTGCGGCGATCGCCGGCACCCTCGGGCGCGAGCGAGATCACGCCGACGTAGCCGCCGGCAAAGCCGCCATAGCGACCACCGCGCCGGTTCGGAGGCGTGGATGGAAGCGGGGTCGGTTTCACGACGACGGTGGTGGGAGCGTCGCTGGGAAACGCGACGCCGTACGAGCGAGCGATCTGCTCGATCATCGCGTGGATCGTCGCGGACTCCTCGGGCCTGGGTGGCTCCTTCCCGGCGAGCCTGGCCAGAACCGTGATCGTTGCGGTCTCGTTCCCGTGCGTCACGCACGCCCATGCGCTCCAGCGCGCATGCTCGGTCGGGTCGATCCACGTGGGCCCGAGCTGTATCGGGAACAGGCGGTCGGCGGGGCCGCGCTCCAGCGGTGTCGTGCCCGGCGTACACGGTCCCTCCTCGATCGCGATCGAGTACAGCGTATTCATCCCGAGGCCGGCGGTCGAGACCAGGACATCGGCGTCGTCGCGCTTGAAGCTCGCGCCATCGACGACCTTCCACAGGCCCGCCTTCTGCTTCGAGACGATGCGCTGCCCGGTGCGCGGCAATACCATCGGGTCGAGGTCGCTGGTGATCGGTCCGCCATGACGCGCGTACGCGGCGCGACGAATCTCCTGGAGCACGTCGCCGAGGGCGGCGAGCTGCGTCCCGGGGCTGACGATCAGCGTGAGGTGGGTGTCGCGGAGCTCGAGGCAGCCGACCACCGTGCCGTCCTTGGCTCGCTCGAGGACGGTGGGCCAGTACCCCGGCGCGAACGGGCGGTCGACGAACGTGCCCATGGAGGCGACCACGAGCGCGTGGTCGTACGGGCACGTGCCCTTCGTTCCGAGGCTGAGGGCGATCGATGCCGCCTGGCCGTCGATCGCGAATCCGATCGAGCTGCCCTGCGTGATCAGAATCGGGCTCGACGGGTGGATGGGGCCGATCGCTGCCACGTCGGTGGGAGGGCGCAGCTCCACGGCGATCTGGTGGAGGATCGGAGCGACATCGGGTCCCACGGCTTTGCCCGCCGCCGGGATCACCGTGATCGTCTCGGTCCCGCTCGTGTGCTCGAGGCACGCGATGACCTTGCCTCCTACCAGGTCGAGCGTGGGCCAGTAGGCGGGCGGCACCCAGCCAAAGCGTGTCGACGCTCCGGACCGCGTTTGCTTGCTGCACGGCACGGCGACGGACGTCACCTCGACGACGGTGCCATCGGTGCGCGTGAACCGATCGACGGTGCCGCTGTGGGACGGTTTCCACGTCTCGCCCGCGATCTGGACGACCGTGGCGGGTTGCGCAGTGGCGTCGCTCGCGATCCCGACGATCATCCCGGCGAGGAGCAGCGCCCTTGGTTGCACGCGCCCAGGGTACTACGAGGGTGCGTTCGTCGCGCGCGGCGTCGGAAGCAGCTGGCGCAGCCGCCACGCCTGGATCTCGAACTGCCGCATCGCGTTTCGTCGCGCGGTCGCGAGCGCACTCGAGAACAGTCCGAATACGACGATCGTCACGATGTTCGAGCCGATCAGGATCGCGGTCGTGTGCGTGCCGCCGATCTGCATCACGTGCGAGGTCAGCTCGATCGTGCTGCCGTCGATCGTCCACGTGGGATCGAGCACGCCGACCCCCTCGAGGATGACGGGGGTAACCCAGCTCGCCACGAGGAGCGCGATCACGATCCACTTGCGATCGATCAGCTGCGGATACGACGTCAGCGACAGCGCCATGATGCACGTGACAGCGGGCACGATGATCATCGAGCCGAGCGTGCGCGACAGCAGCGCGGCGAGCAGCGCGTTGCCCGCTGCGACGAGCACCATCTCGTTGGCGGTCGCCATCCGCTGCGTGATCCTCCACACCACACCCGCGTGGAGGACCGTGTAGCCCGCGATCACGAGCACGAGCGCGATGTTGTTGACGCCGTTCATCGCCGCGATGAGCAGGAACCCCAGCACGACGACGAACGACATCATCGCGACGCGTCCGTGGCGCATCTGCACCGCGACCTCGGACTCGGCGAGCTCCTGGACCAGCGCGGGATGCTGGTCGCGCGTCGGCTCGAACATCAGCGTCGTGACGATCTCGACGGCGTCGCTCGATTCGGGATCGAGCGCGACCGCGCGCCCCGCGGCCTGCATCGCCGTGACCCGGTGCTCCATCGTGCCCTCCGCGAGCGCCTCTCGTGCGCGCTGCACGAACGTCGCGGCGAGCTCGCGACGGCGCTCGACGTCACGATCTCCGTCGAGGTAGCCCTGCAGGCGCGCGACGAGCTCCTTCACGGTCGGTCGGTCGCTCGCGCCCGTCGCGAGTGCGGCCATGCATAGCGCGTCGAGCTCGGGAGGAACGCTTCGATCCGGCCGGCGCTGCTGCGGTCCCTCGTCGACACCCCTGAGCGTGCTCGTCAGCGCGCCGTGACCGCGGGGGTGAACGGGTTCGCCGGCGAGGATCTCGAACAGGATCGAACCGAGCGCGTAGACGTCCGCGGGCGGTCCGACGAGGCTCGCGTCCTCGATCTGCTCCGGTGCCATCCAGCCGGGCGTGCCGAGCATCGAGCCCGCCTGGGTCATTCCGATTAGGCTCGAGACATCGGCGCCGATCTCCATCGAGCTGGACGGCAGATCCTCGTCGATGATCCGTGCGAGGCCCCAGTCGAGGACGTAGACCTCGCCGAAGTCGCCGATCATCACGTTCGCCGGCTTGAGGTCGCGATGGACGACGCCGCGGGTGTGCGCGAACTCCACGGCGAGGCAGACCTCCGCGAACATGCGGAGCATGCGCTGCCGGGGAGGCTGGTTGTCCGAGGTGAGGACCGCCTGCAGCGTCATGCCCGTGAGCTTCTTCATCGTGAAGTAGGGCAGGCCCTTGTCGTCCATGCCGAGGTGGTGAATTGGCACGATCGAGGGATGTTCGAGCCGCGCCTGGATCCGCGCCTCGCGGAGAAATCGAGCGACAGCATCCGAGGATGGCTTGTCCGAGCGCAGCTGCTTGATCGCGACTTGCCGCCCGATCGTCCTGTCGCGCGCGACGACGATGTCGCCCATACCACCACTCCCGAGCAGCGCGCCGATGTCGTAGTCTTGCAGCGACAGGCGATTCGGCGCGCTGGCGGTCATGTCGGCGGGCGTCGCCAGAGTCTGATCCGCCTGCGTCGGGGGCTGCGCGACGGTGGGGTCCTGCGCAGGGTCGGAGTCTGACGGCATCCGCGCATGATATTCCACGAACCGTAGTAGGGTCCGCCCGTGGCCTCCTACGTGTTCATCGACGGCAACGACCTGCGCGCGAAGGAGCTCGCGAAGATCGTTCCGGATCTCTCGATCACCGTCGAGGCCCTGCAGAGCGGGTTCTCCACCAGTGCACCCGAACCAGGTCAGCGCGCGCGCGACAAGGTGCTCGCCCACCCGGTCACCGCGGGGTGCTTTGCCGAGGCGGTCGATCTGACCCAGATGGACGGCCGGAGCCTTCGCCTCGAGCTCGACTCGGAGAACGAGAACCGGTTCACGAAGTGGTGGCGCGAGACGCCGGCGAAGATGCAGCTCGTCGTCGCCCTGCGTCGGGCGCCGGGCGCGGACATCGAGGTGTTCACCGCCGTGTGCGAGGGACGGATCGCCGACAAGCCGGCAGGCCCGCACTTCCTCGGCTGGGACCGTCTGTTCGTCCCCGCAGGCGACGACGATCTCACCCTCGCGCAGCTGTCCGCCGCCGGCGAGGTCGTGCCGTTCCGGCGAGCCGTGTACTCGTCGTTGGCACGCGCGCTCGGCCTCACGCCACTCGAGTCCTAGCGCAAGCGCGCGCGAATCGAGCGCAGCGCCTTGGCGCTCTCGGGATCTGGATCCGCGGCGAGGCAGCGCGCCGCATCGCGCACGACACCGCGCGATGCACCGTCCGTCGCGATGATCGCGCGAAGCCGCACGAGGCCCGGCGCACCGAGCGCCGCGAGGATCGGCGCTGCGGGGTCGCTGGCGAGATCCGCGCACAGTGCCTGCGCGGCGCCGAGTGCCACGAACGGATCGGTGTCCGTGACCACGGTGTTCGCGAGGGGTGCGCGGAGAGCGACGGGCAAGGGCACCGGCGCGAGCGAGGCGGCCGCGCGCCGGAACGCGGGATCCGCATCTGCGAGGGCGGCCGCCAGATCGACGCCGATCGCCGGCGCTCGCAGCGCAGCGTCGAGTGCGGCGGTGACCTCGACCGCGAGCACGCGAAGCTCGATCCAGCGTGAGCGATCGCGCGCGAGCACGGCCCAGTCGTCGCGCCACTCGGCGACGTCTGCGGCGGCGACGTCATCGGGCAGGTCACCGATCGCCACGCGGTCCGCGAGCTCGCGCGCGATCGTGCGAGCGGCGCGCGCGGCCGGGATCGCGGAGCGCCGGTCAGGTCCAGTCGCCGCGGTCGCGAGCGCCTCGAGCAGCTCGATCCGGTCGTCCGTCGCGGGGGTTGCGGCGATCGCTGCCATCCGGGTCGCGCGGTCCGGGGAGGCGAGGGCGGCCTCGACGATCCGGGGGCCGGCGAGCACCCCCTGGCGGCCGGCCTCCTCGATGTCGCCGGCCTCGAACGCCGACTTCATCGAGGCGATCCCGGCGGCGCCGATCGCGATGAGGTGCAGCCAGGTCACCTCCCGATCCTGCGCGCGAACCCGGAATTCTTTGAGTTCATGGGCGAAAAAATTGACAGGGTGATGATGCGTTCAGTACGGTGAGTCCGTTCAGTAGATCGAAAAAGAAGGTGGCCATGGCCGACGCGCTCACTTCTCGCCAGCGGGAAATCCTCGATTTCATTTCAAGTTCCATCGTGGAGCGCGGCTTCCCGCCGACGCTGCGCGAGATCGGCGAGCACTTCCAGATCCGGTCGACCAACGGGGTCAACGACCACCTCAAGGCCCTCGAGAAGAAGGGTCATCTTCGCCGCGAGGACCTCAAGTCCCGGGCGATGCGCCCGATCATAACGAGCCCGGACGGTGGGGCCGAGATCGTCCCGCTCCGGCGCGGCGCCGCGATGGGAACGGGTAACGTCCAGCTGCTCGCCCAGGCCGACGACGACATGGCCGACATCCCGATCCTCGGGCGGGTCGCGGCCGGCCAGCCGATCCTCGCGGTCGAGAACGCCACGGATACCGTGCGGATCGACCGCATGTTGATCGGCAACCACCGCGAGGTGTTCGGCCTCCGGATTGTCGGCGAGTCGATGATCGACGACGGGATCTTCGACGGGGACTACGTCTTCGTGAAGAAGACCCCGACCGCCGCCAGCGGCGAGATCGTCGTCGCGATGATCGAGGGCGAAGCCACGGTGAAGCGGTACTACCCCGAGGGAGACCGGATCCGCTTCCAGCCGGCCAACTCCAACATGTTGCCGATCATCGTCCGCCGAGCCGACTTCAAGAGCGTCGACATCATCGGCATCGTGGTCGGGATCTATCGCAAGCTCTGAGGGGTCGCGGGCGAGGCGCCAGCGTCGCTGCCAACGTGAGTTAGGTCAGCGTACGTCCAGCGAAAACGGGACAACCAATCCCGGGTTCGTATGTCACACTGAACACCGCGGTGGCCCGTCGACAACGCGCATATCGCAGCCAGTGGCTGTGGGCCCCCGCCGTCTTTGCTTCGCTCGTCGCGCAGGGAGTGGCCTACCTGGCCTACGACCTGTCCCAGCCCACTCCCAAGCCGCACCTCACGGTCCGGCTCGAGGGTGAGGGGGTAGGACAGGTTCTGATCACGCGGGCGACGGATGGCCTGACGCTCGCCCGCTGCGTTCCGGAGGCCGATCCACTCGCCGATCTCAACGCGATGGCGCTCGTGCCCGCGATCACCGCGACCACGCAGCGGCTCTCGGATCTCATCGCGCGCCGTAACGATCCGCCGATCCCGCACGCGATGCGCGAGATCGAGGGGCCTCGCTGCCGCATCGAGGTCGACCCGGGGACGCAGGTCCGGCTCACCGCGGTGCTCGGACAGAAGGCGACGTTCGGCGGCTACCAGCAGTACCCGATGCGAACGCCGGCCGCGCTCGTGTCGCTGCTCGGAGATCCGATGGCGACGTGTCTCGGCAGCGCCGACGCGATGACCGCGGCCGCTGCCGGTGATGTGCTGGACTGCCCGATGACGATCACCGCCGACACCGCCGTGATGGCGGAGTTCGGCAAGCAGCCCGAGGAGATCGACGTCGCGTTCGCCGACGACACCATGATCGCCGAGCTCGTGAAGCCGCTGACGCCGCCGGCGCCGGTCGCGCCGATCGATGCAGAGATGCTCGACGAGAAGGCGCTCGAGGTCGCGATCGCTCCGCCGCCCAAGGAGCTCAAGCCGCCTCCGCAGATCCAGCCGCCGCCGCCTCCTCCGCCGACCGAGGAGAAGAAGAAGGTCGAGCAGCCACCGCCGAACATGGTGATGGTCGAGGTCAAGGACGACAAGAACGTCAAGGACAAGGCTCCCGACGACGCGACCAAGCTATCGGACAAGAATCGCGACGTCGCCGAAGAGACGCACGCAAAGGAGACCAACCTCGAGAAGGAATCCGAGGGCAAGCAGGTCGCGTCCGTCGAGAACGACACGAAGAGCAACGAGGTCGGCGGTCCCGACGACAAGATCCGTCAGCTCGAAGAGACCGAGGCCACGACCGACGAACGCATCAAGGACACCGACCACTCGGGCAAGGACGAGACCGCGAAGGGCGTGATCGTCGGCGAGGGCGGCAACAATGGCGAGGACGGCACGGGCCCCAAGGAGCCGGGCGTCCTCGCGATGCGCGGCATCGGCGGTCGCGGTGCACTCCAGGATCAGAGCAAGGACGGCAAGAAGGCGGGCAAGCAGGGCGCGCCCGGTCTCAACACGCCGCTTTCGTTCCAGGACTACGAGCGCATCATGGGCAAGGAGAAGATCGACGAGGAGCGCCAGGTCGCCGCGCGCAAGATGTCCGCGCGCAAGGGCCGCTGGGAGCGCAAGCTCGAGGCGATCAAGAGCTCGCTCGAGAACTTCGTCCCCGACGTTCGCCACGGCAACCAGACCGCGCTCAAGACGCGTGCACACCCGTTCGCGCTCTACGTCGCGCGCATGCACCGCCGCATCCACGAGCTGTGGGGCTTTGGCTTCCTCGAGTCCCTCGACGACAAGAGCGCCGACTACCCGCTCAACAACCCCGACCTGTGGACCAACCTCGAGGTCTCGGTCAACACCGACGGCACTGTGCACAAGGTCACGATCGCGAAGACCTCGGGCAAGACCGAGTTCGACGTCGCGGCGATCGACACGGTGCTGTCGTCCGCCCCGTTCGAGCAGACACCCGAGGCGATTCGCTCGGTCGACGGTCGCGTCTACCTGCGCTGGGGCTTCTATCGCAACTGGCGCCAGTGCGGCACGTTCAACGTCGAGCCCTACATCCTGTCGGAGGTCCCCGACGACGGCGGGCAGGGCACGCTCGATGACGGCGCGCTGGTCCGCAACACGGCGAAGCTGCCCGGCAAGAAGAAGCCGATGGGCGACAAGCCCGTCACGCCCGACGACGGTCGCGCCAAGGAGCGGGTCTCGCCAGTCACCTCGGTCACCGACAAGGAGGCGCTGTTTGCCGCCAACCTGTGGGTCTCGGCGTTCGCGACCGCCTCGGTCGACAAGCTCGTGAAGTACTCGATGGTGCCGTTCTATGCCGGCGGCAAGGTCGCTGCGGAGACGCAGAGCGACCTCAAGGACATGTATGCGGGGCTTGTCGTCGAGTCTGGCCCGATGAAGGACTGGAAGCTGCTGACGGCCAGCGAGTATGCGGCCGGTGGTGGAGGACTCCCCGAAGGGAACCTCGTCCTACAGGTGCGCACCACGAAGGAAGCATTCGCCGTGGTGCTGACCCGCACCAAGTCCGGCGACTACCGAGCTACCCAGATCGCGCGCTAACTTAGCTGGGCGCGGTCGCTTCGATGACCTTGAGGACCTTCGCAGCGAAGAGTCCTTTCGGTCCATGCGCCTCGTCGTACTCCACCGTCTGTCCCTGGATCAGGGTGCGAAACCCTTCACCGGAGATCGACGAGTAGTGAACGAACACGTCCTTGCCATCGTCCTGACGGCTGATGAAGCCGTAACCCTTGGCATCGTTGAACCACTTCACGGTACCGAGCGCCATCGAACTACCTCCTACAACCCAGCCACACCAACCCGTGGCTAGCGATCCGGTTTGACCATCCGCAGCGACTCGGCTCAACAACAATCTCCGAGAAAGCGTCCGTGATGTGCAAATGTTCATTGATAGCGAAACGCGCGGAACGACACGAGTAACGGACATCACGAGTGGTTCTCGAACTGTTGCACCCAAATGACGGATTGTTCGCACGCGATCGCGCGTTGCCATCCTCGATGCGTGCCGCGTGGCTGGTCGTGCTCGTCGCCTGTGGCGGCGGAGCCGATCCCCCCGCCGCGCCGCCCGTGACCTCGAGCACACCCAGCGCTAAAGCGGTCGTGCAGCCGCCGATCGGCCCGAGCACCGGGATGCATGGTGCGGCGATCGAGCTGGTGGCGGTGGCGGATTCCGGTGACGCCGCCGTCAGCGCGGACACCACGGGCGCTCTTCGCCTGTGGCCCTCGCTCGATGGGACACGCGAGCCTGTGGTGGTGACGGGGTCACGGCCGCACGCGCTCGACATCGCCCGCGACGTCGATGGCTACGTGATCGCGAACCACGATGCGGCTCGTGGGCTCGAGCTCTTGCGTCTCGATGCACGCGGCGTCGTGCGCACGCGCGTGAAGATCGCGACCGAGCCGGCGGTCGAGCAGGTCGAGCTGACCTCCGAAGGTGCACTCGTGTTGCGCGCGGATCAGACGATCGAGCTTTACGACATGGCAGGGATGCAGCGCGCGCGGCTGGTGCCCGATCCGGGCACGCGGATCTCGGCGATCGTCGGCCGCGCGGGCCGCGTGCTCGCGATCGTCGGTGACCACAAGGCCGTTCATGCGCGCTGGATCGACGTCGGCACGGCGACATGGGGTGCGATGTCGCCGAAGCTCCCGATCGATCCATCGCGGCCCGTGGCGCTGTCGCCCGATCACACACGGATCGTCGGATCACTGCGCAACAAGCTGCGGACCCCGGCATTCGTCGATCTCGCGAGCGGCAAGCAGGAGCCGACCGACCTGTGCGCCACGCTGACGGACGACGCGCGACGCGAGAGCTCGCTGGCAGACGACGGGGCCCCGGTGTTCGACGAGTTCCTGCCGACCGCCCTCGGCTTCATCGATGCGTCGACGGTCGCGTGTCTCGCGTCGGGGCGGCTCGTGTGGTGGAAGACCGACGGCGTCGAGATCCCGGCGAACGCGGACGGCGCGGCGCTCCCTGGTGTGCTCGAGCCCGCGATCGGCAGCCGGCGCGTGGTCGGTTCTCTCGGTTCGCAGCTCGCGGTGTTCGATCCCGGCACGCCGAGGTATCTCGGCTACAGCTTCCGCGAGCTCTCGCACCTACGGATGACGCCGATCGGCATCCTGATCGGCAAGGGGGACCAGGCGCCACTCCTGCTCGACGGTTCGCTGCACGAGCTCGTGCGGTATCCGCTGCCGAAGGGCGACCTCGAGTGGGCCGATCTGCTGCCACTCGACGAGCGCTATGTGCTGCGGATGTCGGCGCGCAAGGTGATGGCCGATGCGTGGGGCAGCGCCTACCAGATCACCGTGTTCGACATGACGAAGGGCATCGTGCACCAGCAGCTGCCGAACCTCGCGCAGGAGGTCACGCTCGCCTACGAGCCCGCGACGCACCTCCTGTCGACGAGCGACGGACCGACAAACCTTCTGCTTCGCTACGATCCGACGACACACTCGTTCGGCGAGCGGTTCGAGGTCCACGAGCCCGTGGCGCTGCGGGCCATTCATCTGCTCGATCCCGCGCTATCGGGCGGCCTCGTGGCGCTGACGATCGAAGATCGGAACGATGGCGTGACGATCGGCGAGCTGCACGGCGATGACCTGCACGGCCCGACGATCCGCGTGCGGCGCACCTACTCCGTTCAGGGCCAGCTTCGCAGCGTGGATCGCAGTGGACGGGTCTACATGCAGGGCGCGGCAGCCACCGATGTCGTCGTCCATGCGCGCGGTACGCAGTTCGCGCGGCTCGCGGGTCTCGGCGGGATGGCATTGCGGCCGAGCCCCGATGCTCGCCACGTCACCGCGTTTCGCGACCAGAAGGTCCGACTCCTCACCGTCGAGGGGGGCGTCGTGTGGGACGTCGCGCTGTGGGGCAGCGCGGACATCGACTGGACGAGCGGCGGCGAGCTGATCGCGCGGTTCCCCGCAGGCCTGGCCAGGCTCGACCGGGCGACGGGGACGCTGCGCGAGCGGCAGTGTGGGTGGTCGTTCGGAATCGCCGACAAACCGTTCGACGTTGGAGGAGACCTGCCAATGGTCTGTGATGTGTCACCGTAGATGTCTGTGAGGCTGCCGTGCGCGCTCGTGATCGCAGCGATCGGATGTGGGACGCCCTCGCGCCCGACCGGGCGCAGCGAGCCGGTCGTCGCCGCGCCGGCCGAGCCCGCTCCGGTGCCGTCCGTGTCCGCGCTCGTTCGGCTCGACGCTGAACGTCGGAAGATCGAGGCGCCGCACGGCGGGCTGATCCAGCGGCTCGCGGTGACGCGCGATGGCACGGCGGCGATCACGCAGGACGAGCTCGGCGGGCTCCGGCTGTGGCCCGCTCTCGACGGCAGTCTCGAGCCACGGATCGTCGACCTGCCGCAGACGCGGGGACTCGCGATCGGTCCGGACCCGCGCGGCTTCGTCGTGGCCGCCCTCGATCAGGTCGGGGGGCTCGTGATCCAGGTCGTCGATCGCGACGGCATCGCGCTCCAGCGCGCGTCGCTGCGCGCCGATCCGGGTCACCTCGGGATCGAGATGACATCGAAAGGCGTGCTCGCGTGGCGTGCGGATCAGATGATCGTCCGGCTCTCCAGCGACGGAGCGATCACGAGCCAGCTCCCCGTCGAAGCGGGGCAGCGGATCGCGGCGATCTCGGTCGCCGGCGAGCGCGCGGTCGCGGTGATCGCGACGGAGACCGTGCAACGCGCGCGCTGGTTGACGCTCGGCGATGGCCTCGCGTGGGGTGCATGGATCGACGCGGGCGACGAGGTCGGCGGTGTGGTCGCGGTGTCTCCGAGCGGAAAGCGAATCGCCAGCGCGCGTCACATCAAGGCGCAGGGGCTACCGCAGGTCATCGTGATCGATACGGCGACGGGCAACGTGGTCGCGAACGAGGCCGTCTCGGTCGCCACATCCCTCGGCTTCCTCGATGACGATCACCTTGCGGTCGCGTCGTTCGGCGCGATCCAGTGGCTCGATCTCGCGACCAAGGCCAAGCCTGCACCGCCGCTCACGGGCGTCACCACCGACCTCGTGGACTCGGGCACGATGAGCGTCGGCGGCGGAAAGGCGATCGGCGTCAGCAACAGCGAGCTCATGATCACGACCCCGACGTCGGTGAGCTACCTTGGCTATGACCTCGAGACACCGGCAGTCGCCGCGGTCGGTGCGAACGGGCAGCTGATGGTTGGCGTGCGCGAGAGCTTCGCGCTGCTCGATGAGAGCCTGCACGCGATCTCGATGCCGTCGCTCGGGGTGCCGAGCAACTCGGTGGTGTCCGAGCTGCGCTGGGTCGGTGGCACCACGTGGTTGCTCGAGTGGTCGCGGACCCAGGACGGGCAGACGACGCTCGCCTCGGTCGACCTCGCGTCGCCGGTCCCGCGCACGCTGCGCACGCTGATGCCGATGGTCGGGTTGCTGCTCTACGAGCCGAGCACGCGGATCGTCACGCTGTCGCTCGGTGCGAGTCCGGAGGTCGCGGTCTACGATCCGGTTCACCACAAGCTCGACCAGGTGAGCAAGCTGCCGAAGCCGGCGAGCTATCGCCAGATCGAGCTGGTCCCGGTGGCGCCCGAGCTGGCGAATGGAGCGCGCGTGGTGGTGATCGAGATGCTCGACAAGATGACGATGCGATGGGTTCGCGATCCCAAGGACCTCACGCGAGGTCCGTCGATCACGGTCGAGGGTTCGATCGGCGCCGCGGATCGCGCGGGCAACGTCTACGTCTGGAAGTCGACGCCGGGTGGCCTCGAGCTCGCGATCTATCGCGACGGAAAGTGGGTCGCCACACTGCCGACCGACGGGCCGGTCGCCGTGTGGCCATCACCGACCGGGTCGCACGTGGTCCAGATCGGTGCGTCGCGGATCTCGATGGTCGCGCGCGACGGGACGAAGGTGTGGACGCTGCCGCTTCAGGGCGCGAGCGAGGCGCTGTGGATCGACGCCGACACTCTTGCGGTCTTGGGCTCCGGCGGGCTCGCGCGGTTCGAGGCCAAGACCGGCAAGCTGCTCGCGGCGCGCTGCGGGTGGCGGTTCGGGCTCAGCTCGAAGCCGCACCCGGTATCGGCGCACGTCGAACCGGTCTGCGCACAGCTCCGCTAGATCACGGGCGGTAGTCGGGCGGGACGTGGACGGGCGTACCGATCGTGTCGCCGTCGTGGCGGACGATCGTGTCCGTCCCGATCCAGCGCTGCGTGCCGTTTCCAAAGTCGAGATCCCACGAGACGCGCCACTCGTCCGACCACTGCTCGCTCTCGACCCCGAACTCTTCCCGGTTGTCCGGACCTTCGAGGATTGTCACGGTGCCGGCGGTCAGCGCGTAGAGCTGATAGGTGGAGCCGTAGCTCTGCTTGTGGAGTGCGCTGCCGGCGAGCTGCGTGATCGGGATCGTCGTGCCGGCGACGAGGTGGCTGGTGAGGAACACGACAGAGCCCGCAGGGAGCACGACGTCGGTGATCGCGAAGCCGCCCTCGGTATCGTAGTCGGGTACGTCGGCGTCGAGGACGAGCGTCGTGAACATGTAGTCGGGCCGATCGCTCGCGAACGCGCCATACGACGTCCCACACAGCTCTGCGAGATCGAGGTCACCGTCCATGCCCTCGTCATAGCGGTCGATGTCGGGATGGCTCGCGACCCCGCGGATCTCGACGGTGCCGCAGACATCCGGGTCACATCCAGCGGCCAGCAGCACGCAGACAGCAACGACGAGGTGACGCACGCTTCATCATAGCGCACGACACCGGTAGTACATCACCAGCGCGCGACAAGCAGCAGCGTGCTCTGGAGCTGGAGCCGCGAGTTGTCGAACCCGTCGAGGATCAGATATGCGCCGCCGTCGTAGACGAGGCCGAGCGGTCCGATGATCTGGAGCGTCGGGCGGATGCCTCCGCCGACGAGGGGGGCGCGCTGATCGAGGTCGACGCCGACATCGGCGTGGAGATCGAGCACGAGGGTCGGGCGCGCTGCAGCGCCCTCGTAGAGAATCCCGGCAGTGACGAGGCCACGGTGGTCGGCGTCGAAGGCGCGCCACGCGAGGAGGACGCCGTAGCGGCTACGCGGCTTGAGGTCGAGCTCGACGTCGAAGCGAAACCGATCGCCCTGGCTGCCCGTCACGATGAGGGAGCCGCCGGCCCCGGCGCTGCCGTGCAGCGTGCGTGCGGGCGCCACGCTCTCCGCCGTGGCGCGGGTGTGTGCCCCGAGCACCAGCGCGGCGACAGCAAGCGCGGCGGTCCGCATGCTCAGACCGTGATGCGACCCGCGGTGCGGATCGCGGTGCCGGGGGCGAGCTCGTGCGCAGCGAGCACGGCGATCTCCGGCAGCTCGGGCTCGAGCAAGCCGCGCAGGTGGCGGCGGACATCGCCGCTCGTCAAGATCACCGCGGGACCGGCGCCGAGTGCGGCCTTCACCGCCGCGACGATGTCCTGCGCGATCGCAGGTTCGAGCGCGAGCACGTTCGCGCCTTCGCGACGATCGACAGCGCTGCGCACGGCATCCTCGATCATCGAGTCGATCGTGTAGACGGCGAGCTGACCGCGCGGTGCCCAGCGCGCGCTGATCTGACGACGGAGCTGACCGCGAAGGTGCTCGATCAGCGTGGGGACATCGTGTGCGGTGAAGCCGCCCGTGGGGGCGGGTGCGAGCGCCAGCGCCTCGAGCACGGCGCCAAGATCGTCAACGGGGATCCGCTCGCGGGCGAGGCCGCGCATCACCTCTGTCAGCACGCCGAGCGAGACGCGCTTCGGCACCACCTCGCGCACGAGCACGGGCGCGCTCGCGGCGGTCCTCTCGACGAGCGCGGCGACGCGATCGATGCCGAGCAGCTCGGGGACGATCGCCGACAGCGCGGCTGGTAGCGCGGCGCGCAGGGACGCGACATCGACCGCCGCAAACCAGGCGACGGGCGTGGCATCGAGCGCGAGGGCGGCTTCGTCGCTCCCGAGCTCGCGATCGTCGGAGATCGCGAATGGCGGGATCGGGACACCGGTCGTCCGTGCGAGCTCGTCGCGGATCTCGGCGAGCGCGGCGTGCAGCGGAGCTGGTGCCGCGAGGATCTTCGCGTGGAGGGCAGGGGACAGCCGCAGCGCGAGGCGTGGGCCTCGCACGGACTGTGCGCCTGGCTCGTCGGCGCTGGCCGCGGCACGCGGCTGGCGACGCGCGGCGATCAGCGCGGCGGCCGCGGCGACGAGGCCGAGCAGGAGGAACGGCAGCATCGGAAGGCCGGGGACGAGCGCGAGCGCGATCAGGAGCACCGCGGTCGCGACGAGCACGCGCGGCTGACCGCCGAGGTGGACGCCGAGGTCGTCACCGAGCGCGCGGTCGCCCATGCTCGCGACGCGTGTGACGAGGAGGCCGGATGCGACGGCGACGAGCAGCGATGGGATCTGCGCGACGAGGCCGCCGCCGATCGAGAGCAGCGAGTACGTCTGCACCGCATCGCCGGCGGTCATGCCGCGCGTGCCGATGCCGATCACGAGGCCGCCGACGAGGTTGATCACGACGATCACGATCGCGGCGATCGCGTCTCCCTTGACGAATCGCATCGCGCCATCCATCGCGCCGTAGAGCTGCGATTCGCGTTCGAGATCCGCTCGGCGTGCTCGCGCCGTCTCTCCATCGATCGACCCGGCGCGGAGCTCGGCATCGATCCCCATCTGCTTGCCGGGCATCGCATCGAGGGCAAAGCGCGCGGCGACCTCCGCGACGCG
Organism: Myxococcales bacterium; assembly: GCA_031421915.1. GTDB lineage: Bacteria > Myxococcota_A > Polyangia > Haliangiales > Haliangiaceae > JABFXX01. The sequence goes on along the minus strand of JANOPP010000623.1, from coordinate 1,368 downwards.
CTCGGCACCGCGGGCGACGACGACCAGCTGCACGATCGTGATCACCGCGAACACCACGAGCCCGACGATCAGCGACTCGCCGGCGACCGAGCCACCGAACGCCGCGACCACCTCACCCGCGTTCGCATCGCGCAGGATCAGCCGCGTGGCGGAGACCTCGAGCCCGACGCGAAACAGGGTGGTGATCACGAGCAGCGTCGGGAACGACGCGAAGTGCAGGGGCCTGGGCGAGAACACCGCGGCCATCAGCAGGCAGACGGCGAAGCCGATGTTGAGGACCAGCAGGAGATCGAGCAGCGCCGTCGGCAGCGGCACGATCAGCATGCCGACGACCGCGATCACCAGGGCCGCGATCGCGAGCTCCGGCCAGCTCGTGCGCGACAGGAGTCGCGGAGGCCGGGTCACGGAACTTCTTCCAGCTCCGACGGGTCGAGCTCGATCGCGCCGTCGTCATCCTTGCTGACCGTGTCCGACGGACCGCCGAGGTGGCGCACGAGTGAGAGGTGGATCTGCGAGCGGATCATCCGGAGCACGCTATCGAGCTCGTTCGCGGGCAGCTTGAGACGACCGCGCAGGATCTCGAGCGTCCCGCGCACCAGCTGCTCCTTCGCCTTCTCGAGCCAGCGGAAGGCGGTGACGCGGTGGATCCGGTAGATCGCACCGATCTCGTCGATGTTGAGGTTGTCGACGTGGTGGTAGCGGAGCAGCGTCTGCTCGCGCGGCCCGAGGCTTCCGAGCGACTCGGAGAACGCGGCCTTGAACTCGGCCGAGTACGTCCGCTTCATGTACTCGACTTCGGGGTCGTCACCCGAGACCGCGTGCTGCGCGATCAGGTGATCGTCGTCGACCAGGATCTCGCGCTTGCCCTTGCGAAGATCGTTGAGGCACGTGCGCACCGCGACCGAGCGCACCCAGCGCCGCAGATCGCCGCGACCACCATATTCGGAGATCTTGCCCGGGCTGGTCGGCGTGCCGGCGGTGCCACCCCCGACGAACAAGCGCTGACGCACCAGCTGCTTGACGTCCGCGACGCGCGCCGGTGCGATCCGCATGCGGGCGAGGGCGATGTCGACCTCGCGCATGTAGTCGCGATCGAACGCGTTGATCGCGCCGGGCAGCTGCTTCGCACACGCGGCGGCGAGGTAGAGATCCGCGGGCCTGAGCCCGTCGAGCGCCGAGTCGGCGAGCTCGGTGGTGACCTGCCGGCCAATGAACTCGACGACGTACGCGGCGTCGATCGCGAGCTCGGGCCAGGCAGCGCGGCCCTCGGCGACGAGCGTCCACAGCCGGCGCTCGAGCTCTGGAATGGCCTCCAGCGTGGCGCGCACGGCCGCGGGTGCAGCATCGAGGAACGGGCGCACTAGCGGC
>JANOPP010000622.1:0-2144 GCA_031421915.1 Myxococcales bacterium | reverse complement strand
GATCGGAGCAACGCAGGGGCGGTACTCGGGGGCGCACGACGTGAACGCCTTTGACGAGCACTCGCACGTGCATCTGACCGGGCTCGCCGAGACCGGGTTCTCGATCGGAGCAGCGAACTTCACGGGTGGCCTGAACGATCTTGGCTCGCTGATCGGATTCGTCGACGAGGCGGCCGTGTTTGACTACGCGATGACCGGCAGCGAGCTCGACCGGCTGATCGAGCTCGGACCCGCCGGTTTCTTCCCTTGATTCGCTGCTGGTGATTACGTGATCCCTGCAGGTCTCGAACCTGCGGCCTGTGCTTTAGGAAAGCACTGCTCTGATCCAACTGAGCTAAGGGATCGGGGGACGGACTCTAGCACCTAGAACGCGAACGTGTGCGTGATCAGCGCCATCGGAGCGCCCGTGTCGTCGACGCTGGCCTGGACGTCGACGGCCGCGAGCTCGTCCCGGTACGCATGAGCACGGCGCGCCGCGAAGATGTCGAAGCCCAGGGTCAGGCTCATCTCGGCTGCGATCGCGAGACCGGCACCCTTGAGGCGCGGCCGATCCGTCCGGTGGCCGATGCCCGCCATCGTCAGACCACCCGCGATCAGCACGATCTCGACGACCTTCAGGATCGTGAGCTGGGTCGAGACGCCGCGCATGCGCGGACGCTCGCTCGCGACGAAGGCCGCCGGATCTCTCTCGATGTCATCCGTGAACGCGTCGAGCCGGTTGTTCGACGAGACGTAGACGAAGATGCCGGCCGCGAGGTGGAGGACGCCGACACCGAGCAGCGGATACGACGCACCCTTGAGCGTCAGGTTCGAGCTGCGGAACATCAGGCCGCCCGCGAGCAGACCCGCGGCACCGAAGCCGACGAGCGTGAGGCCGCCACGCTTCTCGAGAGCGAAGTAGTCCTCCATCGCCGTCCGCGTTCGCCCGCGATCGGGTTCGGCAGCTGCCGGTGCAGCGAACAGGATCACGGCCGCGACCATGACGAGGCGCATCATGGGAACACTCTACGCGGGTGGCGATTCGAGTAGCCAGTCGAACTGTAGTCACGCTGACGCGCGCTTCGTCTGAAGTGACCGAAAGATCTCGGCGTCATCACGATTGAGATCGAGAGTCGCAGATGACGCATGCAACGCTACTCGCATGATCAAGAACAGGCTCTGGGTCGCGGCGGTTCTCGGTGGTGCCCTCGTCGGGTGTTCTGGCTCTTCGTCGTCGGACGACACGATCAACGATCACGTGATCGACGGCGTCCAGGAGCCGGGCAGCTCCTCGCGGCACCGCGGTTGTTCGACCGTCGAGCCGACTGCAATCCAGCGTGACGAGATCGAGCGGATGCTCGCGGAGCGCGGCGACGTGCAGTCGCTCACCGGCTCGCACGAGATTCCCGTCCACGTCCATCGCATCCACGCGAGCGACGGCAGTGGCGGCGCCGTCTCGCAGCAGATGATCGACGCGCAGCTCGTCGTCCTGAATGACGCGTTCGCGGGCACGAGCTTCACCTTCACGATCGCGAGCATCGACGACACGAGCAACGACGCCTGGTACGGATCATCGGGCGGCACGTCGGAGCGGCAGATGAAGACCGCGCTCCGCAAGGGCGGCTCGAACGCGCTCAACGTCTACACGAACAACATGGGCGACGACCTGCTCGGCTGGGCGACGTTCCCGAACAACTACAAGAAGCAGCCCGCGATGGACGGGGTCGTCCTGCTCTACTCGACCCTTCCCGGCGGCTCCGCGGCGCCGTACAACCTCGGTGACACGGCGACCCACGAGGTCGGCCACTGGATGGGCCTCTATCACACGTTCCAGGGCGGCTGCGCCGGCAGCGGCGACAGCGTCACCGACACGCCCCCCGAGGCGAGCCCCGCCTTCGGCTGCCCGACCGGCCGCGACACGTGCACCGGCAAGCGAGGACCCGGGCTCGACCCGATCGAGAACTTCATGGACTACACGGACGACAGCTGCATGGACAGGTTCAGCGATGGCCAGGGCGATCGCATGAACGCGATGTGGACGTCCTTCCGGTAAGCGCCGAGATCGGAACTGGTTGGAGTGGTCCGACCGGGTCACTCCCGGTGGCCGAAACTATCTCGCTGCCGGATCAGACCCGCCGCGCGGGTGGTCTAAAATGCACCAATGG
>JANOPP010000621.1:0-8714 GCA_031421915.1 Myxococcales bacterium | reverse complement strand
GTTTGGTGCGGGGGCGGGATAGGGGCAGCGCGGTGCAGCCTTTTGTCGCGCTTGGAGTTGTGTGGGGCGGTTCCTCTTTTGCTCGCGGCGTTCGGTGGCGGAGGAGGGTTGGGATTGCGGTGGGTGCGGGCGGTGGGGTTTCGGGGTAGAATGAGTGTTAGGCTCAGAGTGAGAAGGTATCGGTGACCTTTGTCGCGTGCACCTTGCGCGCGGACGCTGATTCAACGGGAGGTATCTCGCCTTGCCCACTCTGCGTCGGGTGCGGCCGCCTTGGATTGCGCGTGCTCTCGTCACCCTTACTGGTGTCTGGCTCATGGTCGGCTGTACGCCCGGCTATCAGCTCAGCGACGACATGCTTGACGCTCCTGTCGACTACTGCCGTCTGCTTCGGGGGGCTGCGGGGAGACAGGGGCTGACGGTCTCGAGTCCATCCGTCGTGGCGACTTCCAGCATCCTCACGCACAAGCGCACGAACTTGACGGTGCAGTCGGTGGTCCTAGGTGACGACGCCGACGGTCGCCACGCTGTCGTGGTCGCGCCATCGCCAGGTGCCGAGGGCGCGGAAGTGTTGCGCTTTTCAGAGAGTGATCCGGGCTCCGGCGCGACGCATTGGGTCGGGATCTCCGATGACGGGCACAGCGGCTACGTCTCGGGGAGCACGAGCTCCGTCAAGCCGTTTGTTCAAGCGGATCGGGTGTTGCGTTTGCAGTTTTTCCCTGCGCAGCGCACGATGTATCGCTTGAGGCCCTGTGTGGACACGGCGCGCGCAGGTGCGCGAGCCTAACATCTGCATGTGCCAGCCGGAGTGCCTCCGGTGACGGTACGTGGTAGTTTCGACGGTGCGGGCACTCCGCAGGCAATGCTGGTGTTAGCCGGCAACTGAGTCCGGCACGCGCCAGCCACTTAGCCGGAACTCCCGCCATTGCCCTGCTCGGGACGCTGTTGAGCGCGTCGAAAGCCCTCACAGTGTCATGGCGAGCTCTTCCATTCAAGCCTTCGGCTTTCTCAGACGTGGTGGCCGGATGGGACTCGCTTTCAAACGAAGATCCCGCCAGACTGAAGCGGATGAAGAATGGAATTCATCCAGTCCGAAAGCGCTCTGAGAGTGCTTGGAGATCGTGTCGCTTCACACAACCCTTGGGCGGGGAGTCGCCATGACCGAAATTCCTGAGGAAGTCATTCGACGTTTCGCCTTCAAACGGTCGCTTAGCTTCAGCGACAGCGCGCGGTTGTTCAAGGAGCTCGAATCGTTCTTGGATTGCGCTGCACAAGTCGACATGCAGCCAGAGCCAGAGATAGACGCTGCTTGGCATGAGTTCATTCTCCACACGAAGGAGTATGCAGAGTTCTGCCGAAGTCGATACGGCAAGATGGTGCATCACGTCCCTACGTCACCGATTCTTGAGGGCGCAGCTGCCACGATCGGGAATTGCCAGTCGGCACCGTCATGCAGCACGAGTCGATGCCAGTCGTGTCGCTCATGCTCCTCGTCCGACGGTTAAGCGCATGCTTTCTGCTGTTCTTGTGGGTGTCTTGACCGGAATTGCCGCCAACCTCCTCACTCATCTCTTCGTGCGTGTGGGCCTTCCTGCGTACCGCGACTTCGTGTATCGCGGCGTTCGACTTTCCGGCAGCTGGGCGATAGTTCAAGAGCTAGTCCCGATTGACGGGCAGCCATTGGGGAACGATTGGAAATTAACTGCTACCCTTACTCAGCAGGCAAACAAACTCTCTGGTCATGCAACGGCAGTTCGCACCCAGCATGACAATCCTGACGCCATCGACATACTCGAGTACGTCGTCGAGGGGCACGTGTTGGATCGATTTGTCATGATACAAATGCACAGCGAAAGCCGCGCCCGAATCGCACATTCGTCATTTCATCTTGAGGTTAAGAGTGACGGATCTATCATGGTCGGTTACAGGACATTTTTTGGGCTCAAGATGGACGTACTCCGTGCGGTGCCCTGTGCTTGGAAAAGGCCCGTTTCGTCCCAGACGATAGCGTATGAGAAAGCTCCTGCTGTGATTGGCGGCGGGGACAGCAAGAGAACGAATGAGTCAGCTCGACCCGATCCAGCCGGTGTTGAGTCGCTAGAACCGTCACATCAGACCTGAGTGGGGTCAGCATGGGTTGAGGGAGACCGCTCGAGCACTATGCTGCACCATCAGTATCTTCGCGGCCGCGTAACCAGGGTTGCTGCAGCCATCGCGGTCGGCGGTCGGTGACCAGAAGTGTCTTTTCTGCGGCCGCAATGCAGCAGAACCCAGTTTCGTTAGATGTCCCTGTTTGATCTTCGGAACTCTTTGAAATTCGCATGAAAACTGCGTTCCAATACCGTCGGGCATTGCTCAGCCTAAGCGCTGACGCGCTTGAGGACTTTGTGCGGGACTGGACCGAAGCAATCGAGGGGAAGTACTTTCGAACCATTCGGCTCTCTGGCACCGGCGATGGCGGCCGCGACGTGGTAGGCTTCGTCTCTTCGGCGCTTTTTGATGGCGACTGGCACAACTACCAGTGCAAGCAGTACGCGCAGGGCATCTCCGAGTCGGCTGCCTTACTCGAACTCGGAAAGGTTCTTTATAAGTGTCACGTCGAGCAAATTCGCCCGCCATCCGAGTTCACCTTTGTCGCCCCGCGCGGAGCAAGCACCCGCTTGCGTGAGCTCCTCCTCACGCCGTCCAAGCTAAAGGCGCGTCTAACTGCGTCATGGCAATCCGTATGCGCCACGAAGATCGCGAAAGGTGATACAATCGCACTCGACGAAGCACTATTGGCAACCGTTGACTCGTTCGACTTTGAGCGCGTGCAGTTGCTCAACTCCGATGGTCTGCTGAACGAACCTTACGCGATCAAGGTTCTTGTGGAGTGGTTTGGAGCCGATCCAGGCACCCCACCTGTCGAGGAGCTCGTTGTCCCTGCCGAGGTTCAGGAGCATGAACTGCCGTACGTAGGTCAGCTAGTCCGCGCGTATGCAGAATCAGATGGTGCTGCGTACAACTCGCATGCGGAGTTGCCCGAAACCAGTACCCACGTGCAACATCTTGCCCGACAACGTGAGCGATTCTATTCCACAGAAACTTTCAAGCGATGCTACAGGGATAATACCCCACCGGGAGTGCTCGAGTCAGTTGAGGACGATGTCTTCAACGGGGTTGTCGACACGTGCGGGCGTTCGCACACAAACGCGCTTGCTCGCGTGGAAGCCGTTCTGGAGCAAGCAGCGAGAATCTCCATTTCGGGCGTGTTGGTGCCTCACGCAAAGGTCAAGGTTCGGCAGGGCTACTGTCACCATTTCGCGAACGTGGGCAGGCTTCGATGGATTCCATGAATGCGTTAAACCGTGAAACCGGCTCGCTCTTCAACAGCCCGCTCGAGAGTGCCATTCGTTCAGTGGTGCTCCTAAATGCTCTTTTCCCGCTTAAGGTTGACTTGAGCGAGTTGACGTGGCTGAACTACCTCCTCGTGCACTCTGCGGATGCGTATGGACCCCCGAGTCTGCATCCGGACATCCCTCAGCGTAGCGGTGAACTGAAAGTGAATCGCAAGACGGTTGAACTTGGCTTAACCGTACTTCGACGCATGCACTACGCTGACCTGGTTGTTGACGACGCCGGAATGCGGTATGAGGCGACTGAGTATGCCGCTGCCTTCGTTGAGCTTCTCCGCGCCTCGTACACCGAGTCGATGAAGGAGCGCGCCGCTTGGATTGCTGAACAGGTGCGCGAGCGTGGACTCGCCGATTTGGAGGAGGTGTTGCGTGCATCCGTAGGCCGTTGGACTACCGAGTTTGGTCAACCGCAGACACCAATCTCGCGCTTGCTATGAATGGGCTGTCACTCTCCGAGCTTTCATTTCGCGACCGTTCGGGGCGCAATGCGTCGCTTTCCCTATCGCCTGGGTTGAACGTCGTATTTGGTGCCTCCAATACGGGCAAATCATTCGCACTAGAGGCGCTTGATTTCATGCTGGGAGCGGAGTCAATCCGACGACTGACCGAGCTAGCAAGGTATGAGAGAATCGAGCTAGCGCTGACACGCGGCGGTGGAGGTGCTCTGCGCCTGTCGCGCTCAGTCGAAGGCGGCGGCTTCGAGTTGAAGGATGGTGAATCCTCGAAGTATTCAGACGCCAAGGCGGTGGTGCTTCAGCCGAAGCACAACGCCAAGAACGAGGCGAACATTTCGACGATGCTGCTCAACGCCTCGGGCTTCTCCCCAAGTCGCCTAGCAGCGAACAAGTACGGGAAACTGGAGAACCTCACTTTTCGGGATCTATCCCACTTTTGTCTCGTGGACGAAGGCTCGATGATGGATGAACGATCGCCCATCCATCGAGGTGATCGTGACGATGAGCCAAAGGACGAAAGCGTCTTTCGCTTCTTGCTCACTGGACGAGACGATGAAGCGCTTATCGCAGTCGAGAGTCCATCCTCCCTTCGCGCGAAGAGAAACTCACGGGTCGAGTTTCTCGACGAAATGATCGCCGAAGTCGAGGCCGAGCTGTCCCAAGAACACCCAGAAGCCAGTGGATACGCGTCTCAGCTCGCGCGACTGGATCGGGAAATGGAGGAGATTCAGGCGAGATACCGAGCCGCAGAGGAATCCGTGGCTGATTTCCTTGCAGAGCGGAAACGGCTCATAAACGAGATCGGTCGCGTTGAGGAGCGTCGCCAAGAGGTTGAGATCAACCTCCGGCGTTTCGCTGAGCTGGATTCGGTACTGCGCTCGGACGCGGAGCGCCTCGAATCATTGGAGGAAGCCGGCTTCGTGCTAGTCACGGGTGGCACTCGAGACTGTCCACTCTGCGGCGCAATCGCAGAGAATCAGGTTCATGCGAAAGAGCTTCAATCCGTAGAAGAGACGCAGAGCGCCGCGTTCGCAGAGATGCGGAAGATCGAACTCCTACGCAGTGATCTCGCACTCAGTGTAAGTGAGCTTCAGAGAGAGCTGCAAGAGATTTTGCAGACCCTACCCGAAGTCGGAGCGAGACTTGCTACCGTACAGGCGGAGATTCGTGCGAAGGCTCCAACGAAGGAGAACGTGCACATTGAAAGTCGAGCGGTTCGCGATGTCCGGCGACGCATCGGAGCCGGTCTTACCTTAGTCGCACGAAGGCAGCAGTTGGTCGAGCGCCGCGCTGATCTTGCTGCAACCACGTTCTCAAACAAGCCCACTGGGTTACCAGAGCTGAAGCCATCAGGTGCAGCCGTTCAAGCATTTTGCCAAGTAATCGAGGAAACCCTGAAACTTTGGGGGTATCCAGGACAAAATCGAGTCTCCTTCGATGATGCAGCGCAAGACATTCGAGTCAACAACAAGCCGAGAAGGGACAACGGTAAGGGTGTCCGAGCTATCCTGCATGCCGCATTCAAGGTGGCCATTCTGCTCTTCTGCCGAGCGGAGAACCTTCCGCACCCAGGCTTCCTAGTCCTCGACACGCCGCTCCTGACATATCGCGGCCCCAGATCAGCGGCTAAGTACGGCGCTCCGGCGCCAGATGAACTCGCACTCGCGAAGACCCCCCTGAGGGATCGCTTCTTCGATCATCTCAGTTCGCTCCGCGACGTCGGGCAGTTCATTGTGCTTGAGAATATCGACCTCCCTGTTGACTTGGATCGCAGGGCTGTTGTTCATGAGTTCACAGGAGACTCATCGGGCAGGTATGGCCTGTTGTAGGATTCTGGACGTCTAACGCAGCGTTGTTGCTGTCAGGGCCGTGAAAGTAGTGGCTTGCTCGCTGGTCGCGAAGTGTTGAAAGGCGCTGCAGCAGAACGCGCGCGTTAGACGGCGAAGGGCAACAAAGACTTCTTCGCCTGCGATTCGCGTTTGCGGAGTTCAATGATGGCAGGCGATAACTTTGTCGTCAAAGCGGTGAACTTGTATGCCAACGCAGGCCATCCCTGAGGATTCGAAGTTGCACATCTCGAATGATGACCTCGCTGCGGTAGCTGATGCCGTCGCACGAGGCGAATACAGCCTCCTCCTTGGTGCTGGCGCGAGTTATGGGGGAATTGGAGGTGATGGGTTGCCCATTCCGATGGCTGCCGACTTGGCCAATCAACTCATTGACGATTTCAGTTTGCCGGCCGAGCACGGTAGCGTTTCGCTGTACGACACGTATGAAGCGGCAGGACGTCGGTTAAGTCGCGATAAGCTTAGTCGCGACGTCTATCTACAGCGCCGATTCACAAGGTGCACTCCTCCTGGCTGGCTTCAGCAGCTACCGCAGTTCTTGTGGCGTCGCATTTGGACGCTCAATATCGACGACACGCTTGGGGTTGCATATGATACGTCCGAGAGTCGCAAGCAGAAGTTGGCCGAATTCAATTGGATCGATCGCCACGTCGACAGTCACGACTCCCTTCAGGCGATCCAGCTGCATGGCAGCGCACGCAGGCCCGATCAGCTCGTATTTTCAATCCTGCAGTACGTACGTGCCACAACAGCTCGACATGCGTGGCACAGGATTTTTGGCGACCACATTTCGCAGCAGCCATTCATCGTCGTCGGAGCTCGACTGACTGATGAAATTGACCTCGCAGAAATTCTCGCTGCCGGGACGACTGTTCGCGAGAACCACGGACTTCCATCACTCATTGTACTCAAGGACGTAACTCCGCTGGCTCGAGAAAAGCTGGAGGCAAGCGGACTTCAGGTCATTCAATCGACCGCGCAGGATTTCTTCGCCGAGCTGCTTCCAAAAGTTAGGCAGGCAGAAACTCGCCTCGCCGGTACTTTTGGCTTTCACAACGCCCCTCCCGGCCCGGAAGCAATAGCGTTCCTCGCGCAGTTCGTGGAGCTACGGCTCGACGCCAAGCCGCCGCTAAACCGCGCCGACTTTTACTCAGGTTTTGATCCGGCCTGGTTCGACATTTTAGAGTCGTTAGATGCTCGTTTTCTACGAACGGCAGAGATCGTCGCATCAGTCGAACAAGCTTCCAACGCCGCATCTCCAACACAACAGGTCGAGCTGCTTTTCGGACCGATGGGAACGGGCAAGACAACCGCACTTCTTCGGGTTGCCAAAGAGCTCATAGCACTGAGGTGCACACCTTGGCTTTTTCGCGGCGACACGGTTGTTGATGTCGGAGCGGCGAAATATTGGCTAAAGCGATTGCCAAGATCGGTGCTGCTCTTTGATGGTATTGCAGACCATGCAACAGCGCTGAATGCATTGCTCGAAGGAGGAGCGAATGATGGCCTCAATGTCAATATCGTCGCGACTGAAAGGGAGCGACGCCTGCGCCAGACTTTGAGCGCGATCCCTCCTGCCTTCATTGGAGATCACCGTTTACGGCATGTCTCCCAGCTTAACGACGCTGACATTTTCTGTCTCGTAGCTAAGCTCACAGAGAAGACTAGACTTGGCAAGCTAACCCGCGAAACTGCGTATCGACAGCGCAACTATTTTAGGAACGACTCTGGCAGACTTCTCTGGGTCGGAATGGCGAATCTTGAGGGCGGTGGAGGGTTCATCGACCGACTCACGACGAGATTCGCTGAGCTCGATTCGCTTTCGAGAGACGTCGTGCATGCGATCGCCATATCGTACCAATTCGGGTACTCCCTTCCAGTCGGTGTCATCGCTACCGCCACCGGAATGAACCCGAAGGTGTTGTTAAGCGAGATACGGGACGGTCAGCTCTCAGAGTGGGTGCGTCCGACCAATCAGGGAATGGCACTGAAGCATCGCTTCGTCGCAACTACAATTGTTGAACGAACTTTGGACCTCGCGAAGAGGTATCGTCAGACGTTGGCCGTCGCTACAGCATTGGCACCACTAGTAGATCGCGATGCTATTCGGCTTCGAACGATTCCGTATCGAATAGTTCGAAACCTGCTTGACGCGGGTACGGTTGAAGAGCTAGTCGGTGGACTTGCGGTGTCCTGGTACCGGGAACTTGAGTCGGGGTATGGCTGGAATGCCAGATACTGGGAGCAGCGGGCGCTGACTCACGTCGCTGTCGACGACCTTCCTGCTGCGAGATCCTATGCGGAGAAGGCGTTTGACATTCTCAAAGATCCGTTCACGATGACGACGCTAGGTGGTGTGCTTCTTCGGCAAGCGACAAAGATTCAAATGAAGTCGGGCGTACCGGCGATGGATTTGTATTGGGAGGGTGTCGAACTACTCAGGCGAGCTCGCGCGAGCGCCTCAACGCACGGTGATCACCCCGTGACTGTTTTCGTGAATCAAACCATCGCCTTTTGCAAGAGCCTTCCCAATGATTCGCCACTTCCGGCCGCCGTGGTGAGCACAATGGAAAGTTGGCTAACGACCTTCGAAGCGACCCCTGCGTTCGGCTATTCCTTTAATGCTCGCTGGTGTAGTGATGCTCAAAAGGCCTGGCTAGAGTTACTCGTCAAGCACTCCGCCTCGACCTAACTCACAGGTGTGCCCGAGCGGTCGGGTTAGAATACATTGTTCGGCGAACTCGTTAGGCCCATGGTGCTGTGCCGAAAGGAGTTCCGCTGTCGGTGCGGGCCGTCTAACATCTGCATGTGCCAGTCGGAGTGCCTCAAGTTCCTGTCCGTGATAGTGTCGACGGGGCGGGCACTCCGCAGGCAATGCCGGTGTTAGGGCTCAGCCAGAGGTGAGTCGGTGATCCACTTGGTTGGCCCCGGCGGCGCTGGCAAGAGTACGGTGGCTCCGCTGGTCGCTGCCGCACTCGACACGCAATGCTACGATCTCGATGGAGAGTTCACCGCAGCGC
>JANOPP010000620.1:0-12282 GCA_031421915.1 Myxococcales bacterium | reverse complement strand
CGGCACGCAGGACAAATCGCGCACCAAGGTCACGCGCAGCATATGCGCCGCGCGCTCCATCGGCATCTGCTGGAACACGCCGCCATAGGCGATCAACGGAACCGACTTGCCGCTTTCGCGAAGTACCCTCAGCACAATTCGCAGTGCCGCCGCAATCGAATTCATCGGACCAAGCCAGGCCGCCAAATCCACGCGGCGGTCGGCATCACGGCCGACTCCGTGTCGTACATCCTCGCGATCTGCAGTGCGCTCGACAGCCGCCGCGCCCACGCGACGCGGACCTCCGCGGCACCGGCCGTCGCCGCACGCGAGGCCGCGACCCAGCCGCCCGCTTGAATCCTGGTCGCCATCGGCGCCGCGATCGCGATCGTGCCGAGCGGCGCGAGCCCCGGGCGCGCGCGACCCCCGATCGACAGCGAGAACGCGGGGGCCGCAACGCCAAGTGCGAGGCCACCGCCGACGCCGCCATGCGCGTCGTCGATCACGCCGTTGCGCTCGAACCGGTAGAGCGCACCGAACCGCGCGCCCGACGTGCCGCTCCCGCCCCGCAGATCGGCACGCGCCGTCCACCGCGCACCGCGGTGCTCGACCGCGAGGCTGCCGAAGCCGACCGCGCTGAGGCCGTCACCTGGCTCACCGACGAGCGACGCACCGAGCTCGACCCGGCGCTGAAGTGCGTCCCAGCGCCGCGCAAACCCGAGCTCGATCGCCGACGCCACGCGCGTGGTCATCGCGTCGGGCGCGCGCGGATCGACCACGGCCGCGACGTGCACGCCCCACGGCCGCGCGACCTGCCACGACACGGCGCCGCCGATCAACGCCGGATCGATCACGTCATCGATCTCGAGTCCGAGCTCGAGCTCCGGCGTGCTCAGCGCACCGCGTGCTCCGGTGCGCAGCCGATCATCGAGAGCCGCGCGATGACCGTCCGCGACCCGTGCGATCCGGGCCGGAGCGAGGCCACCTGCCGCGATCGCGAGCTGCGAGGTCGTGCGACCGTCGCGATCGGTCGCGAGCGCGACGTGCGCCTCGAGCTGGCGTACCAGCGTCACCAGATCCGCGGCGTGCGACCAGTCGCGACGGCGGAACACGCCGTCCTCCCACACGCCACGTGCGCCGAGCCCGAGCCGCACTCCACGCCACAGCACGTCGAGCTGGAGCTCGACCGCGCCGTACGTTGCATCGCCCTGGCCACCGGCGCCGATCGCGGCACCCGCTCGGATCGCATCATCTCCCTCGAACGCAGGCTCGCCCGCAGCAGTGCCCACGAGGGTGAGCAGCGCGACCAGGGCGATTCCACGGCGCATGCCGAAATGGTCGCGTTGTTTTCCAGTGAGGACCAAGTTTTCGCGGATCTCACCCGTGATGGCAGGCCGATCATTCGCGCCGGCGGCTGATCGGCGCGGCGTGATCAGCGGGCGTGGCGGGCGGCGCGTTCCGCGTTCGCCCTGCGCACGAGCCGCAGCATCCCGATCCCGGTGAGACCCGCGAGCACCCCGCCGATCGCCAGGAGCCGCCAGCGGTAGGAGCCACCCTTGGCGGGGTTGGGATTCGTCCAGAAGCCCGAGGGCTTGGTGTAGATGACCTGGTGCGTGTTCGGGGGCTCCGCCGCTGCGGGTGCAGCGACGACCGCGAGCCCCATGCAGATCAGAAAACCGACGACCAGCGAGCGCATCCCCGGCCTATACCATGCCGGTTCGGCCGGAGGCCGTGCCCTGTTGTCGCAGCTCACTTCTTCATCGGGTTCGTCGAGCGCGAGTTCTTGATCGCCTTCTTGACCCGCTTCAGGCACTCGTCCTCGGACTCGGTGAGGTCCTTGGCGAACAACAGCGGCGTCACCTTGGCTGTCTCGTACTCTTCCTCGGTCAACCGCTCGCGCTTGCGCATGATGCCGAGGATCCGGCCGATCTTGCCCTCGGTCCACTTGGTCAGCGTGCCGCCGCAGTACTGCTTGTAGCGCTCCTTGGGCGACGGGAGGATCGATGAGAAGAACGCAGCCTCGACCGGGTTGAGGTCCTTGGGCGCCTTGCTGAAGTAGTGCCAGCTCGCCGGACCGATGCCGTAGAGACCCGGCCCGTACTCGATCACGTTGAAGTAGATCTCGAGGATCCGATCCTTGGTCAGCGTGTTCTCGACGTGCCACGTCAGGAACAACTCCTGGAGCTTTCGCGCGAGCGTCTTGTCTCGATAGAGGAGGACATTCTTGACGAACTGCATCGTGATCGACGACGCGCCGTAGCGGAAGGCGCCGGCCTCGAGGTTCTTGACCAGCGCGGTGCGGAACTCCGACGTGATGAAGCCGCGGTGGTGATAGAACGCCGAGTCCTCGGTGCTCATGATCGACTTGATCAGGTACGGCGAGATGTCCTCGAGCGGCACGTAGTCGCCGTTACTCTCGCCGACGATGAACGACGTCCACTGGCCCTTCTCGACCTCGACGTAGTGCTCGAACTCTTCCTTGAGCCGCCTCGGGGAGTCTGCTGGTTCGTCGATGACGCGGCAGTGCTTGATGCCGACATGGCCACCGAGCTTGGTCGCCGGAAGATCTGCCCAGTCGATCGCGACCTCGACGTCAGTGTCGAACACGCCGCGCAGCTTGTAGCCGGCCATGTACGGCGCCATCTCCGTCGGGATCGCGGTGAGCACTCGCTGGCAGTCGATCGGAGGAATGACGAGACGGAGGTCGAGCTTCGTCAGGCCGCCCGGGCCGAGCCGCTTCGGCGTCTCGAGCGCCGCCGGCTCCGCGGCCTGCGGAGCAACCTGTGCGGCGCGGCCGGTGACCGAGAACGGCAGGTCACGCGCGACGAAGTCGCCACGCGTCAGCTCGAGCGTTCGCTTCTTGCGATCGAAGCTGCCTTCGACCTTCGCCGACAGATCGAGATCATGGACCTCCTTGTCGGCGATCATGGGATGGCCGACGTTGAGACCGCGGAGCGCGAACGAACCGCTGAACTTCGCGTAGTCACCGGCGACGTCGACGTGCAGCGCCGTATCGACCGACGTCGACGCGTAGTCGACCACCGGTGAGTGCTCGAGCAGCGGAGCGAGCCGATCGAGCTGGAACTTCGCGGCAACAAGATCGAGCGAGCCGACCTTCGTCTTCGGGTCGAGCCCGCCCTTCGCGGTCCACAGCTTGCCCGGTACACCGCCATAGCCACCGGCGAGGTCGATGATGTACTCGCCCGGCTTGTTCGGATTCGCGGTGATCGTGCCGCCGATGCCGGACAGCGCGAGCTTGGGCCACACGCTGATCTCGCCGCCGTCGACGGTGATGCTCGGCGGCTGCCCGGTCGTCTTCTTGATCTCGATCAGCGCCGCAGCTGCCTTGGGCGCATTGATCGTTGTCGCAGTGACGTTCTTGATCCGCGCGACGAGCTCGCCGGGACGCCACGTCGCATCACCCCCTCCAACGAGCGCTGTCGTCCCCGTGACCGCGTCGTCCGCGAGGACCTTGATCCGGCTGACCGTCATCGAAGTCGGGCGGAGTCCGCCCTCGCTCGTCGAACCGCCAACACTCTGCTCGGCGCGCAGCCGCTCGATCATGTCGCGGATGTTGTCGCGGCCCGTGTCGTCGCGTCGCACGTTCACGGTCACGCCCTCGACCGAAGCGATCCCGAGCTGCACCGACCCGACGAGCGAGCGCCACGGATCGAACGAAACTTCGATCCGCTCCATGTGAACGAGCGGCGTGTCGCCGTCGTTGGGTCCGCGGATCTCGAGATCGCGGAGCACGGCATGTCCGATCGTCACCTCGATCGCGCCGATCCGGACCTCGCGGCCGAGCTTGGTCCCGAGCCGCTCGGTGACCTTGCTGCGGATCATCCGCGCGCCGACTTTCGGATAGACCACGAGCAACCCGATCGCGGCGAGCCCGACCAGGCTCGCGACGACCACGCCGGCAATCAGCCAGCGACGGGAAACCCGGCCCAGGAACGACATGGCGCCTCGTATACAACAACGACCTCGCTCCCGTTGTTCGACCTTGCATCACTGCGAGATTGCTGGCCTTCGCCCCTGCGTATTCGTGTAACCGCGCGGGGAGCCGTGCGTATGCTGAGCGAGGCTGGCATGAGCACTGACGACAAGATTCCATCGGGCGAGATCACACCGCCTGACCTCTACTTCAACCGTCGCGCGGTCATGCGCGGTGGCATGGTCGCGGCGGGCGCGCTCGCGACCGGCTGGCTCTATCGCAAGCTCAACGGTGTCGAGCTCGCCGCGACCGAGTCCGCGCCCCTCGCCGGCATCATCAAGCCGACCGATCCGAGCTTCCAGGTCACGGGCGAAGCCGTCACCAAGCGCGAGCAGATCATCAACTACAACAACTTCTACGAGTTCACGACCGACAAGGACGGAGTTGCCGCCGCCGCGAAGGGCTTCCGCACCGACGGCTGGACGATCACGGTCGATGGTCTGTGCGGCAAGCCTCGCGTGTTCGATCTCGATGCGCTCCGCAAGGTCAGTCCGCCGGAGGAGCGCGTCTATCGCATGCGCTGTGTCGAGGCGTGGTCGATGGTCGTGCCGTGGGTCGGCTTCTCGCTGAGCAAGCTGCTCGCGCAAGTCGAGCCACTCTCCGGCGCGAAGTACGTCGCGTTCGAGACCCTCCACGATCCGGACCGCATGCCGGGCCAGACCTCCGACATCCTCGATTGGCCCTACCGCGAGGGCCTGCGCATGGACGAGGCGATGCACCCGCTCACGCTCCTCACGACGGGTCTCTACGGTCGCGAGCTACCGCCACAGGACGGCGCACCCGTTCGGATGATCATTCCGTGGAAGTACGGCTTCAAGGGCATCAAGTCGATCGTCAAGATCTCGCTCGTTGCCACGCCACCAGCGACGAGCTGGAACCTGTACGGCCCGCAGGAGTACGGCTTCTTCGCGAACGTCAACCCGGACCATCCACACCCGCGATGGAGCCAGGCCACGGAACGCCGGATCGGTGAGAGCGGCCGGCGCAAGACACTGCCGTTCAACGGCTACGGCGAGCAGGTCGCGAGCCTCTACGCCGGGATGGATCTCCATGCGAACTTCTAGTCCGCGGGTGGTGAGTCTCGCACCACCACCCGTCGTCGATGGCAGGTTTGCCAAGAAGCTCGTGATCGCGTGCGCGCTCGTGCCCGGCCTCCTCCTCGTGTGGGACGCCTACCGAGGTCAGCTGGGCGTCAACGACGTCAACTTCGCGATCCGCACGACCGGCCTGCTCGGTCTCATCTTCCTCACGCTCTCGCTCGTGATCACGCCGCTCCGCCGCCTCACCGGCTGGAACGCCCTCATCGCCGTGCGCCGCAACCTCGGCGTGTTCGGCTTCGCGTACATCGCTGCCCACTTCCTGATCTTCTTCGTCTACGACCGCGACCTGAGCGTGACCTCCACGCTCGAGGAGATCACCGAGCGCGTCTACCTGTGGTTCGGTACCGGCTCGCTCGTCCTGATGATCCCGCTCGCGATCACGTCGACCGACGCCATGGCCTCGCGCATCGGCGCGAAGCGCTGGAAGCTCCTCCATCGCGTCGCGTACCTCGCCGTGCTCGGCGGCGTCATTCACTACTACCTGCTGGTCAAAGCGGACGTCACCAAGCCGCTCGTGTTCTCCGTCGTGTTCGGTGGCTTGATGATCTATCGCCTCGGCCGCCACTACGCTGACCTTCGCGCCGAGGTGACGACCGCACACGACAAGCTCCGCGCCGCTCGGACGAGCGTGCCGCGCAAGCGTACGTTCTGGTCCGGCCAGCTCCGGATCGCGCGCATCTTCCAGGAGACACAGGACGTCAAGACGTTCCGCTTCGTGATGCCCGACGACAGCCCCCTCCCCTTCACGCACGTCGCCGGTCAGTACCTCAACCTCAAGCTCGAGATCGGCGGTGTACGCGTCAACCGCTCGTACACGATCGCCTCCTCACCGACGCGCACGAGCTACTGCGAGATCTCGGTCAAGCGCGTCGCCGACGGCTACGCCTCGCATCACCTCCACGACACGGTGAAGGAAGGCGATCTGATCGACATCGGTGCACCCGCGGGCAAGTTCCACTTCGCGGGCGACGTCGCGTCGCACAGCCGCGTCGTACTCGTCGCCGGTGGTGTCGGCATCACGCCGATGATGTCCGTCGTGCGCAGCCTCACCGATCGCTGCTGGTCGGGCGACATCTACCTCTTGTTCTCGGTCCGCAAGCTCCACGACATCGTGTTCGAGCACGAGCTCGCGCAGCTCCAGAAGCGCTTCGCGAATCTCCACATCTGCATCTCGCTCAGCGCCGATCCCGAGGCCACCTGGACCGGCGCGCGCGGCCACCTCTCGCGCGAGCTCGTCGAGGGCTTCGTGCCCGACCTCGCGCACAGCGGCCGTGGCCCCGTCCTCCTCTGCGGCCCGGCACCGATGATGGTCGCGATGCGGAAGCTGTTCGTCGAGCTCGGCGTGCCCGATGCCGAGGTCCTGGAGGAAGCGTTCATCTCGCCGCCGTCACCCGCCACTGCTGACGCTTTGGGCGCAGCGAGCACCGACGCGATCGCCGCGATGGAGACCGCTGTCGACACCGGGGACGCGACGGACTCCCCGACCGTGCAGTTCGCGCGAACGAAGAAGAGTGTCGAGCTACCGGGCGGCCTCACCGTGCTCGAAGGCGCCGAGGATGCGGGCATCGCGATCCCCTTCGAGTGCCGCTCCGGCATCTGCGGTCAGTGCAAGACCAAGCTCGTGTCGGGCCGCGTGACGATGGACGTGCAGGACGCCCTCTCCGCCGGAGACAAGGCGAAGGGCCTGATCCTCGCGTGCCAGGCCCGGCCGGTTCGTGACTGCGTGGTTGACGCCTGATCCAGTACGGCGTCCGCGCCCTGATCCCCGCGCTCCATGAGGATGCAGAACGTTCCCGCGGGAACGTGGCCGATCAGTCCGGATGAGGGTTCGCGTAGACAGCGCTGACATCGATCACGCAGGCTATCGACGTCAGTGTGACGCGGTCACCATCCGCACCGGTCTCGACGATTGACCACGTATCATCGTCCGCGCGTCGGCTTCAGAATCGGCAACAGGCGACGCGCAGAACACCGACAGATCTGGGTACGTGATCAAGCCGGTAGCAGCGACGCGCACCCGGAGATCCGACGAGTACGCAGCGCAGGAGCGTCCCGCGAGCTGCGCCCTGACCTGGAACGCAAGCTCCATCGCGAACCGTGCGTGATCCTGCGTTCCTTCCGCCATGGCGAGGACCTGGCCATTGTGGAACTCGTGCTTCACGCTCGAGGACTGCTCGATCTGCACGTAGTCCTCGACGCTGTGCTCGGTAGCGCCCCCGGCCATGGCGCGAATCACCCCGCCGTAGAACTCGTGCTTGATGGTCGACTCCGCCTCGACCCGCACGTAGTCCTCGATGGTGTACGTCGCGGACTCAGCCTGCGTCGTACCGTCGTGCATGACGGCCACTCTACCGCGGCTCACCGACCGGTCCCATCGAAGACCGCGGCGCCCACGGTGACGCCATCGAACGTCCCGATCCAGCGGCCGTCCTCGAAGGCATCCATCCTGCCGTCGCCCTCGTGATCGATCGCGCGCGCGGTGCCCGCGACGGTCAGCGTGAGCGGTGGGGCACCGAGCGCGGGCAGCTGGGCGTAGATCTCCGCGGCTGCAGTAGTCAGCCCGACCGTGCACGCGCCGCCGTAGAGCGACGCCGAGCCGATGCCGATCGCCTCGGCGATCAGCTCACCGAGCTTGCTGCAGTCGACGAGGCCGTTCAGCGCACCCGCGAGATCGCGCGCAGCCGTGACCACGCTCGGCACGACTGCGCGATCGAAGCCGAGGCGCACGAGCTCACCGTATGCGATGGCGGCGGAGTGCGCGCCGATCACGATCCCCTCGCCCGCGACATGGACATTCGTGGAGACGGTGACGTCGGGGAGCCCGACGTCGGCGAGGTGGACGTCGACGGTGTCGAAGCGCAGGCCCTCGATCGTGCGCTCCATGCGACCCGCGCGATCGATCTCGATGTGTTCGATCGTCGCGATGCGCTGGGCGGTTCGCGCGAGACCATCGACGAGCATGCGCACGCCAGGTGAGAAGCATGGGGCTGCGCTCGCGATCCGTAGCGTGACGTACGACGCAACGTACGGTGCGAGCGAGGTGGCGAACGTCTTGATCTGTCCGTCGGGTAGACGATCGATGACGAGATCGATCAGGTAGCGACTCGGATCATCGGGGCCGTCGGTGGCCGCGGTGAGATCGCCGAGGACCTGGGTCATCGCGGTGGGTAGCGCAGCGAGTGCGATCGAGCTGCGCAGCGCGAACGATCCAGCGGGATCGATCGGCACGGGCACGGCGGCGGCATCGGGCGCGGAATCGACCTCCGAGTCCGAGCAGGCGACGAACGAGAGGAGGAGGACGGAGAAGCCAGCGAGACGATGATTCGGCATGCCCGACGGAATTGCAGCGGATGTGCCGGACACGCAGCGAGCGATGTTCGCGACATCGCTCGCTGTGCGCCGGCCGTGTCCGGCGAATCTGGCCGGTCACCGGACGGCGTGTCCAGGCGGCGGACGGATCCTGCGATCCTCGTCGACGATTCGCGGCGTTGCGAATGGCGCAGGGCGTACTCGGAGCGCGGTGTATGCTGATTCCCATGAGCGCCCCGCGCCTCAAGACGATGGAAGATCTGTTCGCCGACGGCATTGATGTCCGGGCCGAGTTGATCGATGGCGAGGTCGTTCCGAAAGCGGAGGCCGCAGCAGAGCACGGCTTCGCGCAGGGCAACCTCTACCTCTGGGCAGGGCGGCGGTTCGGGCGCAGCGTCGGCTCTCGGTGGCCCGGCGGCTGGTGGCTGATCCCCGAGATGCACGTGCGCTACACGCCATCGCACGTCTACTGCCACGACATGGTGGGGTGGCGCCGCGACCGGGTTCGCGAGAAGCCGGCGGGCGTCATGACGATCCGTCCCGATTGGGCCTGCGAGATCTTGTCTCGCGGTCACGAGAGGCGCGACCTCGTAGACAAGCTCGCCACGCTACACGCGGCCGGCGTCCCCCACTACTGGGTGATCGATCCGGACAGTCGCCTGATCCAGAGCTACAGCTTCCGCCCTGACGGCTACCTCGTGCGCACGATCGAGGCGGGCGAGGTCCTCCACGCGGAGCCGTTCGAGGCGATCGAGCTCCGCACCGCCGTGGTCTTTGGCGACGAGGACGACGAGGAGTGACGCTCGCGACTACGCGTCGGGCGTGATGCTCTTGAGGATCCGGATCGCGCGCGAGAGGGAGTTCGCTCGCTCAAGCCGCGACGAGTCTACTTGCACGTGAGGGCGAGTAGATGCCCGTCGTTGTTGGGAAGCGAGTGGCCGTACACGAGGTAGTCCCCACCCTCGAACGTCGCCGTGGTGTTGACGATGTTCTTGTCGCTCACCGTGAGGGAGATCGACAGTCGCAGCTGGGACTTGTTGACGATGCCGAAGAGCTTCGCCTCGACCATGCCCTGCTTGAGCGTGACGGTCTCGACCTTCTTCTGCGTGAGGCTCTTCTGCTCCTTGTGATCGAGCTTGAAGACGTTCCACGACGAGAACGGCGGCTTCTTGAACTTCTTCTTCAGCCTCTCCAGATCGGCGTCGACGGACGGCGTGGGCCCCGAGCTCGCGGTGATCTCGAGGAACTCGCAGCTGACAACGACCGGCGGAGGTGGCTGCTTGGGAGTCGGCTGTGCACTCGCCGCGGGGATCGCGATCGCGAGCATCAGGACGGGCAGCCAGCGGCGGGCGCTCATATGCCCTCCACAGTATCTGCAGGCGACACCCAGATCACGGTCGTGTGGCCATCTTCATCCTCGAGGTTGAGAACCGTGCCCTCACCATCGGGCGTGTCGATCGATTCGATCTCGGGCGCCACGCGCAGCGAGGCGGGCTGCACGTCGATTGCATTGCTGCGAACCTCGACGCGCGTCTCATCGGTGGTGCGGAGCAGGAGCGCGAGCGCAGCGACGGCGCCGGCGCTGACGGCACCCGTGATGACGTGACCGCGATGGCGATCGAGCCAGCCGGTGATCCGTGCCCACAGCCCGGTATCCTCCTCCGGCGACGAGATCTCGCGATCGACCTTGCGCCAGATCGCATCGAAGCTGCGCTGCGGCACCTCGTCCGCAGAGAGCTCGAGGTGACTGCGCACGAGCTCGCTGATCTGACCGAGCGAGTCGGCCTTGGCCCGAGCATCCGCATCGCGCTCGAGGCGCGCGTCGACGTCGGCCGCAGCACGGTCGTCCAGCTCGCCGTCGGCGTGCTGCATCAGCTCGATATCATCGCGGGCGGCCATCAGCGGGTTCGCGCGGCGGGCGCGCGCTCCTTGGGGGGGTGGGACTCGTCGGCGTCATCGGGCTTACCGCCTGTCAGGTCCGCGATCAGCTCGGCCGACGGATTGTCGATCAGGTCGAGGAGGCGCTTCTGCATGTTCCGGCGGGCGTGGAACAGCCGGGACATGATCGTCCCCTTGCTGCAGTCCATCGCGACGGCCATCTCCTCGTACGACAGCCCTTCCATCTCACGCATGACAAGGACGGACCGGTGGTTCTCGGAGAGCTCGGTGAGTGCCTGGTCGATCCGGCCGCGGATCTCCTTGTCCATCAGCGCCCGCCCCGGATTTCCCCCGAGAATCCGCGGGAGTAGCGACTCTTCGCCGCCGTCCTCCAGCTTGGACTCGTCGAGCTCGACGGGCTTGACCCGTCGATGCTTGCGGAGGTGGTCGATGGCGAGGTTCATGACGATTCGGTACAGCCAGGTGTAGAAGCTCGAGTTGCCCTCGAACTTGTCTAGGTACTTGTGTGCCTTGATGAAAGCGTCCTGGACGACGTCGAGGGCGTCGTCCTGGTGGCGCACCACGCCGTACGCGAGCGCATACGCACGGCGGTGGTACCGCTCGAACAGGGTGCGAAACGCGTCTCGATCACCCCGCTGGGCAGCTGCCACCAGATCGCGGTCGTCGAGGTCTCCATGCGCCTTCGTGGACGCACGTTGACCGTCGATATTCACCTTGGACGGCTTCGCCACGCTGCGGTCGCGGTTATAGCTCATGTGCTCGGGCACGTGTCGGAGGACGTCGGGGGCGCTATGCTCGACGGGCCGCGCGCCGGGTCGACATCGTGGCCATATCTGACGCAATTCCTGGGTTTCTTCGACGCGTTCGCGCGGTGCTCTACCGCCACGAAGCGCGCCGAGCCGTGCTGTACGCGATCGCCGCGATCGGTGGTCTCGCCGCGGTCGTCCCGCTGCTCGGTCACGTGTTCGGTGCGAGCCGCGCGTCCGCGATGGCACTGCTCGGCATTGGCGGCCTCGCGCTGGTGCTCGTCCTCGTCAGCGCTGTCATCCTGGGCGTCGCCGTCCCGCGCAAGAAGTGGAGCCGCGATCCCGAGCTCGCGCGCTGGGTCGGCACGCGCCGCACCGAGGTCGCATCGGATCTGCTGTCGTCGGTCGAGCTCGCGAATGCACCCGCGCGCCCCGGTGCTCCGTCGACGGCCCTCGTCGATGCTCTGATCCAAGCGACCAGCGCCCGTCTCGAGGACGTCGAGCCGCGCTCCCTGTTACCGCACACCGAGGTCACGCGCGCGCGGCGCTGGATGCTGGCGTCGATCGCGATCAACGCGCTCCTGCTCGCGGCGCTCCCCGCGGTGATCTTCGGCGGCTGGCGCAGCCTGTTCTCCGCACCCTCGGTACCGTTCGACGGTGCGCAGCTCTCCGAGGTCCCGCTCGTCGGTGATCTCGAGGCGACACTCACGTTCCCGGCGTACTCGCGCCGCCCGCCTCTGCCGCTGCCCTCGTCATCGGGCGACGTCCGCGGGCTGCCGGGTACCAAGGTCGAGCTGCGCGCTCGCGTCCTCGTCCCCGCCGAGAAGGTCGAGCTCGTGATCGACCACAGCGACGGCACGGCGAAGAACGCTGAAGACGAGCGGATCGTCCCGACGATCCTCGACGGCGATCAGGTGTCGGTGCAGCTCACGATCGAGAAGTCCGCACGCTATCGGTTCGCGGTGCGCTCACCCTCGGGCGTGCGCTCGATCGAGATCACGCCACGGTCGATCGAAGCCGAGCCCGATCAGGCTCCCGCAGTCCAGCTCATGGCTCCCGCGGATACGCTCGACGTCACCAACCTCCGCCGCATCGAGCTCGCGTACGTGATCGAGGATGACTTCGGCCTGTCAGCCGCCGAGCTCGTGTGGGAGGCCGGCAAGGACAAGGGCAAGAAGCCGATCATCCTCGATGCGACCGTCGGTGGTCGCGCGCAGGGCAAGGTGCTGTGGGACATCGCCGAGGTCGTCGTGCC
>JANOPP010000619.1:0-4809 GCA_031421915.1 Myxococcales bacterium | reverse complement strand
TCCGCCCGCTTCGCAACGGCACCCGCCGGGTGCTCGGTGCAGGCGGTTACGCGACGCCCAAGGCGAACGTCGAGATCTCCCTCGCGCTCGAGACCGCTGGCGAGCACCTCGTCGTGATCGGCTCGCACGATCTCTCCGACGAGACGTGGTTCAACGTTCAGACTCACTGCGATACCTGCGAGGCCGGCGTCACCGACGTGCTGAGCTCGCCGAAGTCCGGCGCGCTCGTCGCGACTGGCACCAACATGGTGCAGGCCGAGCTCGGCGACGTGCTCGCCGACCGCACCTTCGACGTCGAGCTCGAGCTGTGGGCGTCGCCCCCGATGCAGAGCTGGAACGCCGTCAAGGTCGCGACCAGCGTCGCGTCCGGCACGCAGGCCAACGTGATCGTCCCATCGTCGGTTCGCGCCGGCGATGATCTCCGCCTCGTGGTGCGTCGCGCCGGTGGCGCTGTCCTCGATGCCGGTGTCCCGACGCGCTTCGCACCGACGGCCACGTCGCTCGTCCGCACCGATGCGATCCTCTACGGCGACATCGCGAGCCTCCAGGTCGCCGGTATCGTCGGCTTCTTCGAAGGCCACGCGACCATGGCGCTCCGCTCGGAGACCCGCCACGTCGAGATCGCTCTCGACGAGATCGTCGCCACGCGCCCCGGCCACGTCGGCAACGGATTCGGAGCGTTCGACGCGACGTTCCTGCCCGAGCTCGAGCACAACGGCACGCTCAACCCCGACCTGCCGCGCAACGGTGACCTTCTTTCGGTCGGCACGTTCAACGGCAACGGCGACTATCGCCGCCTCGGCTGCTTCGAGTACTGCAACGACCTGTCGGGCATGGAGACGTGCACCGGTGGTCCGCGTGCGTGCCCGACGACGAGCTGGTAGCCAGAACGTCTTCAATCAAGCGGCCCTCGCACCTCCTCAGCGTGCCGAGCGAGAGCCCTACGGCGTCTTGACGACGAGCGAGTGGAGCGGCGTCGTTGTCGGATCGAGCGCACCCCACGCGAGGTACGCCGAGCCGTGACCCGTCGTCGCCGCGATCGAGAAGCCATCGAGCAAGGGCGTCGCCGCGACCGAATTCTTCGTCCACGTCGCGCCCGACTTCGTCGCGACATAGACATCCGCCTTCAGGCCGTCCTGGTACGCGATCACCGGAGCGCCGCTGACGAGATAGATCGCCGCGGCCGCGCCGACGATGTGTGTGCGCTCGCCGGCGCGCGTCCCGTCATCGACGAGCTCGGGCGTCGCGACCGAGCCCGCATACTGCGTGTACATGAGCTGATCGCCGATCGCGTCCTGATATGCGATGTGGATCGCGCCACTGCCATCGACCACGGCCGACGCCCACTGACCGCGGTCACCCGGCGTGACGGAGTCGAGCACCGTCTCGGTGAAGGCGTTGGTGTCGACGCCCGTCTCGAGCGCGAGCACGAGCGCGCGGTTGTTGCGATCGTAGTAGACCGCCGCGAGCCGGCCATCGGGCAGGAGCAAGAGGTTCACGAACAGGCCGGTGCCGGTCGCGAGCTGAGCGGTGGTCGGCTTGGCGAAGATGTCGACGCAGCTCCCCATCACGCAGCCGGTGCCGTCCGCACACGTGCCGGTGCAGTCGGACGTCGTCGCGGCGCAGCGCTGCGGATCGCCCTCGGCGGCGCCTGCGATGCAGACCGTACCGCTGCCGCAGAGGCCGGCGCAGGTGCCGTCGCCCTTGATGATCGTCGAGACGCCCCAGTCCTGCTGGCTCTCGGGGTTGTTGACCGCGGAGCGCGCGAGGCGCAGCTCGGTGAACCGGCCGCCCATGCCGTCGTCGTTGCCGATCGCGAGGTACGCGATCGCCGGATGGCCAGAGCCATCGATCACGATCGACGTGTGTGAGCCGATATCCTCGCCGGTGCTCGGATCGAGCTCGTAGCTCGCCCACTGGCCCGCCTTCTTCTCGTAGGCGTACTTGAGACCGGTACCGTCGCGATCCTGGTACGCGATCTTCGCGAGGTGATTCGACATCGTGATCGACGTCCAGGTGCCCACGTTGTCGCCCGCATCCTCGATGCCGCCACGGTACGTGCCCGGATCGTAGGTCGGCGTGACATCGGGGATACCGTCGACAACGACGTACGTCGGGTTCGCCGGATCGGTGACATCGACCGCGACGAGATCGCCGAGGCCGGTGTCGTACGTCGCGACGATGACCCGATCGTTGTCGCCCGCGATGCTGGTGTAGCGACCCAGGCCGCCGTTCGGGATCTCGCCCGGGAGACACTCGACGTCACCGCACGGCTCCGAGCCGCAGCTACAGCCGGGCAGCGAGAGGAGAGCCGCGAGCCAGACGACCGCACCGAGGCGGGCAGCGTGACCGCCGATCCGGCGCAGCGAGCGACGCACGCGCCGCATCGGAACCATCAGCATCAGGAACACGAGTGCGAACGGTGCGGCGCCGCCGGGACCGCTGCTGGTGTTACATGCGCAGCCCGACGATCCGGACTGCCCGTGGAACTCGTTCTTGGCGATGCCGGAAGCAACAAACGAACCGTTCGGGAGCTGGACGTCCGTGCCAAGGACGATCTCGATCAGCTCGGGTGTGGTGTCGATCGTCTCGGGCTTGTTCACCTCGCGCGCGCGAACCTCGATCGTGTGCTGGCCGGGGAGCCAGAACCCGCGGGGCGCGAGCGTCGGGCGGCGGTTCTGCGACCACGGCGACCAGGTGCCGCCATCGATCCGGACCTGCCACTCGTGGTTCTGTGCGGCACCGAAATCGAGGCTGACCGCGGGCGGCTTGTTCGCGCTCCACTGCGTGGGATCGCGCGCGACGGAGGTCGCCGGCTCCGCCACGCCCGAGAGCGTGACGTTGGTGTCGACCGGGCGCGCCGGCATCGCCGTCACCAGGTTCGCGAAGATCGCGAGGAAGCGGTTGTTGTCGACGGAGGTGATGTCGATGACCGAGAGGTTGAGGCCGCCGATCGCGGGAAGCGAGATCGGCGAGAGGCCACCCGAGAGCTGCGGCAGCACGAGGCCGAGCAGGTTCGGGAACAGGTTCGCGAGCTCCTGCGGCGTCTCGGTGATCGCCTCCGAGTTCTTGACGGAGACGTTGGTGAACGCGTCCGCGACGTCGCCGAGGACAGGCTGGAGCTCGCCCATGCCCGTGACCTGGAGCCCCACCGGGAGGTGGACATCAGAGACGACCGTGAACACGCGCACGTACTGGTCATCGATCGACGCGAAGAAGTCGATCTCCATGTCGTCGAACGTGATGTCGAGCAGCGGCTCGACGAGCGTGGTGTTCATCATCGCGTCGGTCATGAACGTGTTCTTGCCGAGGACGATCGTCGGCTGGCTCTGTGGGCGGAGACCAACCGCCATCGGCGAGCTGGTGTCGACGAGCTTGCCGAGCGAGCGCGACAGCAGCGCGAGCGTGTCGGTCGAGAGCTGCTCGACCGTGCTGTTGCCGATCGTCAGGCACAGCAGGCCCCCGTCGTAGCCCGCGAACGCGAACTGATCGAGCTGGTTCTCGTGAAGGCCGATCGCCACATCGAACGGAACGTTGGGCACGACGTCGGTGCGAACGTTGCCCTGGAACAGCGCCAGCTCGTCGATGTTGACCAGAGCAGGCTCTGAGCCGCGCGGACCGCACCGATCCCTTTCTGTGCCGGCGGGCTGCATACCGCCGAGCATGCCGAGCGAGATGCCGCTGTTATCGGTCTTCGCGTAGCCGCCGAGGATCTCGTAGAGATCGATGGCGCCCGTCGTTCCGGGCGAGAGCGAGCCGAACAGGCCTGCGCCACGCATGCGACCAGCGAGGCCGGTCTCCTGCAAGCAGCGGTTCGAGACCATGCACACCTTGTCGGTGCACGCGGTCGCGAACGACGATCCGCACTCGGCGACTTGACCCGAATCGCACGCCTTGCACGTCGCACCGTTGATCGCGTCTTGGATCGGGCCTTCGAGCTGATCCTGCAGCGTCGACGCCGGCAGGATGTTGCCGATGATGCAGAGAAAGTCACCTCCGAGGCTGAAGTCCGCACCGTCGAGCTGGGTGACCTGCGTGTTGGCCGCCGCGATCCGAGTCGTGCCGGTGGTCGGGTCCTGTGTGAAGTTGATGTCCGTATCGATCTTGAGGTCCCGGTTCGCGCCGGGGGCGGTGTTCAGCGTAACGGTACAGTTCGATCCCGCGACCGAGATCTGCAATGGCGCCACCGTCCTCACGCGCGCGCGGATCGTGACCTTGAGCTGGCTCGCACCGGATTGGGGCGCAAGCACGAGGCGCGGAAGATCGCCGACGCGCAGGCCGAGATCGATCTCGAGTGGACCGCCGGGTGGGAACGGAAACTGGATCACGCCGTTCATCGAGTTGCCGAGCAGCGGGCCGATCACGCCGGCGGGATCCGCGGTGATCTTCGCGAGCCCCGTTTGCGTCACGCGCACCTGGACGGACTCCGGCGTGCGCTTCGTTGCGGGGAATCCGCCGGGGATGGACTCCATGCCGCAACCGCCACAGCCCCCGCCGCTACATGACACCGCGAACACGATCGACGTGATCGCGACTACCCAGTCCACTCGACGGATCTTCTTCATGGGTCCCCTTTGGCGGGTGTCCCTCGACATCCCCCCCAGGGTCAAGCATCGAATACCGTGGGCAGATCCGCTGTGGCGAACCCCACGGTCGCGTCGAATGCACGAGCTTCAGCTCAGGGCGGGCTCACCATCGTGAGCGCCGGCGTGATCTGGAGCGACTCGTTCGTCAGAGTGGTTGCGTACGCACGAATCGTCCCGAGCGCACCAGCGCCGCCGCCCGCAGAGCAGCCATTGCCGCCCGGAA
>JANOPP010000618.1:0-20654 GCA_031421915.1 Myxococcales bacterium | reverse complement strand
CCCGGCTCGGCGAAGCCGACCACTCCGGGGACGGGCGCGGAGCCTGGTGACTCGTACGACCGTCTGCTCGCGAAGGCGAACTCGATGGCCGAGAGCAACTGCACGCGCGCGATGGAGCTGTTCGGCAAGGCACTGGAGCAGAAGCCGAACGGCGTCGAAGCGCTGACCGGCATGGGCTATTGCCACATCGACGCGAAGCAGTTCGCGAGCGCGTTCTCGAAGTTCCGCGCCGCGCTCGCGGTGTCGTCGCGCTACGAGCCGGCACTGTGGGGCGTCGGTGAGGCGTATCAGCAGCAGGGTCGCAAGGAGCAAGCGGTCGAAGCGTTCAAGGCGTACCTCGAGGTCTACCCCAACACGCCGAAGGCGCAGAAGGCGCTCGACCGCCTCGGCGGAGGTAGCAGCCCCACGCCGCCGGATCCGGGTCCGGGTTCGGGCAGCGCGACACCGACACCGCCGGATCCGACGCCGACACCGACACCGACACCGACTCCGACTCCGCCTCCGTCCGAGGGCGCGGGCTCGGGCTCCGGCTAGCGTGCTATGACAGGCACGATGAGTGCCTGCAATTTCGGCGTTCGGCTCTGCGTGTGGATCGGTGCGGCGCTGCTCGCCGCGTGCAACAGCAACACTCCGTCGCGGCTCGACGGTGTGGTCACCGCGAAGCCGAAGCCCTCGGCGAGCAGTGATCCATGGTCGTCGAGCGGGCTTGCCACGGCGACCAGCACCGGCGACGCGGAGGAGGATGACGACGACGGCGATCTCGCCGGGTTCGACATCAAGGGCATGCTCGAGAAGCTCCAGGAGAGCCTGAAGAAGCCCGGCCCCTACGACGCGCCCGCGAAGTCCAAAGACTTCGACGAGACCAAGCCCCACTGGGGTGTGATGGCGCTCAGCGGCGCGATCGTCGAGCGCGAGGCATTCTCGTGGAGCGGCGGCAGCGGCACCGAGCTGCGCAACGTCGTCGGCCGGCTTCGCGCGCTCGCGAAGGACGACACGATCACGGGACTCTTGCTCCGCGTCTCTGGCGTCGAGATCAGCCTGCCCGACGTGGTCGAGCTGCGGATCGCGATGCACGACTTCCGGACCGCCGGGAAGAAGCTCGCGTGTCACGCCGAGGACGGCTCGAACGCGACCTACCTGATACTGGCCGCGTGCGAGACGATCGGGCTCGCACCCCTCGGCGACATCGCGGTGACCGGCCCCGCGGCGATGCCGATCCACGTCAAGCCGCTGCTCGACAAGCTCGGCGTCACCGCGGACTTCCTGCACGTCGGTGCGTACAAGGGCGCCGCGGAGCCGCTGACGCGCGACGCACCGTCGAACGAGATGAAGGAGACGATGGGGGCGATCCTCGATCGCCGCTACGACACGATGGTCGAGGTGATCGCGGCCGAGCGGAAGCTCGATGCGCAGACCACGAAGGCGCTGATCGATACGGCGCTGTTCCCGGCGGAGCAGGCGCTCGCCGCCAAGCTCGTCGACGAGGTGACCTCGTTCGAGCCATTCCTCGACAAGCTCGTCGCAGGCGGCGCGTGGACCAAGCTCGAGATCGAGCCCGATGACGCAGGTCAGCTCCAGACCATGATGAAGCTCGCGCGGTTCATCGGCGCGATGCCCGCGGAGAAGCCGGTCGGCGATCACGTCGCGGTGGTCTACGCGATCGGCGACATCACCGACGGCCGCGGCGATGGCGTCCTCGGCGCGCGCCAGGAGATCGCGTCCCACACGCTCGTCGCTGCGCTCCGCGCGATCGCAGCGGACGATACGGTCAAGGCGGTCGTGCTCCGCATCGACTCCGGTGGCGGCAGTGCCCGCGCGTCGGAGCTGATCTGGGAGGCCGTGACCCAGCTCGAGGCGAAGAAGCCCGTGATCGTCTCGATGAGTGACGTCGCAGCGAGCGGCGGCTACTACATCGCCAGCCCGGCAACGAAGATCTACGCGCTCGCGGACACGCTGACCGGCTCGATCGGAGTCGTCGGCGGCAAGATCGCCCCTGCCGGCGCGCTCGCGAAGCTCGGCGTCAACACGTTCCCGATGGGCCGTGGCAAGCGCGCGACGATGATGGCGAGCCTCGGTCCGTGGAACGACGAGGAGAAGCAGGTCATCCAGGCTTCGATGGACGCGGTCTACAAGGTGTTCGTCGGCCGCGTCGCGCAGGGCCGCAACAAGAAGCTCGACGACGTCCTCCCGATCGCACAGGGCCGCGTGTGGACCGGGACGCGGGCCAAGGAGCTCGGTCTCGTCGACGAGATCGGTGGCCTCGATGCCGCGCTCGCCGAGGCGCGCACGCTCGCGAAGATCGATCCGTCCGTCGGCCTCGAGATCTATCCGCCCGCACCCACGCTGCGCGACGTGCTCGGCACCTTCGGCGAGGTCCAGGCACCGATCGGGATGCACGTCCTCGAGGCGCTCGCGGGCCTCGGCGCCATCGATCCGCTCGTCAGCGCGGAGGTCTCGCGACTCGTGAAGATCGCGCTGTCGTTCCGCGCCACGACGATCCAGGCGATCGCCGTGTTGCCGGTGGTTCGGTGATCCGCTCCAGCGTCGTCGCGCTGCTCGCAGCCATCGGTGCTGCGTGCGGCGGCGCACCGACTCCGGCAGCGGCACCCGACAAGGCGCGACCGGCGATCCTCGACGCCCGCGGCACGGTCGTCACCGAGTCGTTCGACAGTCAGGCGCTCGGGGTGACCAAGAACGTCGTGGTCTATCTGCCGCCCAGCTACGGCGAGACCACCTTCCGCTACCCGGTGTTCTATTACCTGCACGGCCTCGGGGGGAACGAGACCAACTGGACCGAGAAGGGCAACCTCGTCGACGCAGCCACGGCAATAAAGCTCGGCGCGATCGTGGTGATGCCCGACGGTGACAACGCGTTCTACGTCGACTCGGAGCTGCCGTTCGACTACGACGCCTGCATCGCGACCGGCACCGGGCTCGTGTTCCCGCAGCAGCCGCGCCGCCAGACCTGCGTGAGGCAGCTCCGCTACGAAACGTACATCACCAAGGATCTGATCGAGTGGGTCGATCGCACGTACCGCACGATCCCGACCCGCGAGGGCCGCGGGATCGCCGGCATGTCGATGGGCGGCTTCGGTGCGCTCCATCTCGGCATGCGGCACCCGGAGCTCTACGCCGCAGCCGCCAGTCACTCGGGGCTCGACGCCTTGCTGTACGTGGGACCGCACCCGTACGAGAAGGGCAAGGTCACGCTGCTCGAGGACGCCACTCAGTGGGGCGGCAAGAGCCTCGGACCGCTCGGCGAGTGGGTGCGCGGACTGTTCGGGACCGATATCGCCCGGTGGCGCGCGCACGACCCGGTCAGCCTCGTCGCGAAGATCGAGCAGGATCGCCCCGCGCTCTACCTCGATGCGGGCACCGACGACGAGCTGCTCCTGCACAACGGGGCGCAGCACCTCCACGACCTCCTGCTCGCTCGCAACATCGACCACGCCTGGTACCTCGGACCCGGCCACCACACGTTCAACTTCTGGGTCGAGCGCCTCCCGCACAGCCTCGCGTTCCTGCGCGACCACACGACCAAGCCGTAGCTACATCCCGATCGCGGCCTGCAGGGAGCGGATCGCGGCGCGCGCGCGCTCGATGTGCTCGGCGGCAGCGCTGACTGCCTCGGAGATCGCGGCGACCGACTGCGTCTGCTCCATCGTCGCGGTCTCGTCGCTGGCGGCCCGCATGTTGGCGCGCAGCGAGTCGATCGACTCCTCGAGGACACTGACGTGCTCGGCCAGTGCGATCGGCAACTGCGATCCGGTGCGCGTGGACTCGGACTCGCTGTCCTCGTCGCCGTCGATCGCCGCACGGAGCTTGGCCTCGGCATCGGCGAGCGCCTGCCGCAGCGCCGCGTCCTCGCGCTCGAGCTTCTTGACCTTGGCGTCGAGGTCGCTCGACTTCTTGATCATCGCCTCGTACTGCGCGGGGTCGGCTTGCGACGTGGTCTCGGGGTCGAACTGCGGCGAACGGCTCGGCTTGGGCTCGCGAATCTGCGGCATCGAGCGGTTGGTCGTGTCGTCGTCGCCGCGCGCGTCCTTGAGCTCGCTCGCGAGGCGATCGCGCTCGAGCGTCATCTGGGTGAGCCGCGCTCGCGCTTCCTTGAGGTCGCGCTGGAACTGGGCGATCTCGCGTTCGGTCTCGGCAGCGAACGAGCGGACGTTCTCGGCCGCGTCGACTTCCTTCTGCAGCGCGACCAGGTGGCTCTGCGCCTGCGCCAGCTTCTGCTCGGCTGCCAGTGCACGCGCCTCGGCAGCCCCACCCGCGCTCGACGCACGCGACGCGTTGTCAGCGCGCTGCGAGACAACAGCCAGCCGCTGGGACGCGTCGGCCTCACGCCGCTCCGCCTCGACGGCCCGACGCGTCGCCTCGTCGATCTCGTACTGCGCTTGCGTCGCGAGCTTGGCTGCTTCCTGCGCGCGGCGCTCCGCTTCGACCATGCGCTTGCTGGCATCCGCGAGCTCGGAGCTCGCGACCTGCGCCCGCAGCTCGGCCTCCCGAACCTTGGACTCGTACTCGCGAACTCGTTGTTCGCTCTCGCTGATCCGGGCCTCGGCGTCGCGCACGCGCGCCTCGGACTCCTTGGCCCGGTTCTCCGCGGACGTGAGCCGCTCCGCGACGACCGCGTCGGACTGCGCGGCCTTGGCATCGCGGCTCTTCGCGGACGTTGCCTCGCGCTCGAGATACGCGAGCTTGCCGATCGCCTCGTCGAGCTGCCGCTGCAAGGCGCCAGCGCGACCGATCGCAAGGTCCGCTGCCTCGGCCCGCGCGGAGATCGCATCGAGCTTGCGCTCGGCATCGGCCGCACGGGTGGCCGCATCCTTCATCTTGTCGTGTTCGATATCGAGATCCGCGATCTCGTTGCGAGCCGCCTCGAGCTCGGCCTCGATCGCCGACCGCGCTGTTTCGGACCGTCCGAGCTGGCTCTCGAGCTCGGCGACCCGGGCGCGCAGCTGATCGATCGTCGCCGTGCTCTGCTGCGCGGCACCGGACAGCTCACCGAGCTTTGCCTGCACCGCGTTGATCTTCTCGCGCTGCTCCTCGACCGCGGCCTGCGAGGCGGTCTCGTTGACGGCGAGCCCGCTCTCGAGATCCGTGATGCGCTCCTGCAACGTCTCGATCTGGATGTCCGCCTCGGCGAGCTTGCGCTCGGCCTCCTCGGCTCGCTGCTGGAGGATCGGCAACTGCGCCTTCGCCTGCTCGAGCTCGCGCTCGAGCTGCGTCTTGCGATCGACCAACGCGAGCAGCCCGGAGCGCTCGGCGGCGAGCTCACGCTGCGTCGACTCGAGCTTGGCGGTCAGATCCTTCTGCGTTGCAGCGAGCTTGTCGCCGAGCTCCTTCTCGGTCGCGGCGAGCCGGTCGCCGAGCTCCTTCTGCGTCGCAGCGAGCTTGTCCGTCAGATCCTTCTGCGTCGCAGCGAGCTTGTCCGTCAGCTCCTTCTGGATCTGCGCGGCCTTCGCCTCGGCGTCAGTAGCGCGCTTCTCGATCGACGAGGTCGACGCGGCGACCTCGGCCATCGTGGCCTCGGCAGTCTCCGCGCGCTTGAACGCGTCCGCGAGGTCCCGGTGGACGCCCTTGGCCTTCTGATCGGCGTCCGCGGCGCGGCGGAGCGCTTCGGCGACATCCTTGGCCATCGCCTTGGCCATGGTGTCGGCCGCGCTCGCTCGCTGCTCGAAGTCACTCGCCCGGCGCTCCGCCTCGACGACGCGCTTGTCCGAGGTGCCGACCTTCGCGAGTGCTTCGTCGCGCGCCTTCGTCGCCGCCGCGATCGCGACGTCCGCGGTCGCGAGCTGATCGAGCTTGGTCTGCAGCGCTTGTGCACGCGACTCTGCGTCGGCGAGCTTGGCCGCGGTCTCGGTGACCTCGGTCCTCGCCTGGGCCGCACGCGCCTCGGCGGCCTTCGCCGCCTCACCTGCTGCGAACAGTCCCTTCTCGAGCTCGACGAGACGATCTCGCCGCGTCTCGAACTGACTCGTCATATCGGCGAGCTCGGCCGCGATCTTCGCCGAGCGCGTCTCCGCTGCCTGCAGCGGCGCATCGCCCGCTCCGAGCCGCGTCTCGAGCTGCGCGACGCGCTCGAGGGCCTTGGCGACATCGTGCTCGGCAGCCTTGGTCCGCGTCTCCGCGTCGGCGACGGTCGCCTCGAGCTGTGCCGCCTTGGTCTCGGCCTTGGCGGCCTGCGCGTTCGCGCCGGACAGGTTGCGCTCGGCGCCCTGGGCGCGGATCTGCGCCGCCGCGAGCTCCTTCTCGATGCGCTCGGCTTTCGCGGTGAGTGTCGTGACCTGGTCACCGAGCTGCTGCGACTTCGCGTCGGGTCCGGCCTGCGCGATCGCCTGTGCCGCCTTGAGATCGGCGACCTCGCGCTCGAGGCGAGTGATCACGATGTCGGCCTCGGCGAGCTTCTCCGCGGCCTGCATGCCGACGGCGGTCTCCGCCATCATCTTCGCTTCGCGCGACTTCGAGCTCTCGAGCTTCGCGATCTCGATCTCCGCGGCACTCGAGCGGCGCAGCTGATCGAGCTCGTCGCGGAGCTGCTGCGACTCGCGCATCAGCTCGCCATGCGTGTGCTCCGCACCGGAGACCGCGGCACGTGCCTCGTCGAGCGCGGCCTTGAGGCGCGTGACCTCGGAGACCATCTTGACCTGCTCGACGTCGAGGTTCGACGACCAGTCCGCGCGCTCCTTCAGCTCGCGCTCGAGCGTGCCGACCTGCTCGCGCAGCTGCGTCGCCTCGTCACCGTGAATGTTGTCAGCCGCGGGGTTGGCTGTCGGGGCACGACCACCGCGACTCATCTCGCGCAGTGAATCGAGCTCGCCCTGGACCGCGACGAGCGCTCGCTCGAGCGTGGCGGCCTTGGCGACCGCCTCGTCGCGCATCCGCACTGCCTCGGCGTCGATGGTGCCCTGCCCGTGCGCGGGTTTCAGCGTCTCGCCGACCTTCGCGGCCGCGAGCTCCTGGTGCAGCTCGTTGACGCGCCTGGCGAACGCATCGCGCTCGTCCTCGACGGCCGCGCGCGCCTTGCGCTCGAGATCGAGCCACGTCGCGAGCGTTCCGTGCAGCCCCATCGGCGGCGGCAGCGTGCCGCTCGCCGGCAACAGACGGATCATCAGGCTACCGACGAGGATGATCTCGCCCGTCGGCACGGGAGCCTTCTGCACCTTGTTCGGCCCGACGAAGATCCCGTTCGAGCTGCCGAGATCCTCGACCCACAGCGTGCCCTGCTCGAGAAAGAACCGTGCATGGAGCCGCGACACGCGCGGGTCCTGGCTGCGGATGGCGCACTCCGCGCCGCGACCGACCATCACTGGTTCGTTCCCGAACGCGAACGAGCGGTCGACGCCGTCAGCGTCGGAATAGACGAGGGTCGCCATTCCCTGGCGGCAAACCTATCACGATCGGGGGGTTAGGACCGAAATCAGGGCCTCTGCCGTCGCCAAGGATCGCTCCGTGTCGTCGTCGAGCAGGACCACGTGGCCCATCTTCCGTCCCGGGGCCGGGGCGTCCTTGCCGTAGAGGTGCAGCCGCGCCTCGGGCCGCGCGAGGACGTGGTGCCACGCCGGCGGCCCCGCCGCCCACAGATCACCGATCAGGTTGACCATCACGGCGCCCGTCAGCGCCCGCGGATCACCGAGGGGGAGCCCACAGACCGCGCGCACGTGCTGCTCGAACTGCGAGGTCGCGCAGGCGCCATACGTGTAGTGGCCGCTGTTGTGCGTGCGCGGCGCGATCTCGTTGATCAGGAGCCGACCGTCGGGGAGCTCGAACATCTCGACGGCCATCACCCCGACGTGCCCGAGTGCCTCGGCGACCGCGACCGCGACCTCCTGTGCCCGGGAGCGCTGCGCCTCGGGCATCGGCGCGGGTGCACGCGTCGTGTGAAGGATGTGCCGGCGGTGAGCATTCTCCGCGATCGGATAGATCTGGATCTCACCGCCCATGCCGCGCGCGAGGATGACGGAGATCTCGCGCGTGAACTTCACGACCTCCTCGGCGACGGCAGGCTCGCCGCGCAGGCGCGCGAGCTGTGCAGCCGCATCGGCATCAGCGTCGATCCGGACCTGCCCCTTGCCGTCATAGCCGGCGCGCCGGACCTTGAGGATCGCGGGACGCCCGACCTTGCGGAGCGCGGCGTCGAGCTCGCCCGGATCGGCGACCGGCGCCCACGCCGCCTGAGGCATCCCGATCGTGTCGAGGAACTGCTTCTGGACCAGGCGATCCTGGATCGTCCGGAGGACGGAGGCACCCGGCCGGACCGGCGCGATCTTGTCGAGCTCGACGAGGATGTCGGCCGGCACGTGCTCGGTGTCGAGCGTGATCACGTCGACCTGCTTCGCGAGGTGCTTGCCTGCGTCGAGATCGTCGAGAGCACCGACGACGACTCCGTCCGAGACCTGCGCGGTTGGACACCGCGGATTCGGGTCGAGCACGATGATGCGGTAGCCCATCTGGCGCGCCGTCACGGCCATCATCCGACCGAGCTGCCCGCCCCCGAGCACCCCGATCGTCGCGCCGGGGCCCAGGGCGGAGGGGCCTGGATTCACTCCCGGCCCCGGAACGACCAGCGTCACGGGAGCTTCTCGTCGAGCACGCGCTGCGTCTGCGCCTTGCGATAGGCATCGAGCTTGTCGGCGACCGTCGGATCGTGGAGCGCGATGATCGCCGCCGCGAGGAGCCCCGCGTTGACCGCACCCGCCTCGCCGATCGCGAGCGTCCCGACCGGAATCCCCTTGGGCATCTGTGCGATCGACAGCAGCGAGTCGAGCCCGCTGAGCGCCTTGCTCTGCACCGGCACGCCGAGCACGGGGAGCCGCGTCTTCGCCGCTGTCATGCCCGGGAGGTGAGCCGCGCCACCTGCGCCCGCGATGATCACCCAGATGCCGCGGCTCTCGGCCTCCTCGGCGTACTCGAACAGCAGATCTGGCGTGCGATGCGCCGAGACGATCTTCGACTCGTGCTGGACGCCGAGCTGGGTCAGCACGTCCGACGCGTGCTTCATCGTCTCCCAGTCGCTGGACGAGCCCATGATGATGCCGACACGTGCGTTCGTCATGACTCGCTCCTTCGCGGGCCGGCTGCGCGCAGCAACCGATCCACGACAGCTTCGCCCAGGCCCGACGCCGGAGGCAACGCGGCGATCACCACATTGACGCCCAGCTCGTCGAGATCGCGCAGCGCCGAATACAGCCCGTGCGCCATGCCTTCGACATCGTCGGGCAACCGAACCACGAGATCGGCCGGCAGCTCGGGCCACGCCGAGATCGCTCCCTCCGGAGCGAGCACCGCGAGGATCCCGCGCTCCCCGAGTGACGCTCGCGCATCGGCAACCGCGCGCGGGACGTCGCGGAGCTGCACGGCGATCACCCGAGCGCGGGGCGCGTAGTGACTCGCGAGCGTCCCGGGCGCAGCCGGCGCCTCCTCGTCCGCGACCGCGAGCGGCCCGATGATCGCCTCGATCGCCTCGCGCGCGAGCCCGCCGGGGCGCAGCAGCACCGCGCGCCCGCGCGACAGATCGACGATCGTCGACTCGACACCGACCGCGCACGCACCGCCGTCGAGGATGTAGTCGACGTCGGTGCCGAGATCGCTGGCGACATGGTCCGCGGTCGTCGGGCTCACCGCGCCGAACCGGTTCGCACTGGGCGCCGCGATACCGCCGCCGAACGCGCGCAGCAGGTCCTGCGCCATCGGGTGCGCGGGCACGCGCAGGCCAACGGTCTCCGATCCGCCGGTCGTCGCGAGCGACACCCGCGGTCCGCGCGCGAGGATGATCGTCAGCGGGCCCGGCCACGCTGCAGCGGCGAGGTCGCGCGCGGCATCGGGGACGTCGATCGCCCAGTCATCGAGGCGCGCCTCGGGCGCGAGGTGGACGATCAGCGGGTGCGCGCGCGGCCGGCCCTTCGCCGCGAAGATCTTCGCGACCGCCGCGTCGCTCGACGCATCCGCACCGAGGCCGTAGACGGTCTCCGTCGGGAAGGCGACGAGCCCGCCCGCGCGCAGCACGCGGGCAGCTTGGGCGATGTCGGTGCCGCGCTTCACCTGCGCAGTCTACTCCGCGGGCAGAGCCCGGGCGCGCGCCGCGACCTTGTGCGCGATCCGCAGCGCGCGATCTTTCAGCCAGCGCAGGTCCTTCCGGTGATCGGTGACGTTGACTCGATACTCGACCGCCGCGATCTGGAACTGCACACTGCTCCCCTCCCACGTGGCCTTGTCGCCGAGGCCTTCGATCGTGACGTCGCTCCACGACGAACGGTCTGCTGGCTGGCGCCGGATCAGGATGCTGGGGACCGACGCTGCTGCTTGTGCAGCAGTCACTTGGCCCGCAGTCCTCGATGCGGCCTTGTCGGTCGCAGGCTCGAGCATGCACGACGCGTCTGTTGCCTTGGGATCGAGATACTGCACCTGCACTCCGACGATCTGCGAGATCTCCCCGATGCCGGCGACGTTGCACGGTCCGACTCCGACCGGGAAGTCGGCGTAGGTACCCGCGGGCTCGGGTTCAACCGGCGTGAGCGGTCGATCCTGCGGCGGCGCGGTCGTCCACGTTCTCAGGAACCAGTGGGCCTGCCCTGCGCTGTGAGACACGCAGGCCTGAAGATTCTTGTCGGTCCAGCACTTCGAGCCGCTCCAGCCCGGGACCTCCATCTCGGTCGATGGTCCCCAGGCCGCCTCGAGGTCAGCCATCGGATCCGCGTAGATCATCACCTGGTAGCCGCGGACGAGGTCATCGTTTGGAGGCTCGCCCAGGATGTAGCTGACGTTGAGCTGGTCGGGGATGACCATGACCCTCTCGTTGGACTCGCCCTGGGTCACCTTGTCGCCGATCTTCTTCGCCATCACCGTCGGAGTGCCGAGCTTCTTCGGGATCGCGGCCTGCGGCACCGTGAGGCCGCCGATGGTCCACGACCCACCGCCACCGGCCTTGTCCGCACTCTTTCCGCAACCAACGACGAGGACCAGGAGCGCGAGGTGTTTCACGCTCAGGATCTTACGCGTGCGGACGCGTGGCCGCGAGCGACGGATGATCGCTCCACGCGGCGCGAACGCTCGCGACAGCGGCCGCGCGCTCCGTCGAATACGCCGAGCGGAACTCCATCCAGTCGAGCGCGCACACGAGCGTGATCTCGGGGAGCCCGAGGCCTTCGCCGAAGCCGCGGCCGTCGGGCGCGAGCTGCGTGCCGAGCCACGCGAAGATCGCATCGGCGCGCTCGAGCTGGCGCGTCGCGTACGGCGTGCCGTCGATCGCGACGCCATCGCGCCTCAGGTAGAACAGCTGGATCGTGGCATCGATGGCGGCGTCGATCGCGTTGACGAGGTTCGCCTCGCGGAACGGCTCGCGCAGGCCCGCGAGCTTGCCGAAGCCGACGTGCGCCGTGATCCAGTCGATGATCACGCGCGAGTCGAACAGCGTCGTGCCATCGACGACCGCGACCGGGACCTTGCGGATCGGGCTGATCTCGCGCAGCGCGACTTGCCCTGCGGCCGACGCGGTGTCGACGAGCTCGACCTTGACGCCGACCTCGGCGGCGACGACGCGGACCCGCCGCACGAACGGCGACGTCGTGGTGCCATAGAGCTTCATGCCGGGAAACCTACGCGATACGCTCGGCGCGTGCAGGTGTTCCTGATCCGCCATGCGTCCGCAGTCGACGAGACGCTCACGCTCCGCGACCCGCACCGTCACCTCACCGCCGCGGGCCGCACGCAGGCGCGCTCGCTCGGCGATCGGCTGCGCTGGCACGACTGCACGCCGACGTTCGTGTGGTCGAGCCCGCTCGTCCGCGCGCTGCAGACCGCCGAGCTCGTGATCGCCGGCATCGGCGAGACCGTCGTGGTCGAATCCGTACCGCAGCTCGCGCCCGACGGCGATGCCCGCGAGCTGGTGGCAGCAATCAAGGCACTCCCGGCCGACGCCCACGTCCTCCTCGTCGGTCACGAGCCGTCGCTCTCGGGGATCGGACTCGTCCTGGTCGACGCCTACTTCGCCGCACTCGACAAGGCGGAGGCGGTCCGCATCGACAACGGCAAGCTGCGCTGGCGGTTCGCCTGGAATGCCGATGCTCCCGTCTTGGTCAAATAGTGTTATCCTGACACTATGATTGAGCCTGCCATCCGTAGCCGGATCGAGATCATCGAGGAGAACATCGTGAAGCTGCAGGTCGACGCGATCGTCAACGCGGCGAACACGAGCCTGCTCGGCGGCGGTGGCGTCGACGGTGCGATCCACCGAGCGGCCGGCAGAGAGCTGTTGATGGAGTGCAGGACGCTTGACGGCTGCAAGACCGGTGATGCGAAGCTGACGAAGGGCTACAACCTGCCCTCGCGCTACGTGATTCACACGGTGGGTCCCGTCTTTCGCGAAGCTGGCTCCAGCGCGAAGCACCAGCTCGCGTCGTGCTACCGGCGCTGCCTCGAGCTCGCGCGCGAGCACCGGGTCAACTCGATCGCGTTCCCCGGCATCTCGACGGGCGTCTTCGGGTATCCGCTGCGCGAGGCCGCGGATGTCGCGATCGCGACGATCGCTGGCGAGCTGTCACGCCACGGCGAGCTGCCGAAGCGCGTCATCCTGTGCACGTTCGATGCACTGGCGACGATGATCATGACCGAAGCGCTCGCGGCCGCGACCACCGCACCCTAGAGGCCGAGCCAGCCGAGCACGCCGAGCGCGCGCTCGGCGTAGAGCACGCCGAACGCGACCGCGAGATCGACGGCGGTGATCACGGCGCCATAGCGCAGGAACCGCCAGAACCCGATCTCG
Organism: Myxococcales bacterium; assembly: GCA_031421915.1. Lineage (GTDB taxonomy): Bacteria > Myxococcota_A > Polyangia > Haliangiales > Haliangiaceae > JABFXX01. The sequence goes on along the minus strand of JANOPP010000618.1, from coordinate 7,894 downwards.
CCGCGCGGCCCTGCCCCTTCCATCACGATGATGTTCGCGACGCTGCCGAACAAGGTCAGGTTGCCGGCAACCGTCGAACCAACCGCGAGCATGATGAAGCCCCACGTCGGGTCCGGCATGTGCGGCACCCAGCTCACGGCGACGAGCACGAGCGGGACGTTCGACACGAGGTTCGACGCGATGACGACGAGCGCGAGGAACGCGAGGTCGCCCGCGAGATCGCCGCGTCCGATCGCCGGTCCGATCGCATCGAACAGGTGCGCCAGGACGCCCGTGTGCGCGACGCCGGCGACCACGACGAACAGGCCCGCGAAGAACACGAGCAGCTGCCAGTCGACGAACGCGAACGCCTGCTTCGGTGGCGTCCGCGCGATCAGCATCAGCCCGGCCGCTGCGCACATCGCTGCGCCCGCGAGCGAGACGCCCGCGACCGCGAGGATCGCGAACGCGGCGAGCGCGGCGAGCGCCTTTCCGGCGAGCACCTTGTCGATCGCCGGGCGCGGCGGATGACGCTCGACGAGCGGCCCCGTCGGGAGGTCCTTGCGGAACAACCACACGATGACCGCAGCGTTCGCCGCGAGGCACGCGACACCAGCGAGCACCGTGAACGCGAAGTACTGCGCGAAGCCGATCGTGCCGTGGGCGGCCGCGCCGACGATCATGTTCTGCGGATTGCCGCTGAAGCTGACGAGCCCACCGACGTTCGCAGCAGACGCGAGCGCGAGCAGATACGGCATCGCAGGGAGCCGCGCCTCGACGACGACCGCGACTACCAGCGGCGTCAGCAGCACGCAGACGGTGTCGTTGAGGAGGAGTGCGGAGAGCCCGCCGACGGCGAACGTCAAGCCGAACAGCAACGAGCGCGCCGAGGTCGCGCGGGTCAGGACGAGGTACGCGGTGAGCCGGAAGAACCGCGCCTCCGCGAGATAGGCAGCGATCAGGAGGACGCCGAACAGCAGCACGACGACGTGGAGGTCGATCGCCTTCAGCGCGAGGTCCATCGGGAGCCCGCCGACGACGACCATCGCGACCGCACCGACCACCGCCCCTGCCGGCCGATCGAGCCCGATCCAGTGGAGCTGACGGCTCGCGATCACCAGGTACGTCACGCAGAAGACGACGAGGGATCCGACCACTGCGACACCTACGATACGCCGAGTCCGCGCCCGCGGCGCCCTCCGGTAGCGCTTGCCAGCGGACCTCCCAGACCGGATCGCGTCTCATGGCGTTGGGGGTCAGATGAATCGACGCTGGCTGATCACGTTCTCCGTTCTCGCCCACGCCGGGCTCGGTGTCGGACTGTTCGTCGCCGGGGTCTGGCGCATCGAGCGCCTCGATCAACCCAGGTTTCAGTACGTGCTCGGCGTCCCGCTCCCACAGGGCGGTGAGCCCGAGGGCGGGGCATCCGCAGCGGCGCCCGAGAAGCGCGAGGAGAAGAAGAAGAAGGACAAGAAGATCGTCAAGGACGCGCAGCCCGTACCCAAGCCGCTCGAGGTGGCCGAGCTGACGACCAAGGCCGGCGAGGTCGGTGACGGCGAGGGAGCGGGCAAGGGCTCGGGAGTCGGGGACACCGACGGCCCGCCGGGTGGCGAGTCGTGCGACGACCCACTGGGCTGTGGCTCGGGCACGTCTGGCACGAGCACCCCTGTCGATCCGGTCTGCGGCAACAGCGTGAAGGAAGCCGGCGAGACCTGCGACGACGGCAACGCCACCGCGGGCGATGGCTGCTCCGCGGTCTGCAGGACCGAGATCAAGACGATCAACGTCCCGCCGATGGTCCTTCAGGGCATGCGGATCTCCGGCGAGACCCAGATCCAGGCCCCCGACACCGTCAAGACGATGATGATGCGCGACGGCAGGGACCGCACGGTCGGCGCGCTCAAGCTGTGCATCGCCACCGATGGTGGAATCAAGTCGGTGTCGGTCGCGAGCTCGACGAAGTACGAGGCCTACGACGCGAAGCTGGTCGCGACGGCGCGGAGCTGGCGCTACAAGCCGTACACGGTCAATGGCACGCCCATGCCGGTCTGCGGCGTCGTGACGTTCGTCTACACGATCCGATGAGCTATTCTCCCGCTGCTTGGCTGACCTAGCGATCGACGTCCGCGACCTGACGAAGACCTACCGGACCCCGTTTGCCCGGCGGAAGGTCGAGGCGTTGCGTGGCGTGACGCTCGCCGTCGAGAGAGGGCACATCTACGGCTTCGTCGGCCCCAACGGTGCGGGCAAGACCACGCTGATCCGAACGCTGATGGGCCTGATCCGGCCGACGAGCGGCTCCGCGAAGATCCTCGGCCACGAGATCCCGAGCCGCGAGGCGCGGTTCAAGGTCGGCTTCCTGCCCGAGTCGCCTTATTTCTACGACTACCTGACCGTCGGTGAGCTGCTCGACCTCGCCGGCCGCCTGTTCGGTCTCTCGACGAGCGTGCGCAAGCAGCGCGCGGCCCAGCTGATCGAGCGCGTCGGCCTGTCGCGTGCGCAGTCGCAGAGCCTCAAGAAGTTCAGCAAGGGCATGCTCCAGCGCGCCGGGCTCGCACAGGCGCTGATGAACGATCCCGAGCTGGTCGTGCTCGACGAGCCGATGTCCGGACTCGACCCGATCGGCCGCAAGGAAGTCCGCGATCTGATCGTCGAGCTGCGCGACCAGGGCAAGACGGTGTTCTTCTCGACGCACATCCTGTCCGACGTCCAGGCGATCACCGATCACGTCGCGATCATCGCGCGCGGTCAGCTCCAGGCGCAGGGCACGCCGTCCGAGCTCGTGCAGAAGACGATCCTCGGCATCGACGTGATGATCCGCCTGCCCGCCAGCACGGAACCCGGCGACCTGACGGCCGGTGCCGAGCGTGTGCGTCGTCTCGGCGACGAGCTGTCGCTGACGCTGCCCGCGGACTCCGATGTCGACGCCTGGATCACGCGCGCGCATGCCGCCGGCGCGAAGGTCCTCCAGATCTCGCCGCGCCACGAGACGCTCGAGGATCTGTTCCTCCGCGAGGTCGCCAACTCCGATCGCACCGACGCGACCGCGAAGGAGGGGCGCCCGTGATCGGTCGGATCTGGGCGATCGCCCTCAACACGTTCCGCGAGGCCGCACGCATCCGCGTGCTCTACGGCATCCTCGTGCTCGTCGTCGGCGCAAATCTCATGGCGGTCGTCCTCGGCGAGATGGTGACCAACGAGCAAGCGCGCGTCGCACGCGACATCGGGCTCACCGGGATCTCGCTGTTCGGCTCGCTGACCGCGATCTTCCTCGGCGTGTTCCTGCTCTACACCGAGGTCCAGCGCCGAACGATCCACGCGATCGTCAGCAAGCCGATCGAGCGCTGGGAGTTTGTCGTAGGCAAGTACCTCGGCATGGTGCTCGTGCTGACCGTCCTCGTCGCGCTGTTTGCGGTCGCGATGGTCGGGATGCTGCTGCTCCAGGACGTCGGCGTCTCGACGGCCGTGTTCAAGGCGGTCGTGCTCGCCTGGTTCGAGGTCCTCACGGTCGCGGCGATCGCGATCTTCTTCTCGTCGTTCTCGACGCCGTTCATGTCCGGCATCTTCGCGCTCGCGATGTGGGGCCTCGGCCGCGTGACGCCCGACATCGAGGCCGCGTCGCGCGACGCCGCCCCGTGGATCAGGACGATGACGAAGATCACGCTCGAGATCGTGCCGGACCTCCACCTGTTCGCGATCTCGGGGCGCTCGATCGACGGCGCGCACGTCAGCGTCCACGCCGATCTCGTGTCCTGGGGCTACGTCGCCATGGCGAGCCTGCACGGCCTCGGCTGGATCGTCGGCCTGCTCGCGATCGCGGCCTTGCTGTTCCATCGCCGAGACTTCGTGTGAAGGCGGCGATCGTCGTCGTCGGGATCCTCCTCGCGACGCTCGGCGCTCTCGCGATCCGCGTGGTGATCGAGGGTCGCACCTCGCTGGCCGACGGCGACGAGGCCGCGGCTGCCGGGCGCTTCGACGATGCGATCGCGGGCTGGGAGACCGCGGCCCGCTGGTACCTCCCGCTCGCGCCGCACGTCGACGATGCGTACGCTCGGCTCCGCGATCACGCCGCGACGGCGGGCGTTCGTGGCCTGCCCGCGTGGCGCGCGATCCGGAGCGCGGCGCTCGCGACCCGCCACCTCTGGACCCCGCACGAGAGCGACCTCGCAGCCGCGAACGCGCAGATCGCAGAGCTCGCATCGCGCGATCCGCAGGGCGCAGCTGCCGGAGGGCCCGACGCTGCCACCCGGAAGCAGTTCCACGCCGACCAGCTCTCCCGCGATTCCCGCCCGGCAACCGGCGCCGTGGTCCTGGCGATCGCCGGGATCGCCTGCTGGCTCGCCGGGATCGGGGTCGCGATCCGACGCGGATTCGATGCTGCCGGGCGCCTGGCCCGTCGCCCAGCCCTCGTCGGTGCCGCCCTGACCGTCCTCGGCCTCGGCGGGTGGGCGGTCGGCCTTTACAACGCGTGAGTGTCGTCGGTACGTTCCGCGCCAGAGGGTACCCATGGCGAGAAATCTAGGCGGAGCGATCATCGAGCTGCTCGACTCGGAGCGAGTCGATCTGCGCGCGGCGGCGGCCACCGTGCTGGCTGCCGTGGGCAAGGGCGACAAGTCGGTCGAGGCAGCGCTGACGGATCGACTCGCGGATGACGATGGCGTGGTCCGCCGGATCGCGCTCGAGGGTCTCGCCGACATGGGCGCCGGCGGAATCTCCGCACAGCTCGTCCCCCTGCTGCACGGCAGCGACGAGGCGCTCGCCGAGCGTGCGGCCCAGGTGCTCGCGCAGCAGGGCGCGGCCGCCGAGTCGACGCTCCGCAAGGAAGTCGCATCCGGTCCAGTCTCCGCGCGCCGGGTGATGGCGCAGCTCTTGCTCCGCCGCCAGACCCAGCCCGCGATCGACGCCGTCCTCGACCAGCTCGCCGATCACGAGTTCGGCGAGCAAGCGCTCCAGCTGATCCGCCACGAGCTCGATCAGGGCAACGAGCGGCTCGCGAACCAGATCGAGAAGTCTGCCACCGAGCGCGCCAGCGAAGCGAACAAGGAGCTCGGCAAGGCGTGGACGCGCGCACAGAAGGCCGCCGAGAACGCCGTCAAGGAGGCCGCGAAGGCTGCCAAGAAGAAGCCTGCAAAGACCGCGATGACCGGCAGCAACGGTCACACCAACGGCCACGCGGTCGCGCCGGATCCGATGCGCGATCCCGAGGTCGCCCACGGCATGGCCGAGCTCGGCGCGCTGCTGCGATTGATCGGCTACCTCGCGCGTCCGTCGACGCAGTCGCTCCTCCTCAAGTACGCCGACCCCGAGGAGCCGCGCCCGATCCGGCTCGCCGCGATCGCCGGCCTCCGGCGGATCGTCGCGACCAGCGAGGCCAAGGGCACCGAGAAGGTGATCGACTCGCTGATCGACTTCGCCGACGGTGACGACCCCGCGGTCGCCCAGTCCGCGGTCGATACGCTGCGCGGCGCCCGGATCCCCGAGGCGCTCCAGAAGACGTTCTCCAAGCTCGCGAAGTCGAAGAACCCCGCGGCACAGCGCCTCGCCATGGAGCGCATGCCCGCCGGTGGCGGCGCGGCAGGCATCAAGGCGCTCATCGAGGCCCTCGGCGGCGACGAGCCCACCGCACGCGACGCGGCGGCTCGCGGCCTGTCGAAGGCGCCCGAGTCCGTGCTCCCCGCGACGCGCGCGCTGCTCGCGACCAAGGACGAGCAGGTCGCGCGCCGGTTCGCCGGCGTCATCCGCTCGCACCGCGGCAGCGTCTCGAACCAGGCGGTCGAGGAGCTCACCGAGCGCGTCCGCGAGTACATGGACGTCCACTTCAAGGGCAAGGCGACCGCCGATCAGATCGTCCTCGAGCGCGTGCTCGCCGAGCTGATCGCCGACGTCGCCCCCGCGGTCCACGTCGAGCTGCTGTTCGAGCGGGCGAAGCGCCTGCGCAAGCAGGGCAAGAGCGTCGAGGCTTTCGGGAGCCTCAAGCCGCTCCTCCGTTCGCGCGCGGACATCGACACGGCGATCGACGACGAGCAGCGGTTCTTCCTCGCGGTGCTCTCGCTCGAGGCGGCCGGCGAGGGCCTGCTCCGCACGACCAACACCAACGATCCGGTGTTCGAGCAGTTCTCGCGGCTCGCCGCCAAGGGCTACCCGGTCGCGAAGCAGCTGACGAAGGAGAAGGACGTCTCGGACGAGGCGATCTACGCCCTCGGCTTCCGCCTCCTCGAGTCGCGCGACGGCTCGAACGAGGAGCTCGGCGCCGAGCTGCTCCAGGGCATCATCGACGACCGCCCGCGCAGCAAGCTGGCGAAGGCCGCGAAGAACAAGCTCAAGCTCACCGGCCACGCCGACGACGACTGAGCCGCGCCCCGCGTGAACCGGCCAGCGCAGTAGCCACTTCCCAGGCGGCAGTGCGATCGGTAGAGTGCGGATCGAAATGAGAATACCGGTTCTAATTTCGCTCCTCGTCACGTCGATCGCCGGCTGCACCACCGCGGGTTGGCGTCCCGGCGACGACGACGCCACCGACACTGGCTCGCCCGACGGCGGGCCCACACACGACGGCGAGCCTGACGACGGCGCCGGGCCGCTCTCGGATGGCGAGCACTGCGGCAACGCGCTCGACGATGACGGCGACGGTCTCGCCGACGAGGACTGCACGCCGCGCATGTTCGCGGGCGTGTTCGCACCCGCGGTCTCCGCCGATCCGGCACTCGCCGCGATCGAGGGCGCTGCCGGACGACCGCTGGCGATCCTGCAGACCTATCACTCGCTGTCGGCTCTCGGCATCGCGCGCACGGCGCCAGATCTCGCGGCGATCTTCGCGCGCGGTCAGGTCGCGCACCTCAATGTCGAGCCGACGGGCTACACCGCGCAGCAGTACGCCGCGCCAACCGCCGCTCCACTCGCGCAGGATCTCGCGGCGATGGCCGACGCGATCGCCGGCGCCCTTGCCGCATCACCGCCGGGCCGCGTGCTGCTGACGTTCGGCGCCGAGATGAACGGCAACTGGGTCACCTGGGGCTGCCTCTCCGCCCCGCACTACATCGCGCTCTACCGCGCGTTCCACGCGCAGGTCACGGCGAAGCTCGCCGCGCACCAGGTCGACGCGCGGCGCGTGCGCTGGGCCTACGGCCCGAACTCGACCTCGAGCGCGAGCTGCGGCTCCGCCGCCGGCTATTACCCAGGGCACGCCTACGTCGACGTGCTCGGCATGAGCGCATATCGCTCGGGCACCGACTCGGTGCAGGCCACTGTCGTCGCGCCGATGGCAGCGCTGTTCACCGCACTCTCGTATCCCTCCGCGTGGCAGCGCGATCGGTTCGTCGTGCTGCAGACCGGTAGCCGCGCGATCGCAGGCGACGATCGCAATGCGTGGATCGCATCGCTCGTCACGACGCTGACGGCCGACACCCGCGTTGCCGGCCTCGTCTACTTCGACGCCGCGGACTGGGCCGTGCCGACCGCGGGCCCGGGCTGGACCGGCCTGACCTCCGCGATCGCCGGTGCCCCCGTCACCGATCACGGCCTCGATGCGACGTTCCTCCCGCACTTCTGGGACGTCGCGTACTCCGATCCCGGCTTCGCCGAGATCCAGGCGCTGCGCGACTCGGGCGTCACCACCGGCTGCGCGACCGCCCCTGCCCGGTTCTGTCCCGCCGACCTCCTCGACGGCGCAGCCGCGACCACGCTCCTCACCCGCGCGTTCCCCGGCGCGACGCCACCAGCAATGACCAACCCGCTGACCGAGACCGATCTCGCCTCCGCCATCATCGCGCTCGGTGGCACGCCACAGTCCACAGCGAGCGTCCCACTCACCCGCGCCCGCGCCGCCGTCCTGTTCGGCCGCGGCGCGCACCGCGCCCCGCGGCCGGTCGGACGCGCAGGCGGTCCCCGGGTCCAGGGGACAGGCCACCACGTCGGG
>JANOPP010000617.1:0-20378 GCA_031421915.1 Myxococcales bacterium | reverse complement strand
GACGGGCATTGTCGGCCCATCAGGGGTCGGCAAGTCGTCGTTCATCCGCGCAGGGGTCGGTCCAGCGCTCAAGAGCTCCGGCGAGCTATGGGACATCGTTCCGCTGCGGCCGGGCCGGCACCCACTGGCCGCACTGGCCCGGGTGATCGAGCGCTGGAATCCCGAGCTCAGCGCGGAGCATGCGGGCCTGATCGAGCGGCTTCGCAACGAGCCCGGATACTTCGGCGCCATGCTTCGCACCCGCGCGCGCCACTCCGGCGCGCACATTCTCGTGTTCGTCGATCAGTTCGAGGAGCTCTACACGCTCGTCGAAGATCGCGAGGTGCGGCATGCGTTTACCATGGCCCTCACGGCTGTGGCCGACGACGCCGAGGCGCCGCTCCGCGTGCTGGTCTCGATGCGGGCGGACTTCCTCGACCGCGTCTCCGAGGACGCTGCGTTCGTGGAGCACCTGTCACGCGGACTCGTGTTCCTGGCGCCACCGGATCGCGACGGGCTGGCCGAAGCGTTGCGCTCGCCCGTCGACATGGTCGGCTACGACTTCGAGACTCCCGCGATCATCGACGACATGCTGGCTGCGCTCGCGGGCGCCCCGGGAGCGTTGCCGCTGCTCCAGTTCGCCGCAACCAAGCTGTGGGAGTCGCGTGATCGCGAGCGCCGCCTGCTCACGGCCGCCAGCTACGCGGCGATCGGTGGCGTCGAGGGCGCGCTCGCAACGCACGCGGACGCTGTGGTGGGCGCGATGAACGCCAACGCTCGTCGCCTGACGCAGAGTGTGGTGCGCAGGCTCGTGACGCCGGAGCGGACCCGCGCGATCGTCGAGCTCGCCGAGTTGCTCCAGCTCGACTCCGAGGCCGAGGAGGTTCAGCGCGTGGTCGACCAGCTCGTGACAGCGCGCTTGCTGGTGATTCATGAGGGCACGGTACGTGGCAGCGCGACCGTCGAGATCGTTCACGAGTCGCTGATCGAGGGATGGCCGACCCTCCGCCGCTGGCTCGACGAGGACCACGAGGAGTCGACGTTTCTGGCCGAGCTCGGCGCGGCTGCCCGGCAGTGGGATGCCAAGGGGCGACAGCCCGGCCTCTTGTGGCGAGGTGCCGCGATGGAGGAGGCCCGCCGATGGTACGTGCAGCGACCCCGCCGACTCCCACCGCGCGACCAGGCGTTTCTCGATGCCGTGCTGGCGCTCGGCCGGCGTGGCCGTTCGGTGCGCAACGCCGCGCTCGCGGTGTCGATCACCATCCTCGCGCTGATCGCCGGTGGCGCGAGCATCGCGTACGTTCGCGTGAGGAACGCCCAGCAGCTAGCAGAGCAGAGCGCGGCTGAAAAAGTCCTCGAGGCTAGCAAGGCGCGCGCAGCGCTCGAGCAACTGCTGGAGAAAGAGCGCCAGGCGATGGCCGCCTCCGAGCGCCAGGCGCGCGCGGAGGCCGAGGCCCAGACCGCCCGGGACGAGGTCAAGGTTCGGGATGCGGACCTCCAGAGCAAGGACGCGGACCTCCAGCTATCTCGCGAACAGCTCCAGATCCTGGTCGTCGATGCGAGAGCGGCGCGCGAGAAGGCCGAGCAAGCGTCGGCGAGGGCGGTCGAGGCCACACTCGCTCAGAAGCGGATCTCGGCGCAGCTCGAGGAAGCGCTCGCTGTACAGCGCCAGAGGATCGAGAAGCTCGAGAACGAGAAGCGCAAGCTCTCGACGGAGCTCAAGCAGTGACCGCGACGTTCGCTGCCGCGCGGTTGGGTGACATCGTCAGCGCGGGCAGATCGTGATGTCGAACATGCCGCTGACCTCGTTGTCGAAGTCGTAGTCGCCGACGAGGCCGCCGGTGATGCGGGTCGCCGAGACGCTGTCGACCTGGATGCGACCGTCGAATGCGACCAGGTTGCGGCTGCCCGACACGAACGTCATGTTGCGGTCAAAGCCCATGTCGTAGTCGCCGGGCACCTTGGGGATCGAGACGATCAGGTGCGGCGCGTTCGGCTCGGTGAAGCCGCAGGGCGTGAACGACGCCGGGTAGAGCGTCGCGAAGTACGTGTCCTCGCCCTCGGAGAGGTACGCATCGGTGTGACCGGCGACGAACGACCAGCTCTGACCGTCGACGAACCCGGACAGCGTGGTCGGGTCGATGGTGTTGCCAGTCTCGATGGTGCAGCCGGTGGCCGCGATGGAGAGGAGGAGGGCGGAGGAGAGGAAGAGCTTGTTCATGGAGACGAAACGCATTGGGTGCCTCGGAGTGGGAAGGTTATTTCGGAGCAGTTTCTAGAAATCGTAGACAGCGGAAACCAGGGTGCCCGGGGTGGGCTGGACCATCGTCTCGGACATGCTGCCGTCGGCCGCCATCGCGTATGCCGACGAGCTGCCGGCGCGAACGATGCTCGCGGTGCCGGCGCCGAGCCCCTTGGTCGCGTTGAGGTAGGTGTCGAGGTACGGGCGGTCCTCGGTGAACCGTGCCTGCGCGAAGCCGACGATGTAGTTGCCGAAGACGTCGCCGAGCGTGGCGAGCATATAGGCGTCGTCCCACGCGCAGCCGTCCTCGAGGATCGTCGAACCGGCGAGGTCGAGGATGACCGTCTTGAACTGGCGGGTCGACGTGCTCGAGTGACCGAACTGGACGAACCGCGGGAACAGCTTGAGGCCGCAGTGCTTGTCGGTTGCGGTCTCGGTCAAGCCAACGTTGATGACGGTGAGGTACTCGACGCCCTGGATCGTGAACGTCTCGCGGAGGCCGGTATCCGTGATCGCGAGTTGGCCGCCGAGGCTCGTGCTCGCCGTGAACGCGGGCTTGGGCTCGGGCGGAACGACTGGCGCATCCGGGGTGACGACGACCACGCCGGCGTCGGGGGCGGAACCCTCCGGGTCGGGGGAGCCCGTGACATCACAACCAGCGGCGGCGAGGAGCAGAACCGTTACGAGCTTCATGCCCCCAGGACGCGGGGCAGCTCGGAAGTGGGCAGGTTATTTACATGCGGGATCGCGGCGACGTAACGAGCGCCGATGCCAGAGCACCAAAACGAGCCGAATTCGGCCGTCCGCGCATGCTGACAACCCCTTGTCAGGATTGGCTCCCCGCCGCGATCTAGCTGCAGACTTCTTCACATTCGGTCGCTTTACTACCCCGGTGTCTTCGGACACATTGCCCAGGTCGTGCCAGACCAGCTCTCGCAAGATCTGGCGTCGCTGAAGATCGATCGGACGCCGAAGCGCCGAGGCCGTGGCCTCGGGCTGATCGTCACGATCCTGATCCTTGGAGGCGTTGGAGCCGTCGGATACCTCGTCGTGTATCCGCGCGTCGTCTCCGCGCTCACGACGCCCACGCTGGCGACCGGTGAGATCGCCTTGATCTCGCCGGCGCAGGCGCAGATCCAGCTCACCGCGACGGGGTACGTGACCGCCGAGATCTCGGCCAAGGTCGCTGCGAAGGTCCCCGGGCGGATCGCGGAGATCTTCGTGATCGAGGGTCAGGAGATCCAGAAGGGCGAGAAGGTCGCGCGTCTCGAAGACGTCGATCACAAGAGCGCGCTCGCAACCGCGCGTGCCCGCGCGTCCGCGGCCCGGGCGCGCGTCCAGATCGCCAAGGCGCAGGTCGTCGAGCTCAAGCAGACGATCGATCGGGACAAGCCACTCGCGGACAAGGGCGTGATCGCGAGCACACCCGTGCAGCAGATGGAGGACCGGATCGGTGCGCTCCAGGCGAGCGTCAAGGCGGCCGAGGCAGAGGCGAACGCGATGGATGCGGAGACCCGGAGCCTCGAGGTCCAGCTCGGCAGCTACCTGATCGTGTCGCCGATCGCCGGCACCGTCGTCGACAAGCTCGTCGAGGTCGGCGAGGGCGTGTCCCCGGGGTTCGGGACGCCGGGCGTCGTCGAGGTCGTCGACATGACGTCGCTCGTCGTCGAGGTCGATGTCCCCGAGGGCAAGCTCGATCAGGTCGAGCCCGGTCGGCCGACGGAGATCGTGCTCGACGCGTACCCGAAGGAGCGCTTCGGCGGCAAGGTCAAGGAGATCGGTCGGCGCGTCAATCGTGCGAAGGCGACCGTCCCGATCAAGATCTCGTTCGAGGAGCGTCCCAAGCAGGTGCTACCGGAGATGGCGGCGCGCGTGAGCTTCCTCAGCGAGGATGTCGGCGCGGCCGCGCGCAAGGCGCCGCCCAAGCTCGTGGTGCCGGCCAACGCCGTCGTGCAGCGCGCCGGCGCCGATGTCGTGTTCACCCTCGACGACGATCGCGTCCGGATGATGACCGTCAAGGTCGGAGGCCCGTTCGCGGGCGGCCGCGAGCTCGAGACCGCGATGCCGGTGGGGACCAAGGTCATCCTCGATCCCCCCGCCGATCTCACCGATGGACAGAAGGTGAAGGAGAAATCCTGATGGCGACTGAAGAAGCGACCTCCGACAGCAAGCCCGACACCAAGGACCCGCCGTACCGCAAGGCAGGCGACGTCTCGGGTGGCATCGTCACGCTGAAGAACATCAGCAAGACGTTCTTCCGCGGCAAGGAGCCGATCAAGGTCCTCGAGGGCCTCGATCTCGACGTGCCGGCCGGTTCGTTCGAGGCGCTGATGGGCCCCTCGGGCTCCGGCAAGTCGACGCTCCTCAACCTGATCGCCGGCCTCGATCGGCCGACGAGCGGCGAGATCACGGTCGCCGGCCAGAACCTGACGCGGATGTCCGACGGCCAGCTCGCGAAGTGGCGCTCCGAGAACATCGGCTTCGTGTTCCAGTCGTTCAACCTGATCCCCGTGCTGACCGCGGCGCAGAACGTCGAGCTGCCGCTGCTCCTGACCGACCTCGGTGGCGCCGATCGCAAGAAGCGCGTCGCCACGGCGCTCCGCGTCGTCGGTCTCGAGGACCGCATGGATCACTACCCGCGGCAGCTGTCCGGTGGACAGGAGCAGCGGGTCGCGATCGCTCGCGCGATCGTGAACGATCCCAAGATCATCGTGGCCGACGAGCCCACGGGTGATCTCGACCGCAAGAGCGCGGATGACGTGCTCACGCTCATGGACAAGCTCAACAAGGAGCTCGGCAAGACCATCTTCATGGTCACGCACGATCCTGCCGCCGCGGAGAAGGCGAGCGTCCAGCGCAAGCTCGACAAGGGAGCGCTGCTGTGAACATCGCGACCTACGCGCGCCGGAACCTGTTCCGCCGCAAGGGGCGCACGATCCTGACCGTGCTCGCCGTCGCCGTGGCCGTGCTGATCTTCAGCGCGATCCGGACCGTCGGCGTGACGTTCAACGCGGCGGCCGACGACTCGATGAGCGATCGACTCGCGACGCGACACAAGGTCTCGATCACGATGCAGCTGCCGCGCCGCTACATCGAGGAGATCCGTTCGATTCCTGGCGTCACCGGGGCGACGGCGGCGAACTGGTTCGGTGCCAAGGACCCGAAGGAGAGAATCCCGTTCTTTGCCGGGTTCTCGGTCGACGAGCGTTGGTTCGAGGTCTTCGACGATATGAAGGTCGAGCCCGCTCAGCTCGCCGAGTGGAAGGCGACGCCGAACGGCGTGATCCTCGGCGACATCCTCGCCGAGACGTTCGAGGTCAGGCCGGGCGACAAGCTCGTGATCACGAGCGACATCTACCCGGGAGATTGGGAGTTCAAGGTCATCGGCATCTACATGCCGAAGGCGCGAAACGTCGACCGCAACTCTCTCATCATGCATTGGGAGTACCTCAATAACGATCCGCGCGCCGCGATGACGAAAGATCAGATCGGCTGGGTGATGACGCGGATCGGCGGCGGCGTGAAGAGCGCCGACATGTCGCGCACGATCGACAAGGTCTTTGACGAGCGCGACGACCAGACCGTGACGATGAGCGAGCGAGCCTTCAACCTCTCGTTCATCGGTGCGTTCGGGGCGATCTTGACCGCCTTCGACCTCGTATCGATCGTGATCCTCCTGATCATGGCGCTGATCCTCGCGAACACGATCGCGATGAACGTCCGGGAACGAACCAACGAGTACGGCGTGCTCCGCGCGATCGGATTTCCGCCGAGCTACATTCGCGGCTTCATCCTCGGCGAGTCGATCCTCGTCGCAGGGGTCGGCGGGCTGGTCGGCATCGGGCTCGTTCAGCTCCTGGTCAACATGGGGATCGGCCCGTTCATCGAGACCAACATGGCCTCCTTGTTCCCCTACTTCCGAACGCCGCCGAGCGTGATGCTGACCGCGCTCGGCCTGAGTCTCTCCCTGGGGCTTGCCGCCGGGGCGATTCCCGCTCGCAGGGCCGCGCGACTCAAGGTCACCGATGCACTGAGGAGGACTGACTGATGGTGCCCCTGCGCTACAACATCCGCAGCCTGCTCGTCCGCAGAGTCACGACCTTCGCGACCGCGTTTGGAATCGCGCTGGTCGTGTTCGTGTTCGCCGCCGCCATGATGCTCGGCGAAGGCGTCAACCGCGCACTGGCGACCAGCGGTCGCGCAGACACGGCGATCGTGCTCCGCAAGGGGTCGGACAACGAGCTCTCGAGCACCCTCAACGGAGAGCAGCTCAACACCCTCCGAGGTAACTCCGCCGTCGCGTCGAGCGCGCCCGAGGGTGGTGTGATCGGCGAAGTCATCCTGGTGATCACCCAGGAGCTTGCCGACGGCTCCGGCACGATCTCCAACGTGCTGGTCCGCGGCATGCCTGGCGGTGGCATGAAGTTCCGTCCCGAGGCCGCGATCGTCAGCGGTCGCGCCCCGGCCCCTGGTACCAACGAGGTCATCGTTGGTCGGGGCATCAACGGTCGGTTCAAAGGGATGTCGACCGGCCAGAGCTTCGATGTGCGCCGCAACCGCCCGCTCACCGTCGTCGGTGTGTTCGCGACCGACGGCTCGTCTTACGAGTCCGAGGTATGGGGTGATCTCGATTCGATCCGCGCCGCGGTCGGTCGCCAGGCCACGATCTCCTCGGCGCGCGTGCGCCTGACGAGCGCCTCGGCGTTCGATACGTATCGCGCAGCGATCGAGGCCGACAAGCGCCTGAACGTCAAGGTGATGCGCGAAGACGACTACTACAAGAAGGCCTCCGAGCAGACCGCCGGGTTCCTCTCGATCATGGGCCTCGTGATCGCGGTCCTGTTCTCGATCGCCGCGATGATCGGCGCCGCGATTACGATGAATGGTGCGGTCGCGAACCGCACCAAGGAGATCGGGACGCTCCGCGCACTCGGGTTCTCGAGGATCTCGATCCTGACCTCGTTCGTGTTCGAGGCGATGTTCCTCGGGATCATCGGCGGTGCGGTGGGGGTCGTGTTGGTGCAGATCCTCGCGCTGGTGAGCTTCCCGGTGATGAACTTCCAGACGTTCTCCGAGATCGTGATCTCGTTTCACGCCACGCCGGGCATCGTGATCGGCGCCCTGGTGTTCTCGATCGTGATGGGTCTCCTCGGTGGTCTCGCCCCCGCGATCCGCGCGGCGCGGATCTCCCCGGTCGAAGCGATGCGCGGCTAGTCCGCTGGCCGGCGCTTCAGCACGACGAGCAGCATCACCGCGGCGGTCACCACCATCGCGATGATCGCAGCGCCCCAGTGGTCGAGGCTGCCGAGGTCGACCGACGGAATGATCGCGCTCGCCTCGCGCCACATCGCGCGCAAGCTCGACATCTGGAGCAGGGTCCGCAGCGCGCCGACGGCCAGCACGATGCCCGTGCACGCGAGGATCGCGCGGTAGCCGCTCGGCGTTCCGCGGCGGGCTCCGTGCGCCGCCGCCACGATCCAGCCGAGCGCCGGGGGCAGGGCGAACGCGAGCAGGGCGACGGCCTTGTGGATGCCGGGGGCGGAGGGCGACATCAGCGTCAGCGTCGACCCCTCGGGCACGATCCACCAGATCGCGCGCTCGGCGATCGGCCACGAGATGGCGAGGAGTGCGACGCCGACGAGGCTGACGAGGATCGTCGCCCGCATCGAGACTCCCGTGAGGAACCGCAGCACGCGGAGATGCTAGCGCGCTCGGGTGTACCGTCGAGCGGCAATGCCGAAGATCTCCAAGCTCTCCGACGATGACGTCACCCGCGAGCTCGCGACCCTCGATGGCTGGACGCGCGAGGGCGACAAGATCTTCCGCGCGTTCGAGTTCGCCGACTTCGTGACCGCGTTCGGCTTCATGACGCGTGCGGCACTCGCGGCCGAGAAGATGGATCACCACCCCGAGTGGTTCAACGTCTACAACAAGGTCCGCGTGCACCTCACCACGCACGATGCGGGCGGCATCTCGGCGTTCGATGTCACGCTCGCGCGCGCGATGAACAAGCTCGCGAGCTGAGCGCGCTCACGCTGCACAGTCCGGGCGCCGAAACGACGAAGGCCCGGTGCCTTGCGGAACCGGGCCTGAAAACTGGGGTCGGACCCCAGTTACGAGCTACGCACGCGCGCGCTCGACGGTGACATCGTGCGCGTTGTGTTGCGTGCCGTGCACGCCGGCGATGATCGCCTCGACCAGATCCTCGGGGACGCGCACGTGGGCGTGCGAGTCACGGAGGCTGACCGATCCGATGCGGGCCTTGTCGCCACCGATCGGGCCCGAGAGCAGGCCGCGAAGATCATCGGCGGAGACGCCGTGCTTCTTGCCCAGGCTCACGAACAGACGCGCCTGCGACGCGTCCGAGGCGGCGGCCGCGGCGGGTGCCGGGGCTGCTGCAGCTGCCTCGCGCTTGCCGCGCGGGGCCTTCTCGTCGGACTTCTCGGCGGTCTTCTCGGCGGCCTTCTCGACCGACTTCTCGGCGGTCTTCGCTGCTGCGGGCGCGCGATCCTTGTCGCGACCTCCGCGACCACGACCGCCACGGCTGCGACCACCGCGCTCGGTGCGCTCGCCCGCATCCTCGGCGGCGTCCGCCTCGGCAGGAGCTGCAGCAGCGGCAGGAGCCGGCGCGGGACGCGTCGACTTCTCTTCGGCCCAGGTCTCCCAGAACTCGCGGGTCTCGACGGTCGGCTCGGGCTTCTTGTCCTTCTTGCCGCCCTTCTTGTCCGCGCGATCGACGGCCGCGCGAGCGACCTCGTCGACCTTGGGTGCCTCGGCGACCACGACCGGCGCGACGTCGGCCGGAGCCTCGGTCACGAGCGGAAGAGTCTCGTTGCGCGAGGTATCGGAGGCGGTCTCCGTGCGCGGACCGCGGTCATCGCGATTGCGGTTGCCGCGCTCGCGCTCCGGCGGACCCTCGTACGGGCGGCGGGGGCGATCACGGTCGCGGTCGCGGCCACGGCCGCCACGGTCACCCTCGGCGCGCTCCGTGCGGATCTCGCTCGAGCCCTCGACACCGACGACCGGCAGGACCTCGGTCGGCGAGGTCTCGGGATCGACGACGACGACAGCGGGCGGCTGCTCGCTGCTGCCACCGCGGTCGCGGTTGCGATCGCGGTCGCGGTCAAAGCGACGGCCTTCGCCGTTGCCACCCTCGTTGCGGTCACGCCAGGGACGGCGCTCGCGCTCGCCCTCGGGACGTGGACCACGGTCGCCTTCGGGACGCGGACCACGATCAGCGTCGAAGCGCGGACGGTCGCCCTCGGGGCGCGGACCACGGTCTCCCTCGGGGCGCGGACCACGGTCTCCCTCGGGGCGCGGACCACGGTCTCCCTCGGGGCGATCACCCTCGGGGCGCGGCCCACGGTCATCGCGGTCGAAGCGGCGCGGACGGTCGCCCTCGGGGCGATCACCACGTGGACCACGGTCATCGCGGTCGAAGCGGCGCGGACGGTCGCCGTCGCCACGAGGGCCGCGGTCACCCTCACCACGCGGCCCGTCGAACGAACGGCGCGGACGGTCAGCACCGCCATCGCGATCGAAGCGCGGGCGGTCACCACCACCCTCGCGTTCGAACCGCGGACGGTCCTCGCGCGGGGCCTCGCCGCCCGACGCCGACGCATCACCCTCGGGGGCGCGCGGGGCAGGGACGTGACGCGGCTTGGTACGCGTCGACAGCTTGTCGAGCTGCGCAGCGACGAGCGTCGCGATGACGCGCTTGCCGTTCGCGGTCGAGTTGAGCTTCTCGAAGATCTTCATGTCGAGATCGCTCGGGCCTGTTGCCGACAGCGGCGTGCCGCGGATCAGGATCTGGACCGGGTCAGGCGGCTGCGGGAGCCCGACGGGCGGCAGCGGAACCTTGATCTTGCCCTCGAAGATCGAGTCCTTCGGGATCAAACGCTCTTCCGGTTTGATGCCGAACTGGAGGCGCACGTAGCGGAAGTTTCCGAGCTCGCGCGGACCGACCATCGAGAGCGCGATGCCCTTGCGACCGGCGCGACCGGTACGACCGGTGCGGTGCACGTAGATCTCTGGCGACTCGGGGACCGAGTAGTTGATCACGTGCGAGAGGTTCGAGATGTCGATGCCGCGGGCGGCAACGTCAGTCGCGCAGAGGTAGCGAAGGTTCTTCGCCTTCATGCGATTCATGACACGCTCGCAGTCGGCCTGCGAGAGGTCCGACGACAACGGCTCGGCGTCGAGGCCCTGCTTGTTGAGGAACCGCGCGACAGCGGTCGTCTCGTCGCGCATGTTGCAGAAGATGATCGCGCTCTCCGGCTCCTCGGCGTAGAGGATCTTGAGGAGGTCGCGGCTGCGCGCGATGCCACTCACGATGTAGTACGCGTGGTGGATGTCCGTGACCGAGATCTGATCGCGCGACAGCGAGATCTGCTCGGGCGCCGTCATGTGGCGGCGCGAGTACCGCGCAACCTCGTCCGGCATCGTCGCCGAGAACAGAAGCGTCTGCTTCTTGTCCGGCAGGTTCGACACGACGCGCTCGATGTCCTCGAGGAAGCCCATCGAGAGCATCTCGTCGCACTCGTCGAGGACGAACGTGTTGATCGACTTGCAGTCGAGCGTGCGGCGACCGATGTGATCGAGCACGCGACCTGGCGTTCCCACGATCACGTGGACGCCGTTCTGGAGGTTGGTGATCTGCTTGCCGATCGGCGCACCACCGTAGATCGCCTCGACCACGATGCCGCGGTGCTTGCCGATGTTGGTCAGCTCGCGAGCAACCTGGAGCGCGAGCTCGCGCGTCGGCGCGAGGATCAGCGCCTGCGGTTGGCGGTGCGTCGGGACGATCTTGGAGAGGATCGGCAGACCGAACGCGGTGGTCTTGCCAGTGCCGGTGCGGGACTGGACCATGAGGTCCTTGCCCTCACTGACCGGTCCATAGACAGCGGTCTGGACCGCGGTCGGCTCGAAGTAACCCATCTCATCGAGCGCGAGCTTGATGTCGGGGTGGAGGCCGAGATCGTCGAAGCTGGGCTTCTTCGGGGCGGCTTCCGGGGCGGGGGTGGCTGCGGCGGAATCCGTCTCAGCAGTAGCGGTCGTCAGGGCCGCGATCGCGGCCGAGTCCGTGTGCGCAACACCGTTTTCCGGGTGCGCTGTTTCGTTCGTCATCTCTTAGAACCTTGGCGTGTTTGTGCTCTCCGAGATCATCCAGTCGGAGCACTGGTCGGGGCTGGACATCCTGGGCATTCGCAGGCACGCGACGACGTCGTCCGTGGCTGGCCCATGGGTCGCCTCCGATACAGAGCTCGCGATCCGGACCTCGGTCCGTTCGTTCGCAAGCTCCAAGATCAGAAACCATCGCTGTCACTCAACCCTTAGTTGGGGGCGACCTTAGTCGGCGCTCCCCGGCGGGTCAAGGACTGATCGACTCCGGTCGGGCCGCTCAGCGAGGCAGCGTCACGCGAACCATGCCCGCTGCCTCCGACGCCCCGCGGCCCTGGAGGGTCGCCGGGATCGGGCAGGTGAGGGGCGCGTTCGGGACCATGCTGCACAGCGCGAGGGTCGTATTCACGCGGAACACCTTCACTTCCGCGCCCTCGACCGGCTGACCGTCGGGGTCGGTGATCGCCCCGTGGACGAACGCGGCGTCCGGGAGCACGACGTCGGGGAGGCTCAGAGTGTCGAGCGAGTTGATCGCCACCTCGGACTGGACCCAGGTCGGCGCGCGAGCCGGGTACTTCGAGGTCGTCGGCGGCTCGAACACCAGGTCGTAGTGGCCCCAGAGGTCCGTGATCGTCGGGTCGACCCACACCACGAACTCGCCGGTCGACGGCGTGATCGCCGTTGCGGTCGGGATCGCCGTCAAGAACGCTTGCGGCTGATCCGCGAGGCTCCACGCGAACCGTAGCGAGGGCCGCGCCGTCACCGACACGTCCTTGAGCGGCTCGCCCTTGGCGTCGAGGACGATGCCGCGGACCTTGACGCGGGCGGGCAGCAGCATCGCCTGCTGGTTGCCGAGATCGAGCGGCTCGTCGAACACGACGCCGTGCGGAGCGCTCGCCGGCGGCACGATCTCAAGCTTGTACCGCGTGCTGAACGCCTGACCGTCGAGGACATCGAGCGAGACCGTACCGGCATCGTTCGTGGTGGCTTCGGCGGCGAACGTCGCGAGCGTCGCGCCGGGCATCGTCGAGCTGGTGGTCCGCGCGGTGACGCGAACGCGCGCGCCGCGAACCGGCCCGATCTCACCGCCGCTGATCTTGCCCTTCACGGGGACAGTCACCTTGACGACCGAACCAAGCATCGCCGGCTGCTGCAGCACCACCGCTGACGGCTCGGACGACTTCACTCCACCGAGGCGCAGCGTCGGTGCGGCGGGCCCCCACGGCTTGGCGACGATCTCGACGTCACCCTCGAGAGCACTGGAGAGCACGAGCCGGAACTTCCCGTCGGCGTCGGTGTAGTCGACGGTCGAGACCTCGGTGAGCGGCGAGCTCGCGTTCCACCGACCGAGCGCGACGACACGATACTGCGAGAGCCCGCCACCGGCCGCGGCGACGAGCGTGCCGTCGACGACGGGGAGGTTGAGGCCACCGAGCACGAACATCTTCGACATGTCCGCGGGCACGCCGAGCTCGGCGCGCATCGGAGGGACGAGCTGTGCGGGCGTGGTGGTCGAGGCCGGCTGATCGCCGCGACCGTCGGGGACGATCGTCATGATGTAGTCGGAGTCGCCCTCGCGCGTACGCGGCAGGTTGACCTCGAACGTAGCGCCGTCGAGCGCGCTCTCGGTCTGGACGACCGTCTTGAAGCCGGGGCCACCCTTGAAGTGCGAGTCGCGCGTGATCGTCACCGTCGCGGTCATGCCGCGGTCGCAGATCGCGGGCGGTGTGCATACCGCGTCGATGCGACCCGAGATCGAGACAGGACGCTCGAGTTGCAGGCCGCTGAGCCAGCCCTGCTCGGAGATCACGAGCTCGTTGAGCTCCTTGGCAACGAGGTTCGGGCGATCGCCCGGCGGCGAGATGACGGCGGCGAACGTGCCCTCTGGAGGATTGCCCCAGCACACGCCTTCCTCGCAGACCTCGCCGTTGGTCGTGTCGCAATCCGACGGCTTCAAGCACTCGGGCGTCGGGCCCTCGGGAACACTGAGGCACGCCGTCGCCGTCAGCGTCAGGGCGCCGATGATGGTCCGGATCGCGCTCATGTCGCGGGCTCCATGCAGTTGAGCTTGTACGCCTTGCCCGTCGTCTGACCGCCGGGCGGCATCGCCTTGAACGGTGGCGTGCCCGCCTCGAGTGGCTCGCGATCGAAGACCTCGACGGTCATGAATCTCTCGACGCCGACGTCGCTCTGCAGGCACAGCGCGCCGAGATCGCAGGTCACCGAGCGCTGGGTCGCGCACGGCTCGGTGCATCGCGCGGTGCAGGTCGAGCGGGGCGCGGTCGGATTCGCGACCGTGTAGTCGACGAACACGCGGACGTAGAGCGTGTCGGTGAGGTCCGTCTCGTACAGGGTCGCGTTGAGCGAGCCGAGGCCGCGCTCGAAGTAGACGGGGCCCGGCTCGGGGAGCTCCTCGAGATCGGAGCGCACGGCGAGGATCGACGGAGGTGAGTTCACGCCCGCGTCTCCATCCGAGACCGACAGGTTCGGCGGGAAGAGGCAGCCTCCGAGGAGGGCAAACGGCGCGAATCGCACAAGCACTGCGCAGTCATGCACCGCACGCGCCAGGGTCGATCGTCCCAGCAATCCCGCAGGGATACGCGGCGAACCGGGGTTCGCGACGCCGTGGTGGTCGGACATTCTCGTCATGGGCAAGACATCGAAACTCGTGCCTACGTCACACCGGGATCCGACGCGTCGTTCGGATCGTCGGACTCTTTCTCGAGATGGCGGAACACCGTTCGCGGATCGACGCCGAGGTCGCGCGCCGTCTTGGTGCGGTTGCCGTTGTTGAGCGCGAGGATCTCGTTGATGTAGTCGCGCTGGAATTTGTCCTTCGCCTCGGCCAGCGTGAGGATCTGCGGCAGCGTATCGCCGGTGAGCCCGAGGTCGTCGGGACCGATCACGCTCGACTCGCACAGCACGATCGCCTTCTTGATCCGGTTCTCGAGCTCGCGGATGTTGCCCGGCCAGCTGTGCTTGCGAATGCCAACGGCGGCGTTCGGCGACAGGCCCTTCACCTTGATGTCGTACTCGCGGGAGTAGCGAGACAGCAAGTATCGGGCGATCACGAGCACGTCGTCGCCGCGCACGCGCAGCGGTGGCAGCTCGACGTTGACGACGTTGAGCCGGTAGTAGAGGTCCTCGCGAAACCGGCCCCCTGCGATCTCCTTCTCGAGCTCGCGGTTGGTCGCCGCGAGGATCCGGATGTCGACGGTCTCGGGCCGCGTGTCGCCGACGCGGTAGACGACCTTCTCCTGGATCGCGCGGAGCAGCTTGACCTGGAGCTCGATCGGCATCTCGCCGATCTCGTCGAGGAACAGCGTGCCGCCATCGGCGGCCTGGAACTTGCCCTGCTTGTTCGCGACGGCGCCTGTGAATGCTCCCTTCACGTGACCGAACAGCTCGCTCTCGAGGAGGTTCTCGGGAATCGCGCCGCAATTGATCGTGACGAACGGCTTGCCCGCGCGCGGCGAGCGATTGTGGACCTCGCGCGCGATCAGCTCCTTGCCGGTGCCCGTCTCGCCGGTGATCAGCACCGAGATATCGGTCGCGCTGATCTTCTCGACCTTGCGGAACACGGCCTGCATCGGTGGTGACGTTCCGACGATCTCGCCGAACCGGTACTGCTCGAGCTTCTCGTTCAGTCGCTTGTTGTCGACGCGGAGTTCGTTGAGCAGGAGCGCATTGGCGACGATCAGCGACGCCTGCGACGAGAACACGGTCAGCACGCGTAGTGTATCGGCCTGGAATAGATCGCGGATCGAATCGTTGCCGACGTAGATCAGGCCGAGGAGGCGGCCGCGGTCGAGCAGGGGCACGCAGATCACGCTCGAGACCTTGAGCTGCATGACGCTCTTGCTCGACGCGAACTCGTCGTCGCGCATGGCGTCGCTGACGATCACCGGCTTCCGCGTCCGGACCACCTTGGCGATGATCGCGTCGGAGAGCTGCGTCACGGCGTCGGCGATGTTCTCCTTGTTGATGTTGCGGGCGACCTTGACGTCGACCGTCTCGCCCTCGAGCAGCACGAGAAAGCCCTTGTCGGCGTTCGTGATCTCGACGACGGCGTCCATCAAGGCATCGAGCAGCTCGCCGAGGTCGCGCTGGTGGATCAGCCGCTCGGAGAACTCGTAGAGCTTCGTGTACGCGTCGATGTCGGCGATCGTCTCGCCGGCCTCGGCCATCGTCGGTGGCTGCTCGTCGATCATGACGAACCGCAGCTCGCAGCTGCCGATCACGATGCGATCGTCGTGCGTCAGCTTGTGCTTGCCGCGCTTCTTGCCGTTGACGACGAAGTCCGTCTTCTTGAGGGCGAGGACCGTGTAGATCTGGCCGTCGAACCGGATCGCGAAGCCGTCCTGCACGAGTGGATCGGGCAGCACGATGTCGTTCTCGGGACTCGACCCGATGGACGTGAGCTTCTTGTCCGGGTGGAGGCTGTAGACCATCGGCGGATGGCCTGGGGCAGCGAGTCGAAGCGAGGGCATGCTAGTTCTCCCAACCGATCCCGATACCCACGCCATCGGGCGTGAACAGCGGCGAAAGACGAATCCGATCGCGAAACGAGGTCTTCTTGGGCGCCGGCTTCTTGGTCGGCTCGAGCAGATCCTTGGGGATCAGCGAGTCGTCGCCCTGCACCTGTTGTCGCGGCTTGTGGTGGCGGATCGCGTCGAACACGCCCCACGCATAGAAGCCGTAGAACGCGATCGCGGAGCCGATCTGGATCTGCTGGAGGAGGCGGACGCGCGGACCCTCGAGGCGATCGACGTCGTTGTTCTCGAAGCCGTAGTTGCCGACGAGGTAGCCGTAGATGCCGACGCTCGTCAGGAACGTCGCGCCCTGTGCGAGTGTGAACAGCGCGCCCGCGCGCGTGCGCTTCTGCGTGTACTGCGCGAGGCCGAACGGGACGAAGTTCAGATAGAACGGACGCGTCTCGTAGACGACGAGGCTCTTGCGATACTGCTCGAGCTTCTCGGCCTGCTCGGCGAGTCGCTTGCGCTCGGCGTCGCGCTCCATGCGGTCCTGCTGCTCGCCCTTGATCTGATCGAACAGGCGCACGGCGCCGGAGGAGAACGTCAGCGTCGTGATGTTGCGGGTCGGATCGATCTGCAGCGCCTTCTCGAACTCGTCGCGTGCGCTCTCCTGATCGCCGGTCTCGAAGTGCGCGGCGCCGAGCAGCACGCGTGCATTGACCTCGTCCTCCTCGCCGCCGAGCGACGGCGTCGGATACAGGATGCTCTTGAGCACGGGGATGGCGGACGACCAGTCGCGGGCGCGGAAGCTCGCCCGCGCGCGCTCGAGGTCCTGCGCCGGCGACGCGATCGCCGTGGCCGTCATCAGCGCGAGCGCGATCACGGCTGCGCGCATGTCACCTGCACCTCGGTCCCCGACGCGACCTTCACCTGCTTGGTGACGACCTTGTCGGTGAGAACGAACTCGACCGTGACGCTCCGCGTGTTGAACTCGACCTGCGGGAAGTAGATCGATCGCGACTCGCCGAGCTCGGCGAGCTTGTTGTCGATCTTGACGGTGACACCCTTGTTGTTGGGGCAGCTCGCGATCACCGTCGCCGGCTTGAGCTCGAGGTCGAACCGGATCTCGGTGTCCCCCGGCTTCACCACACGCTCCTGCGGGACGCAGCACGCGTTCTGGACCTTCACGGTCGCCTCGCGCTCGATGATGCGTGCGACCCAGCCGTCCTGCGTGACCGGTCCCCAACCCTTGCCGTCGCCGAAGTCGACCTCGGAGCCGCCGATCGGGTAGACGGCGACCTTGAGGGTAGCGGGCTCGATCACCGCGCCAGCGTCGACGAGGGGAGGGCGAACGTTGGGGTTACTGCCGCTCAGGACACCTGCGTCCGTGACCTCGACGCCGGCATCGACCTCGACCACGAGCTCCGGCGGCTTGTCGTCCGCGGACACGTTCACCGTCGGTCCGTACGCGATCAGGCTGCCCGCGTGATCCGGGTTCGCCGGCATGTCGGGCCCGGGCGGCCTGGACTTGCGGTGGACCATGAACGCGCCGCCGCCGATCACGCTCGCCGCGAGGAGACCGAGGCCGACCGCCTTCAACCGCAGGCGGCGATTGATGCCATCGAGGATCGCGATGACCTTCTCGTTGTCCGAGTCGATCGTGAGCACGCGATCGAACACGTCGAGGGCCGCGGCGCGCTCGTCGCCGTCGAGCAGCTTCTGGCCGCGGCGCGTGAGGTGATCGATCAAGCGATCCTCCAGCGCCTGCTCGTACGCCGCCGGCGCCGAGAAGTAGCGCGCGAGCTCGGCCGCGATCTTGTCGGTCGCGATGCCGCTCTCGTCGAGGTACTGCTCGAGCGCGATCACCATCTCGCCGATCGCGGGGAACCGATCGCTTGGCTGCGCCGCCATCGCGCGCAGGATGATCCGACCGAGACGATTGCCGATCCGAGGGTTCGCAGTCCGCGGATCGATGAACTTGCACTCGGCGATCCGCTTGAGCACCTCGTGCGGGTTCTTGCCCTCGAACGGCAGCCGTCCAACGCACAGCTGGTACAGCACGATCCCGGCGGCGAACACGTCGGTGCGGTAGTCGATCGGGCGACCCTCGACGTGCTCGGGTGCCATGTACGCCGGCGAGCCCAGCAACTGGCCGGTCACGGTCAACCGCTCGAGGTCGACCATGTGCGAGATACCGAAGTCCATCAGCTTCACGACCCCGTCGGAGCGGATCATGATGTTCTCGGGTTTGACGTCGCGGTGCAGGATGCCGGCGGCATGCGCGTGGGCGAGAGCGCGGCTGACTTGAAGGAGCAGCATCGCCCCGATCTCGGGGAACGCGATCGGGCGGTCGGTGATGACCTGCTTGAGCGTCTGCCCGTCGATGAACTCCGTGACGATGTACGCCTCGGAGTCGGGCCGCGCGGCGTAGTCGAAGATCTCGAGGATGTTCTCGTGGCGCAGCTTCGCGACGGCCTGGGCCTCGCGCTCGAACCGGTCGCGTGCCTCCTGGTAGTCGGAGAGGTGCTTGTGGAGCACCTTGATCGCGACGACGCGTTTGAGCGTGCGGTCGATGCCGCGATAGACAACGGCCATCCCGCCTTGCCCGACGCGCTCGAGCAGCTCGTACTTGTCGAGGACCTGTCCGACCTGGATCACGTTCGTCTCGATGATGTGGGGCCTGACATCGCTGTCATGGCCCATCCCCGTCCACGCTCGGACCAGACGAAGGCCCGATAAGGTTGTCTAACTCTACAAGTCTACGCCGGATCTGGAGGTTCTTCCATGGAACAACCACCCGCCGGGTCTGACGTTGGGGTCGCTACGAAGACGAGTGCCGGAGCGATCTTGACTACGCCGGTGCCATGCCGTACTCAAACGGCCTCACTCAGGCACATAGCTCAGTGGGAGAGCATCACCTTGACACGGTGGGGGTCTGCGGTTCAATCCCGCATGTGCCTACAAGACGAATGAACACGGCCGGTTGCCATCGAGGCGCCGGCCGTTGTTCGTTGATCACGGTCCTCGCTCTCGTCGCGTGCAAGCCGCCCGCACCCCCCACCGTCAACGAGCCGCCGCCGCTCCCGGCAGAGGAGTCGTGCACCGGGATCGACGTCGCGGGCCGGCTTCCGGTGCCCGGGCGCCCGCCCGCGGATCCGTATGCATTGTCGACGGCCGCCGCGATGTTCGCCACCCGTGGCCAGGTGGCGGCGCCGGTCACCATGGTCTGCGATCTCCCCGATCGGATCGTCGCGCTCGCCGCCACGCAAGGCGTCGAGGGCGGCGTGCGCAAGCTCGGCGGAACCGCGTGGGTGATCGCGCGGGTCGCGACCGCACCCAACATCGCGGCGATCGCGATCAAGGCGAGCTCCGCTGGCTGCAAGCCCGGAACACCGACCTGCGTCTGGGAGCTCGAATCGCCGGCGATGCCATCGATCGACACGCTGCCCGGTCAGTGGCTGACGACGGGCGGCTGGGTCCACGGCCTCGACGACATGTGCCGCGCCGTTCCCGATGACGCGATCGCATTTTGCTCGACGGGGACGCGGATGGCGTACGTCGAGCTCGGCTGCACGCCGCACGAGCAAGCGCCGGTCGCGCTGCAGCTCGGCCTGCACGATGCCTCGCTCGAGCGGCGCTACGGTCTCGACGTCGAGGTGCCGGTCGCGCGCCTCCACGGTGCTGTCGAGCCCGGTAGCGAGGGCGCGCGGTGGTCGTATCGCTTCGAGCGCACGGCGGCCGAGAACGGCCCGTACAAGACGGCGGTGCTGACGATCGATCTCGGAGCGCCGAGCGCGGAGCTCGTCGTCGACGGTGCGCGCGAGGCGTGCATCGCGTTCGGGCTCTACCGGCGCTCAACGCTAGCGCCAATGCCGGTCACGCACCAACCCGCTCCCTCAGGCTCGCAGCGTGAACCAGACAGATCCTTTGTGGTCCGGTCATGAGGACCCACGCGAGGTGTCCCTCGGCGAATCGGTAATTACACCGTAAGTACCAAAACGCTGCGAGGAGCGTCCACCGTGTCCCCTTCGGCGAATCGGTGCTGGCGAGCGCGCTAGCGCAGTTGCCGCAGGAGCTCGCGGACCACGACCGCGCCACCGTCGGGGTTCAGGTGATCGTCGTTGTAGTAGAGCATCTTGCTGCCGTCCCACGCGGAGCAGCGCTCGGCGTCGCAGAACAGTGGCACGGGATCGATCCGCGTGACGCGATGGCGCGCGATCACCGCATCGGCGATCGCGCGATAGGGAGTCTGGCGTTCCACGACGGCGGATCGCGCGACCGAGCACCGAATTCGGTCGCTTCGTCCCAGGCCGAACGGGCGCGCGGCGCATGCACGTGGATCGAAGCCGAGCTCTGGCACCTGATCGATGAAGACGAGCCGCCGCGTTGCGAGGTGCGCGAACGTTGCGTCGAGGCCGAGGCGGTAGACCTCTGCCTCGACGCAACGTTCGCGCACCTCTCGACACGGCGGCTCGTCTTCATCGATCAGGTGCCCGAGCTCGGCTTCGATCCGCGTGCGTGCGCCGCCCGCCCGTTCGGTCTGGGTCGGAGCGATCGCGCTC
>JANOPP010000616.1:0-3644 GCA_031421915.1 Myxococcales bacterium | reverse complement strand
TCGAGCTCCAGGAGCCTTTCCTCGGCCTGGGTTTCGTTCATGTCGTCGGTGCTTGCACATTCGAAGCCGCGCCAACCTGTCGATTCCTCGGTCACAGCCGAGCATGACGGCCGCGGCGCGGCGCGCGCCATCGGGAGGAGCCGCCGCATGTGGCGGTGTTGTCGATGCCACGGACCAGAGATCTCGCGCGGAGGATGGCTACAGCATGTGTTGGGGATTGGCATGCAAGCTGCTGCGGTGGGTGGTTCGTGAGCGCGGGATCGAAGCCAGGAACCTTCAGTGATCGAATCGTCGCGCTCGATGGAGTCGACACGCGTCGGTTCTCGCGGCTCCAAGGCGTGGCGCTCGGGGACAGCTTCGATGACGAGCTGCCGTCGGGCGTTGCCGAAGCTGCGCGTTCGCTGGGGGTGCCGATCGCGCTCGTCAGCCTGGTGCTCGGACGCACGCAGTACTTTCGTGCGCATCAGGGTCTCCCGCCAGATCTGGCGATCGCGCGCGCGACAGATCGCGACGTCTCGTTTTGCCAGTTCGTGGTTCGCGACGGTGCCGAGTTCGTGGTCACCGACGCGCCGAACGACGATCGGATCCCGCAGGATCTCGTGAAGCGGTTCGGAATCCGATCCTACGTCGGTGTCCCGCTCAGGATCGATGGCGTCGTCGTCGGGTCGCTATGCGGCCTCGATGTTCGACCGCGACAGTTTCACGAGGAGGACCGCAGGCTGCTCGCCGCGCTCGGCGAGCAAGTGAGCGCACGCCTCGGAACCCTGGTCGTATCCTCCGAGATCGTCGGCAGGGCGCTGATCATGCGTCTCGAGGCAGGGCCCCCCGCTTGGACCGAGAATACCGCCGAGGAGCTTCGCGCGGTTCTCGCGACCGAGACGTCGATCGAGGTCCGTCACGACGGCACGGCGATGGTGCTCGAGCTCCTGTTCGTCCACGAGGCGCCTGCAGGGGAGGAGATCACTCCGCCATGACGATCCGGCCACGGCTTACGATCTTCCCTGTCGGTGAGATTCTCGACGGCATCTACGAGATCCGTGGCGTGCTGCAGACGGGGCGCCTCGGGCAGGTTCTCGAGGCCTTCGATCGTCGCCTTGGCCGCCGGGTCGTGATCAAGGCGATGTGGCCGGGGCTGAGCTTCGAGCCACTGCGGCACGAGGCACGTGCGCTCGCGGCCTTCCATCACCCTGGCATGGTCGTGGTGCACGGCCTTGGAACGCACGCCGACGTCGAATATCTGATCCTCGAGTGGTTGGATGGCATGACCCTCGCGGCTCACTTCGAGAAGCGAGCGAGCTCTGGCGGCTTCACGATCGCCGAGACCGTCGAGACGTTGGTCGCGATCTGCGACGCCCTCACGCTCCTTCATTCCGCAGGCATGGCCCACGGCAACCTGCGTCCCGAGACCGTCATGCTCGGCTCAGGCGGTCGAACCGTGTTGTTCGATTTCGGTGTGGTTCACCGAGAGCTGATCGCGGGCCCGCGCGATGCGTCCGACCCGTGGAGCCACGCGAGCGACGAACAGATCGCCGACGCGCAACAGCGGGATCTTCGCCGGTTCGGCCTGGTTGCGTTCGAGATGCTGGCAGGAGCTACCCCACGGCGAGGGTTCCCCGTGCTCCAGCAGCTTGCCGAAGCGTGTTCCGGCGTACCGGCAGCGTTGAGCGGTCTGGTCGCCGAGCTCCTCACCGAGGTCCCGACACGCCCCCATGCGGCACATCTGGTGATGACGACGCTGCGATCGATCCGCGACGCTCCTCGCGATCGATCCGACGCGGTCTCGATCGTCGTAGCGGATGACGATGCGGACATGCGGAAGCTCCTCGGTACCCTGATCCGAGCGGTGGCACCGAACGCTCACCTGCGCTTCGCGAGCGATGGAGCCGAGACGCTGCGACTCGTTCAGCGACAACCGCCCGACCTGCTGTTCCTCGACTTGCAGATGCCCGCGCTGACCGGCCTGGAGGTCTGCATGTACCTGCGGGGCACCAGCCTCGGCGATCGGATCACGATCTGCGTGATCAGCCAGTTCGTGGAGTCGCATCGCTCGGTTCTCAAAGCACTCGGCGTCTCCGACATCTTGCTCAAGGGTGCGGGCCCCGAGATCCTGGCGGCGGAGATCGGCAGGCTGGTGCGCCGGATCGTTCCTGGGAGCGAGCCCGAGCGCGAGGTCGTTCGGCCGATCGCCGAGACACAGGAATCCACGACGGTCGCGGGGCGGTACGTGCTCGACAAGCAGCTCGGCGTCGGTGGGATGGGGTGTGTCTACGAGGCGCGTCACGTCGAGCTCGGCAAGCGCTTCGCGCTCAAGGTGATCGGCCCCGCGTTTGCGAACGACGCCGTTGCCCGCGCTCGGTTCAACGAGGAGGCAAAGCTCGCGAGCGAGATCAGCCACCCGAACATCGTGTCGGTCGTCGACTACGGTGAGGACCCCAAGGTCGGTGCCTTCATGGTGATGGAGCTCCTGGACGGGGAGACTCTCGCGTCCGCAGGTGCCGAACAGATGTCGATCCGCCGTGCGTGCGATGTGCTGGGGCAAGTCGCAGACGCGCTCGACCTGATCCATCGGCGCGGGATCGTGCACGGTGACGTCAAGGCCGAGAACATCATGCTCATCGAAGAGACGGTCGGAACGCGCCGTCGTCAGATCGCGCGCCTCCTCGACTTCGGCCTTGCTCATCGCATCGCCGCGATCCGGGACGACGGCCGCGTCAGCGGTACCCCGGAATACCTGGCGCCCGAACGCGTGCTCCGAGGACCCGCGAGCGTGGTGGCGGACGTTTATGCACTCGGTGTCCTCGGCTACTTCGTGCTGACCACGAGCCTGCCGTTCCAAGGGACCACCGAGGACGTGCTCGTCGCGCAGGTCGAGAGGCCCGTCCCTCCGTTCGCGGAGCGCCGGACGGCGCCGATCGATCCGGCACTCGAGGCGTTGATCCTGCGGGCGATGGCGAAGGATCCATCCCGCCGACACCCTTCGGCCGCTGCCTTTCGCTACGAGCTCAACACCGTGATGGACATGCTCGAGCTGGGCCGCCGGCGACGACCCGTTCAGAGTGAGACAACCAGCACGACCCTCGCGCAGGTGTTTGGCCGCTCGCTGGTAGCACAGGCGGTGGTCTCGGTCGGCGGCGCGATCGCGCACTCGAACGAAGCGTTCCAGCTGCTGCTAGGTGAGGTTCCCGCGCGGGAGCGTGGTGCCGTGGCCAGCCTCGAGCATCTCGTGCCCGGGATCGTCGACACCATCGGCCGCGTCCAGGCGGAAGGTCGCCCGGTCGAGCTTCGCGTGAACTTGACCGGAGACTCTGATCGGGGCTGCGATCTCGTCGTCTGGCTGTCTCCGCTCCCATTGCCCGATAGCGACATTCACCTGCTGGTCCGGATCGGCGATGCGATCCGGACCACTGCCTAGCGAACGCGCCCCACCGGGATGTTGGCGTAGCTGGCGACGGCTGCCGGAGCTCCCTGCGACCGTGGAACCTGACCGCCTAAGGGTTGTCCCGTAATGAACGAGCCCCGTGGGCCCATTTCTCGGGGACATAACGGTTCGCCATCGGGCCCGCTCTGACGTGGTCTGGCAGATGCCAGGCTCATTCAGGGTAGGACCCGCGGCCGTGCCGCCGATTCGCCGAGCCACCGCGACG
>JANOPP010000615.1:0-6783 GCA_031421915.1 Myxococcales bacterium | reverse complement strand
CCCGGAACGCCGAGCACGCTGTCGGGCCGGCATACCTCGGGGTCGAGGAACCACTCGTCGGTCCGGCGATAGATCACGTCGACCCGCTTCGGTCCGCGCGTGGTGCGGCAGAACACCTTGTCACCGTCGACGATGAGGTCGGGCGCCTGGACGAGCTCGAGCCCCATCGTGCGCGCGAGGAAAGAGTGCTCGAAGTAGGCAGAGTTGTACGGGCCGGGCGTCAGGACGACGGCGTTGACCTCGGTGCCGGCGCTCTCCGGGGCCACGGAGCGCAGCGTCTCGGCGAGCCGGGTCGGATAGTGATCGACGCGGTGAACGCGCGCTGCATCCATCACGCGGGGAAACAGCCGCTTGCTGATCAGACGGTTCTCGACGACGTACGACACACCAGACGGTGTGCGCAGGTTGTCCTCGAGCACGCGCCACGTGCCGTCTGCATCGCGGATCAGATCGACGCCCGAGATGTGGAGCCGCACGCCACCCGGTGGCCGCAGTCCGCGCAGCGTCGGCCGGTACCCGGCGGCGCCGAGGATCATCTCCGCGGGGACCACGCCTGCCGTGATGATCTTCTGCTCTCCATAGATGTCGTCGAGGAAGGCGCTGAGCGCACGCAGGCGCTGCTGCAGGCCGCGCTCGAGCAGCGCGAAGTCCGATGCTGCGATCAGCCGCGGCAAGAGGCAGAACGGAAAGATCTTCTCGGTGCCGCGCGAGTCGCCGTACACCGAGAAGGTCACGCCCTGCTGGAGCAGTGCGGTCTCTGCGAGTTGTTGAGCGCGCGCGAGCTCGTCGGGTGACATCTTCGCGAGCAGCTGCGCGACGCGGGCGAACGGTCCACGGGCGAGCGCGCCGTCGAACATCTCGTCGTACGTCCCGGGCAAGGCAGCCGCGGGATAGCCGTCGAACAGCCCGGCGACCGGTCCCTGCGACTGGGACTGGTTCTGCATCATCTATCCCATCGTATCGCGTTGATCCGGATTGATCCGGGCCCGGCGAGTCGAGTTACATGGAGATCGAGATGCGCGTACTGAAGCCGCCTTATCCGTTCGAGCTCGGATCCGACGAGCGCTCCGTCTTCCTGGCTGGCTCGATCGACATGGGCGCTGCCGCGGACTGGCAGGCCGAACTGACGCGGGCTCTCGTCGACACGCCGCTCGCGGTCCTCAACCCACGTCGCGATGACTGGGATGCGAGCTGGCGGCAGTCGATCCACGAGCCGAAGTTCAAGGAGCAAGTCGAGTGGGAGCTGTTTGGTCTCGAGCGCGCCGACGTGATCGCGATGTGGTTCGCACCCACGAGCGCCGCACCCGTGACGCTGCTCGAGCTCGGCCTTCACGCGCGCTTCGGTCACGTGATCGTCGGCTGCCCCGACGGGTACTGGCGCAAGGGCAACGTCGAGGTCGTGTGCGCCCGGTTCGGGATCCCGCTCTTCGCGGCCTGGGAGCCGTTCGTTGCCGCCGTCCTCGCCGCCGCGGCCACCCGCAGCTGATCTATGGTGTCCGCGTGACGAAGTCCTGGTTCCAGCGGCACCTCGAGTGGTGGCGCGCGCACGATCTCCAGCTGCTCGGTGCGCTCGCCGCGATCGGTTGCCTGTTGCTCGTGTTCATCAAGATCGGGCGCGCGGTGTCGGTCGCGGGGACTGACGAGATGGACAAGACCATCCTGATGTTCTTCCGCACGACGCCGGACGATCCGGTGGGGTCGGAGAACTTCACGGCCGCGGTGATGCACATCTCGGCGCTCGGCTCGGGCGCGGTGACGGGTCTGATCGTTCTCATCGTCACGCTGTTCTGCGCGTTCGCGGGGCACTGGCGGTACGCGGCTCTGATGGTCGCGTGCTCGGTCGGGACGGGCCTCGCGATGTGGATCCTCAAGGGGTTCTACGAGCGCGATCGGCCGTCGGTCGTGACCCACATCGATCCGCCGGGCGGCCACTCGTTTCCGAGCGGGCACTCGATGATCTCGGCGGCGCTGTACATGACGCTCGCGGTCCTGCTCTCACGCACGCTCGAACGACGTCGCTTGCGGGTGTTCGTGATCGCGGCCGGTGCGTCGATCGCGCTGTTGATCGGCGTCAGCCGCATGTACCTCGGCGTGCACTATCCGACCGACGTGCTCGCTGGCTGGACCGCCGGGCTGATCTGGGCGCTCGTGTGCGGGTTGGTCGTGCGCAAGCTCGGACAGCGCGGTGACGTACCTGTCCCCCACGTCGAGGGCGCGGGCGATTCAGCCGGCGATGCAGGGTCAGTCGAGTCCGCCTAGCAGGATCGACGACTCCTTGTAGACGACGCGAGGTCGGAACCGAGGGCAACAGGTCCACCGGCAACGGTGCGCGACGACAACACCGATGTCACGAGCGAGAGCCGTCGCTTGCCCGCAGATCGACCGTGAACGGCCGCGTCTCGGTCCAGTGCCCCGTGGCCGAGACCTCGCCGGACGTGGTCGACACGACGATGCGCTCCCGACGGCGCGCCAGCGCGTCGGCCTCGTCGACCGGGAGCCCCGGGTAGGGTCCATTCGACGGACGCCACGCCCACAGCTCGATCCGCTGCGCTCGCCCTGCCCACGACCACTCGATCACGAGAGGATCGATCGACGGCAGGCCGGGGTGCAGACCCGGGGCAGGTTGATAGACGCGGCGGCGCACGCCGATCGCGCGGACGCCATCACCGACGGAGCGCAGCGGCGCCCAGCGGCCTGCAACCGCGATCCGATCGGGACCGGTGCCGTCGAGCGAGAGCTCCCAGCGCTGCGTCGAGGCGTCGACGATGCGAGCGCCCGCACGTTCCTGCGACGCGACATCGCCGACGAGCGGCCAGAACTCGAGTGCGGGGCGCAGCGTCAGCGTCGCATCGCCGAGCCGGCAGGTGATCCCCGGCGGTCGCCACACCTCGAGCTCGCGCCGCAAGAGGGCAGGGACACCGAGTCCGTGCTCGTCGAGATCGCCGAGCACGATCCGCAGATCACGCGACAGCACGGCGGGCAGCGCGAACCGATCGTGGAGGTCGTCATGCCAGTCGACGAGCGGGGTCCGATAGTGCGAGACGACGAGCCGCGCGACGATCGACCGGAACAGTACCGCGAGCGCCGCGAGCATCGCCGGTCGCTCCGGCATCCGGACCGAGCGCAGCTCGACCAGCCCCATCTTGCCGTGGCGTACGCCATGCGAGCCGATGTGCGGGTTCCACAGCTTCTCGACATTGAGCTCGGCGCGATGGGAGTTGCCCGACGAGTCGACGAGCAGTGGCCCGAGCGCATGCCAGAGCTGCTCGGGCGGCAGCTCTCCGCGATCCGCGAGCCGCTCGAGCCAGCCGAGCGTGATCCCGAGCTCGTCCCAGCGCTCGCGCGTTCCCTCGTCGGGACGTGGACCCTGCGAGGCCGAGCCGACGCACTCGTTCGCGAACCAGTAGGACAGCGACGGATGATTGTTGAAGTAGCGGATCAGGGCCGGCAGGACGTGCGGGTAGCGCAGGAACGGGCTCGCTTGCGGCCGCGAGGCGCCGAT
Organism: Myxococcales bacterium; assembly: GCA_031421915.1. Lineage (GTDB taxonomy): Bacteria > Myxococcota_A > Polyangia > Haliangiales > Haliangiaceae > JABFXX01. The sequence continues at coordinate 3,281 of JANOPP010000615.1, read as the reverse complement.
CGAGATCTGGCCACCACCGCCCGAGTCGACGATGTCGCCGTTGAAGCGGTGCCGGGTCGGCGACAGGCCCGCCACGGCCGCGGCCTTCCAGACGGACCGTGCCTGCCGGCAGAATGCGAGGGCGCTCCCGGCCGGAGCCATGTTGACCTCGACGACACCGGGATCGGGCGTGACGCTGAGCCAGTGATCGCCGGCGATCTCGAGGGGCGGTGGCTGCGCCGGTGCATCGATCGCGACGCGCGATCCGCCGGTCGTGACCTCGTCGCGCCAGCGCACGCCGAACGCGAAGCGCGGGTCCTTCTCCTCGGGGAACTGGCGGCCGATCACCCGGGTGACGGTCGAGCCCGGGGTCGCATCGGCAAACGCGATCGCCAGTGCGTGTGCGCGCGCGAGCTTGTCGTCACCCTCCGGATCGCTGACCCAGGCCGGGACGATCGAGTCCGGGCGCGTGAACGTGGGTTCCGCGCCGATCCACACCTCGACGCCGCGCCGCGCGAGCAACTCGTCGTGCATCTCGAGCGACGCATCGATCTCGTCCGTGTTCACGCCCAGTCCTCGGTCTTCGGCATCGCCGTGCCAGGGTCGAACCGACGCAGGTCGAGGGTGTACAGCTGCTCGGGGTGTGCGGTCGCATCGCGCGGGACGAACGGATGGTCAGGCGATGGACCCTCGAGCGTGAACCGGCGGGCGCGACGGGCCGCAGCCTCGACGCGCGTCAGCGGTGGTGCATCGAACGCGCGGCCCTCGGGATGCCACACATGATAGGCGCCGCCGGCGACGGCGCGCGGTGACCACCGATCGAGCACGTCGATTCGCAGTGGGTGATGAATCCCGAGGTGCGGCTGCAGCGCGTGCGGTGGACACCACGCGCGGAACCGGACACCGCCGACTCGAATGTCACGTCCGGCGGCCTCGCGTAGCGGGACGATGAACCCGTTGACGACGACCGCGTAGCGCTCGGGATCGAGGCCAACGGACCGCAGCTCGATTCTCTCGAGCGACGAATCAACAAACCGAGCGGTCCCGGTGGCCGTCGCTTCCTCGCCGAGGACATGCCACGGCTCGATCGCGTTGCGCACCTCGAGGCGCGCGTCGTCGATCTCGAGGGTGCCGACGAGCGGACACCGCAGCTCGACGAACGGGCGGAAGCCGTCGGCCGGCAGTGCGACGGAGCTGGTACCGAGATACGCGAGGACATCTTCGAAGTCGCGCCACATCCAGAACGGCAGGAGGTACTTGTCGTGGAGCGTCTGGCCCCAGCGGACGAAGTCGTGGCGATACGGGCGCTCGACGAACGCCGCGAGCAGCGAGCGCACGAGGATCGCTTGCGCCGCGAGCATTCGCGGGTGCGGGGGCATCTCGAACGCGCGCAGCTCGACGAGACCCTGGCGGCCAAACGCTGTCAGCGGATCGAACAGCTTGTCGATGCAGACCTCCGCGCGATGCGTGGAGCCGCTGACATCGACGAGCAAGTGACGGAGCAATGCATCGATCCGCCATGCGGGCTGCGGTGCGGCGAGGGCGGCGAGCGCGATCTCGAGCTCGTACAGCGCGTCGTGGCGCGCCTCGTCGATCCGCGGTGCCTGCGAGGTCGGCCCGACGAACAAGCCGGTCATCATGAACGACAGCGACGGGTGGTGCTGGATGAACGTGATCAGGCTCGCGAGCAGATCGGGGCGTGCGAACCACGGCGACTGTTCGGGGGTCGGTCCGCCGATCGTGATGTGGTTGCCGCCACCGGAGCCGGCGAGCCGACCATCGAGGAGGTAGCGCTCCGCGGTCAGGCCGGTCGCGAGCGCGGCGTCGAACACCGTCGCGTGCAAGGCGGCCTCCTCGGCGCAGCTCGTCACGGGCGGAAGGTTGACCTCGAGCACGCCGGGATCCGGCGTGACGGCGAACCGCATGCGCTCCGGCGACGGTGGTGGGCCATAGCCCTCGAGGTGGATCGCGATCCCCGCCGTCTCTCGCGCGGCGTCGAGTGTAGCGACCAGCGTGCAGAAGTCCTCGAACCGCGGCAGCGGCGGAAGGAACACCCAGATCTGTCCGTCGCGCGGCTGGACAGCGAGTGCGGTCCGCACGCCGAGGCCGGCCTCGGCACGGATCGCCGCAGCGGATTTGGTGACGCCGGTGCCGGTCGCGCGTGCGGGCTGCTTGTCGTCGGCGACATCCGTGCGCGGATCGGGGAGCGTCGGTGCATCGGCCCACAGCGCGGGCGTCATGCCGGGCGAAAGGCTCGCGAGCGGGAGCCGCAGGCCGAGCGGGCTGTCGCCGGGGACGAGGAACAGGTGACCGCGCCGGAACTTCCAGGTCTCCGTCAACCAGCCCGTCGCGTCGCGCCTGAGTGGCAGAACGAAGCCAACGGCACTGCCGACGCCGCGATCGAGGATCCCTGCGAGCCGGCGGCGCTCCTCGGGATCATCGAGGCCCGAGGTCCGCGGATCGACATCGACGGGGAGCTTGTGCTCGGTGCGCAGCACCTCCCACGGATCTTCGAACGCTGGCTGCAGCGCGGCGGAGATGCCGAGCGCGTTCGCGATCGCCTCGCCGACCTGCTGCGCCGCCTCGACGGTGCCGCGCTCGAACAGGCTGCGCGCCGGCCATAGCGGCGCACCATCACGGCGTCCGACGATGTCGAGCGCCCACCGCGGCAAGCTCTCGCCCGGGTAGTGCTTGCCCATGCGGTACAGCACGACGCCGCCGGGCGCGAGACGATCGCGGAGGGTGGCCGCGAGTGCACGACCGCGCTCCCACTTGTCGGCGCCGAGTGCGTCGCCCTGCCACTCGTCGAGTGCCTGGTTCTCGCGCGACGTGAACGTCGGCTCGCCGCCGATCCACACCGCGAGCCCGGCACCCGTCAGGCGCTCGTCGACGCGTGCGCCCTCGGCGAGTAGCTCGGCCCAGACGTCGTCGGTGTACGGCGCCGTCGGGCGCGCTTCGTGACCGAGCCGGGTGACCGACGTTGCGAACTCGACCGCGCTGGCGACGATGTCGCTCGTGCCGTCGAGCGGCGAGGCGTGCGCCGGTGACGCGACCGACGAGAGCGGGATGTGCCCCTCGCCGCACAAGAGGCCACTCGTTCCGTCAAAGCCGATCCAGCCCGCGCCGGGGATGAACGCCTCGGCCCACGCGTGCAGGTCCACGACATCGCGCGCGACGCCCTTGGGTTCGTTCGGGATCATGCCTTCGTCGGCGAGCTGCACGAGATAGCCCGACACGAACCGCGCGGCGATCCCGCGCGCGCGCATCAGCGCGACGAGCAAGACGGCCGCATCGCGACAGCT
>JANOPP010000614.1:0-3448 GCA_031421915.1 Myxococcales bacterium | reverse complement strand
TGGCCGAGCTTCTTGACGACGTGAGCGAGGCCCTCGCGGACCGTCTCGTTGTCGTCGATGATCAGGATCACCGGCATCGAACCGGTGGTACCACGGCCTCAGGTGGGTGGTGGAGAGACTGTTCCGGCGAACGTCGAGGTCCCGAACAGCCTGATCACCCCGGCGCCGCCGCCGCCACCCCCGCCGCCGAGCGTGCCGAGCATGCCTGCGCCTCCATCCAGTACCGTCCCCCCCGCTCCAGCACCGCCATCGCCGCCATTGTTCGAGCCCAGTGTGCCGCCGGCACCTCCGAGCGTCGGCATCACGGGGTCACCTCCTGGATTGCCTGTGCTGGTATTGCCCGAACCTTCACCACCACCGCCGCCGTTGGCGAACAGTCGCCCGGTCGCCGCGCCGCCAATCATCGGCGCGTCGAGCCCGATCATTCCACCGGAGCCACCACCGGCTCCGCTATTGCCGCCTGCGCTGCCGACGGCGCCGTTGCCACCGGCACCGGAGGCGCTGACCGCTCCGTCGATCGTGATCGATGTACCCGCGATCAGGAACACGGCTCCGCCACCGGCACCGCCCACGCCTCCCAAGGCGCCACCACCGTTCGCGCCGGCGCAACCACCGCGCAGCTGGGTCGGAACGGTCGGCGCCGACGAGCTCCCGCCGGCGCCGAGGCTGCTCGCGCCACCGGCGCCGCCGCGTCCCCCGAAGCTCCCGCCGTGACCGGCACCACCAGCTGGAGCGACCCCCGCCACGCACGCCGCGGCGTTGCCGCCCGCACCGATCGACACGGGCATCCGCACGCTCTCTGCGCGGAGCGCACCCGCCGCCGTGATCGTGATCGTCGTCGTCGACAGCAGTACGAGCGGCTTGGCCCCCACGACCCTGACCGCAGCGTCGACGGTGATCGAGGTTCCCGCGATCACGCATGCCGTCGTTCCGGTCGGTGACGTGAACGCGGCGCACAGGGGCGACGTCTCGGTGTCGATGGTGCCCGACAGAGCAAGGGCCATGGTGGGCTCGACGTCGCAGATGCGCACCAGACCGGTTCCGTAGCAGGTCACGCCGGGGGGGACGTCGAGCCCACCGTCGACTCCTGCGTCGACGGGCTCGTCGCTTCCGACACACGTCCCGGCACGATCGCCGGACAGCTCGCCGTACCGTCGTCCAGCGGGACACCCGTCGTCGGCAAAGCCGCAGTACCCGACGAGCTCGCAGGTCCCGCCCGCGCCGCAATCCTCGTCGATCTCGCAGCGGAAGGACGTCTGGCGCAGGCAGCTCGCGCTCGCCGTGACGACGAGTGCGATGACTCCGATCCACCACCCGGACCGCATCAGAATGATCCGCTCCACGTCACGAACGCACCGGTCGTCGACGGGGTGATCGCGACTGCGCGCTCCGTGGTGCCGCGGTCTCGCACGAACATGTGGACGACACCCGCGCCGACGAGGGCGAACGCCCCCGCGCCCGCGATCGCTGCGTAGGTGCGTCGTCGAGCAGCAGCGTCGACCAGCGCTTCGCTGATCTGGTACGTCGCCGCGGTCTCGGCGTCATCGAGCCGCGAGTGCGCGCCGCTGTAGAGCACCGCGGCGACGACACCCGTGATCAGGCCCGCACCGACGAGCGCACCGCCGATCGGATCCTTGTACAGCGGCGTGAGCCCTGGCGCCGTCGGCGCGATGGGCGGGGGCGGCGCTGGATCGACCGCGGTGGGAATCGGATCGGGCGCGACCGTGGGCGGGGCAGCGGCCTTGCAGACGTCGATCGCCTCGCGTGCGGCGCCCGCAGGTCCGGCGTCGGGCTTGGTCGCCAGAAACTCCTCGTAGAACGTGATCGCCTCGGGGCACCGCCCGAGCTTCACGTGGACCTGCGCGATCGCGTAGATCAGGTTCGGCTGCTGGTCGAGCGCGTACGCCATCTCGAGCTCCGCGAGCGCCTCGACGTACTTGCCTTCCTTGTGGAGCTCGGTCGCGCGCTCGATGTGTGGTTGCGCGGCGGGGGCATCGGCGTGCGTCGAGGTTGCGAGCGCGGCGACGAGGGTGACCGAGAGGGCGAGCGAGGGAGCGTGTGAGCGGCGCATGGCGAGTGGTTGCTTCATTTCGGGAACAGGGAGTTCGGATCCCACTTCGTGTCGGGCTTCGCAGGTTCGGTCGTTGGCGATGCCGTGGTGGGCTTGGCCTTGGGCTTGGCCTTCGCGAGCTTCGCGGTCTGTGCGCGCTCGGCGTCGCGCGCAGCCTTCGCTTCCTTGGCAACCCGCGCGGCCTCTGCCTTGGCCGCCTTCGCGTCGAGCGAGGCCTTCGCGGCGATTGCGGCCTTGGCGGTGGCCGCCTCCTGGGCGACCCGCGCGGCCTCTGCCTTCGCAGCATTGGCTTCGAGCCCCGCCTGCGCGGCGATCTGCGCCTTCGTCGCTGCGTCCGCCTTCGCCGCTGCGTCTGCCTTCGCCGCTGCGTCCGCCTTCGCCGTTGCTTCTGCGGTTGCCGCGGGTGCCGGATCGGACCCGGCCTTCGCCCCCATCGGGGGTTGTGGGGGTGGCGTCGCGTGCTCGACCGCTGTCGGCTCGTTGGTGGTCGGCGCGGCGGCACCCTTCGCGGGCTCGGCACTCTCGTTCATCGTCACCGCCTCGGCGTCTGACGTCTCGCTACTGCCGCCGCGAACCACGATCGCGATGCCTGCGATCGCGGAGACCGCAGCCATCCCGAGCACGATGCCGAATCGTCGTCGGACCGTCGGAGGTTGTTGCGCGCTCCACGCGAGCGGCTGCGCGGAGCCGGTCCCCGTCGGTGGCTTCGCGTCCCATGCCGCAGCGCGCTCCGCGGTCCTCTCGCTCGGTGCACTCGGCACCATGGACGGCTCGGTGATCGGCCGCGCCGTGACCGCATGGTGCGACATCATGATCGGCGACGTCGGCTGCGGGCGAGAGCTGGTCGTCGTCGCGTAGCTGGCAACCGAGTCGACGGGAGGCTGGACGACACCGCTCGCCGATCCGTCGAAGTCGATGGTTGTTGTCTGGGTCGGCTCGAACTCCGGCACGAGCCAGGGCTCTGCGCGCGCGCCGAACAGCTTGCGCATGTAGTCGGCGATGCTCTCGTGCGACATGCGCATGCCGATCGCGTGTGTGAACTTCTCGAGATCCGCGCGCAGCTCCTCGGCCGATTGGTAGCGATGCGCAGGCGCCGTTGCCAGCGCCTTCATGATGATGTCCTCGAGGATCCGCGGCAGGTCCGGTCGATGGAGCGACGGCAGCGGGATGTTGCCCTGCACGATCGCGCTCATCGTGAGGAAGTCGTTCTCGCCCTTGAACAGGCGGCGCGCCGTCGTGACCTCGTAGAGGACGATGCCGAGTGCGAACACGTCGCTGCGGCAATCGATCTTGGCTCCGGTGACCTGTTCCGGAGACATGTACGAGACCTTGCCCTTGAGCGTTCCCGAGCGCGTCTCGACCGTTCGGAGCGCGGCC
>JANOPP010000613.1:0-2830 GCA_031421915.1 Myxococcales bacterium | reverse complement strand
GCGATGCGGCATCTGGTGATGGTAACACTGCGGCCCGTGGAGCTGCCGTATCTGACCGCCGACCTCCCGGGCATCGGTGGCGTGCTGAAGGCGAACGACGAGGACTTCTTCGTCGACGAGGAACCGGCGTACCTGCCGTCGGGAACCGGTGACCACGTCTACATCCACATCGAGAAGCGCGGGCTGAACTCGCGCCATGCTGCCGCCGCGATCGCGAAAGCGCTGCACATCAACGAACGCGACATCGGGATCGCCGGGCTCAAGGATCGAAACGCGGTGGCGCGGCAGTGGATGAGCTTGCCACCGCCGCTCACGCCAGAGCTCGCGAGGACCCTCGCGGTCGAGGGAGTCACGATCCTCGACGTCAGCCGCCACGGGAACAAGCTGCGCACGGGCCACGTTCGTGGAAACCGGTTCCGGTTGATCGTGCGCGGCGTCGAAGGCGGAGCGGCCGAGCGTGCGACCGCGATCCTCGCGCGACTCGCCGAGCCGCCGGGCGCGCCGAACTGGTACGGCGAGCAGCGCTTCGGGCGCGAGGGCAACAACGCCGAGAAGGGCCGCGAGCTCGTCAGCGGTGCGCGCCGGCCAGGCCGCGACAAGAAGCTCGATCGGTTCCTGGTGTCGTCCCTGCAGTCCGAGCTGTTCAACGCGTGGCTGCACGCGCGGATCGACGACGGCCTGTATCGCAACGTCCTCGCGGGCGACGTCCTGCACAAGAAGAACGGCGGGATGTTCACGTGCGAGGACGCGGCGACCGACGAGGCGCGGCTCGTCGCAGGCGAGCTCGTGGTCACCGGCCCGATGTTCGGTGACTCGATGCGGCGCGCGACCGATGGTACGCGAGCGGCGGAGCGCGAGCTCGCGATCCTGACCGCCGGTGGCCTCGAGCCCGGATCGTTCGTGCGCGTGCGGCAGCTCGCCGAGGGAACTCGCCGCGACGCCAGCATCGAGGTCCGAGACGTCGTGGTCGCGGCCACGGGGGACACTTCGACTCTCGAGGTCGGATTCGCGTTGCCTGGCGGCGCCTATGCCACGGCCGTCATGCGCGAGGTCATGAAGACCGTGCCCCAGCGAGTCGACGACACCCCCGAAGGTGCGTAACACTTCGCGGCGATGGACCTGTCGAGCGCGTTTGTTGATTTCGCTCAGCTCGGCGCCGACTGGGTGCTCTGGCTCTTGATCGGCCTGTCGGTCGTGTCAGTCGGCGTGATGATCGATCGGTTCCTGTGGTTCAAGAACCGGGACACCAACACGGAGACGTTCACGCGCGAGCTGCGCGGCGCGTTCGAGCGTGACGAGGTCGAGCGACTCGAGACCAAGTACAAGGAGCACCCGGCGATCCCGGTGCAGGTCGGCTTGCGCGGGCTCGCCGAGCGCGGCCGCGGTCCCGAGGCCGTCGCCGAGGCGATGCACGGAGAGCGCGCGCGCTGGCGGCGCGGCGCCGATCGCAACCTCATGGTGCTCGGTACGCTCGGCAACAACGTCCCGTTCATCGGTCTGTTCGGCACGGTGCTTGGCGTGATCAACGCGTTCCAGAGCCTCACGGTGAAGACCGCCGAGGCCGAGACCCAGACGCTCGGCGCGATCGCCGAGGCGCTCGTCGCGACCGCGGTCGGTCTCCTCGTCGCGATCCCTGCGGTCATCGCGTTCAACTACTTCACGCGCAAGCTCAAGGTCGTGATGGGCGGCGCCGACGAGGTCGCGCACACGGTGCTCTCGCTCGTCCACGGTGAAGAGCACGGCGACCTGACGCCGAAGAAGCCGGAGACCAAGCCGGACGCCAAGCCGGAGACGCGCTAGATGGCGGGCGGCAGCCTCTACAACGACGACGACTCGGGCGGCATCACCGACATCAACGTGACGCCGTTCGTCGACGTCGTGCTCGTGATCCTCGTCGTGTTCATCGTCACCGCGAAGCTGATCGTCGCGCGCGGTGTCGAGATCGACAAGCCAAAGGCCGCGACCGGCGGCGAGGTCCAGAGCACGCTCCGGATCTCGGTCACCGCGACCGGCGACCTCTACGTCAACGGCGACAAGTTCCTCGACGACGCGGCCGCGGTCGCGCGCGTGAAACAGCTTGCCGCGACCTCGACCAAGCCCAAGGCGATCATCTCCGGGAGTAAGGTCGGGCCCTACGGCAACGTCATGCGGGCGATCGACATCGCGCAGCTCGCCGGGGTCACCGCGATCGCACTCGAGAACGAGCGACCCTGACTCCGTCTGCTAGGCTTGATCGCGTGCGCTGGGACTCGCCATTCGTGCTCGCCGTTGCCGGCACGATCGCGATCCATCTCGTCCTGTTCGTCACCGCCGACGCGATCGTCGTCTACAACCCGTACAAGCCGCCGAAGCCCGCGCCGCGGATCGAGATGGTGGAGATCGAGGTGCCGCCGCTGATCAAGGCGGAGCCACCGCCACCGGTCACGCCGCCGGAACTGGTCACGCCGCCAGAGCCACCGCCCCCCGAGAAGATCACGCGCACGCGCGACCGTGCCCCCGTGCCCGCGACCAGCGCACCGCAGGTGGTCGAGCCGAATCCGGTCCCGGATCAGCCGGGCGTCGCCGGTGGCGATCAGCTCGTGACGCTTCCCTCGGCCCAGATCGGCGGGATCGGGGTCCCGGTCGCGGTCGGTAAGAGAACCTCCGAGAGGGTCGGCCGCGGCGGCGATGGTGGTGGGACGGGAGCTGGCTCCGGCTCGGGCGCAGCCGAGGCGCCCCGGCCGATGTCGGTCGCCACCATCAAGAAGCGCGCGATGCCCCGGGGCGACTTCGGCTACTTCGACGCCGGCAAGGACTACCCCGCCGAGGCCCGCCAGCTAGGCATCGAGGG
>JANOPP010000612.1:0-5658 GCA_031421915.1 Myxococcales bacterium | reverse complement strand
AGCATGTCGATCACGGGGGACAGCTCGGTCCACTGCTGATCGTTGAAGTAGAGCTCGGCGAGCGGCCGGCCTGCTTCGACGTGCTCTGGATCGAGCGAGATCACCGCCGCGTACAGCGCCTTCGCCTGATCGTCCTGGCGGAGCTTGTACGAGTAGATGTTCGCGGCCTCGAACAGGAGTCGGACCTTGTCGATCGCGACCGCCGTGTAGCTCTCCGCACGCACCATCATCTGGGCGGCCTTGAGCCAGTCACCGCGATCCGAGTACTGCTTCGTGAGGGCTTCCATCGTCGGCACGTGTGCCGGGTCGATGGCGAGGGCACGGAGGAGGTTGGCCTCCGCCGAGTCCGCGTCCTGGAGCTGGGCGTACTGGAGACGACCCATCCGGTAGTAGAGGTCGACCTGCTTGCGCGTGTCGCCCGTCAGCTGCGTGAGGTGCGCCATCACGTCGATCGCGCGGTCCCACTCGCTGATCTTCTCGTACAGCCGTCCGAGAGCGTCGAGGGCCCGCGGCTCGTCAGCATCGAACGTCAGCACATCGGAGTACGCCTCGACGGCGCGATCGATGTCCTGGAGGTTGCCGTCATAGATCTGGCCCATCGCCACGTAGAGGTCGACGCGCGTCTGCACGTCTGACGTCGACATGATGTGGTTGCGATAGGTCTCGACGAGCGCTTCCCACCTGCCCGCCTGCTGGTACAGGCGTGCGAGCTCCCGGTACGCCGGGTAGTTGCGGTTGTCGATCGCGACGATCTTCTCGAGTGCCTCCGCGGCGCGGTCGAGCTTGCCGAACCGCTCCTCCCAGGCCGCGGCCATACGCTCGTACAGCGGCACGCGCTCGGCATCCGACGGAGACGCGTCGAGCTGCGCCTCGAGGACCTCGAGGTACTTCTCGGACTGGTTCGTCTTCTCGTAGAGACCCTCGAGCGCTCGCAGCGCGTTGAGGTTCGTCGGGTCGACGTGGAGCACCTGGTTGTAGGCGCTGATCGCATGACCCGCGTCGTAGAGACGGAGGTCCCAGATCTGACCGACCTCGAGCCGGAACTTCACGACGTTCTGCTCGTCGGTGTCGATCTCGGCTCGCTTGTTGAGGATGTCGATCAACGGCTCCCACTGCTCGACGCGGCGGTACAGCCGATCGAGGGAGGTGAGCGCGGTCGAGGACGACTTCCCGTAGTTGAGCGCCTGCTGGTACGCGTGGATCGAGGACCCGATGTCCTGCATCTGCCGCTCGAGCAAGTCGGCGAGCTGGATGTACAGCTCGGTCTTCTTCTCGGGGTTCGGCTCGACGCTCGCGTGACGCTGGAGCGTCTCGATCAGCTCGCTCCACGAGCCGCGCTTGCGCTGCAGCTCGCCCATACCGCCGAGTGCGCCAGTGTGGCTCGGATCGATCCGCAGTGCCTGCTGCACGGAGTGGATCGCGTACTCGAGGTGCGAGAGGTGCTCTGCGTACCAGCGGCCAATCTTGACCCACAGGTCCGCCGCGCTGCCGCGGTCCTCACGCTCGAGCTCGTTGACGCGGTTCGTGTACTCGTCGAGGAGCTCCTGCCAGCGGTTCGTCGCCGTGGCGAGGCGCTCGAGCTCGTTCGCGGTCTGGTCGTGCGAGTAGTCGCGCTTGAACGCGGCCTGCAGGACGTAGAACGCCGACTCCTGGTCCCCGATCTCGGCCTCGTAGATCTTGGCGACCCGGTTGAGGATCTGGATCTGGTCTTCGACGACCGGAACCAGCTCGCTGCGCTCGAGGAGAATCTCGACGAGCTCGGGCCACTTGAACTGCTGCGCGTAGATCGCCTCGAGGCGCTCCGACGCCGTCTTGTTGGACGGGTCACTCGCGCGAACACGCTCGTAGACCTGAGCGGCGCGGGTGAGGTCCTCGACCTTCTCCTCCCACGTCGATGCGGCCTGCAGCATCGTCTCGCGCCGCTGCGCCTCGTCGTCGAGGACGAGCGCACGCTTCTCGAGCACGTCGATCGACTCCTCCCATCGACCCTCACGCGTGAACAGCCCCTCGAGGGCCGCGAGCGCGCGGAAGTCGGACGGGTCGATCGCGATCACGTGACGCCAGGCGGCGACAGCCTCCTCGACGCGACCGAGGACATCGCCCTCGAGCTGACCGAGCTGTGCGTACAGCTCGATGGTCTCGCCCTCGGCGATCGCGCCGGTGAGGTGACCGACGTCGATGATCCGGCGCAGCGTCTGGGACAGCTCGTCCCAGGCCTGCGTCGAGCGGTAGAGCGCCGCGAGGGCGCGCAGTGTCTCGAGGTCGTTGCCATCGATCCGGTCGGCAGCGAGCCACGCATCGAGTGCGTTGCGCTCGCGCGACAGCTTGTTCTCCCAGATGCCGCCGAGGTGCTTGTAGAGCCGGATCTGCTCCTGGTCCCCCTGCGCGACCGCGACCTGGCGCTCGAGGATCTCGACGAGCTCTTCCCACCGCTCGCGGCGGGTGCACAGCTCACCGAGGGCCTGGAGGGCCTGCGCTTCTTCGCCACGGATGTCGAGGACGCGCTGCCACAGCTCGATCGCCTTGTCCTCGTTGGCCAGCGCCTCCGAGGAGATGCGGGCCATGCGCGCGTAGATGTCGGCCATCTCCGCGTCAGCGTCCGCGACGTCGATCAGCTTCTCGTAGGTCTCGAACAGCTTCGGCCACGCTTCGCGGCGGAAGTGGATCGACTCGATGGCCTCGAGGGCGCGCCGGTTCCGGCTCTCCTGCTCGAGGACGGACGTGTAGCAAGCGAGCGCTTGATCGAGGTCGCCGAGCGCGTCGCTGAAGATCGCGCCGCGACGGAAGTACAGCTCGAGCTGCTCGTCGGTGTCCTGGACCACCTCGATGCGGCGGCGCAGGATCTCCGCGAGGTCCTCGTACATCCCGGCCGCCAGGTAGAGGCGGTCGAGCGATGCGAGAGCATCGGCGTCCTTGGTCTCGATCTCGAGGACCCGCAGGTGCGTCTCGACGGCGCGGGCTGCATCGCGCAGCTCGAACTCGTGGACACGCGCCATGCGGAGCAGCGTCTGCCGCTTGAGGTCCTTGTCGGTCGTGCGCTCGAGCGCGCGCGCGTAGGCGGCGACCTGGTTGTCCCAGGCTCCCGTCTCACCCGCGAGCCGCTCGCTCTCCTCGATCGCGCGGTCCCACCGCGGATCTTCGACGAGAGCCTCGCTCCACCAGTGGAGCGCCTTGGTCTGATCGTAGAGCCGGCCCTCGGCCAGCTCGGCGAGGCGCTGATACATCGACGCGCGATCCGCGCCGGACAGCTTGGTCAGCTGCACCTCGTGGATGCCGTGCAGCTTCGGATACTCGCCCGCTGCTTCATACAGCGGCTCGAGGACGGCGCCGATCTCCATCTGGAGGTGGCCCGCGTGGAACATCTCCTCGAGGGACGCGAGCGTGTGCTCGTGGGTCGGGTGTGCGGTGAGGATCTCGCGATAGACCTCGACGGCGCCCTTGCGATCACCGAGCTGGTTCTGCAGCACCTGGCCGAGCCGGTACTGCAGGGTTGCGATCTCCGCATCGTTGTCCGCGAGCTGGATCTCGCGGCGCAGGATCTCGGTAAGCTCGGGCCACTGGCTGGTCGCCGAGTACAGCCGATCGAGCGCGAGCACGGCCGGCTTGTTGTCAAACTCGACGTCGAGGATCTTGCGATAGGTCGCGATCGCCTTGGTGACGTCGCCCAGCTCCTGCTCGTGAACGCGCGCGAGGCGGCTGTACAGATCGACCTGGCGCGGGACGTCGAGCGACTTCTCCGCTTCGGCCTGATAGAGCTTCGACAGCGACTCGAACGAGCCGGTGATCTCCGCGAGCCGCTCGATGTGACCGAGCGTGAGCGCGTTGCCGGAGTCGTCCTTGAGCGCGCGAGCGTAGGCATCGAACGCGGCGTTCGCGTTGCCGATCATCTGCTCGTGCAGCGTGGCGATCCGGTGCAGCAACTCGACCCGCGCGTGCGGATCGTCGTTGTGCGTGACCATCACCTCGAGGACCTCGACGAGCTTGCTGAACTCGCCGGCGACCTCGTAGATCGGCTCGAGCACGCGAGCGGCCATGACCGGCTCGGTCTTGCCCTTCACCAGCCCGTCGAGCGCATGCAGCGTCTCGGCGTGCGACGGATCCATGTCGAGCGCCTCGCGGTAGCTCTCGATGGCGCGTGCCACGTCGCCGAGGCGGATCTGCCAGAGGTGGCCGATCCGGTACTTGAGCGCGACGGTCTCGCCGCCGGTCGCCGACAGCTCGACCTGGCGCTCGAGGTTTGCGAGCAGGTCGTACCAGCGCTCCGCCTGACCGAACAGCCGGTCGAGGGATTGGATCGCGGGCAGCTCGTCCGCATCGAGATCGAGGATCCCGAGGTACGTCTCGATCGCCTTGCCGACGTCACCGAGCTCGCGGTCATAGACCTGCGCGAGCACGTAGAGCATCGCCTTCTTGTCCTGGGGATCCGTCGCGAGGTCGGCCTTCTTGGCGTAGACGTCCTTGAGGGGCTCCCACCGCGAGAGGCGGACGTAGAGACGCTCGAGGGCATCCATCGCGACCATGTCGACGTCGTCGATGCTGAGAACCTGCTGGAACGTCGCGATCGCGGCGTCTGCATTGCCGAGGACTTCTTCCTCGATCTGCGCCGACCGGTAGAGGAGCGCCTTGCGGTCGTCCACCACGGTGAGGATCTCGGCCTTGCGCTTCATCACGTCGACGAGCTTGGGGTAGTCACCCGTGCGCTCGTGGATCGTCTGGATCGCGGTCGCTGCCTCGATCGTCGTGGGCGCCTGCTTGAGGATCCGCTCGTACGTCTCGACGGCTGCCTTGTCGTCGCGGAGCTCGTGCTCCTGGATCTGGGCGCGGCGGAACAGGAGCGCGACCTTGAGATCGTCCTCCTGCGCGTCGCCGGCGACCGAGTCATAGAGCGCTGCCGTGTCGGCCCACTTCGCGAGGCCGCGCGACAGACGGTCGAGCTGCTGGTGGGTGATCTCGTTGCGCGGGTCCTCGCGCATCGCGCGCGCAAACGTCGCGAACGAGCTCTCGGAGTTGTCGCCACCGATCTCGTGGAGCTCGGCGATCTGGTGGAGCAGCTCGATCTTGCGGGCGGGATCGAAGGCGTGCTTCGCCATGATCTCGTACACGCCGATCTGCTTGGTCCACTCGCCCTTCGCCTTGTAGATCGGCTCGAGGATGTTCGCGATCGTCAGCTCGTGCTCCGCGTTACCGATCAACCGCTCGAGAGCGGCGACGGCATCGCGGTTCTGCTCCTCGTGATCGAGGACCTGGCGGTACGTCTCGACGGCCGCGCCCACTTCGTTGAGGTGGGTCTCGCGCAGCTGTGCGAGGCGGACGAGCAGACCGACCTGCTCGTGAGGGTTCTCCACCAGCGTGAGCTGGCGGCTGATGTTGTCGCCGAGGTCACGCCACGCACCGCGCGCGACGTAGAGCCGATCGAGAGCGCGCAGCGCCTTCAGATCATCGGGTGACTGGCCGAGGATCTCGATGTACGTCGTGATCGCCTCGTCCTGGTTCTCGAGCATCTCCTCGTGGAGCGAGGCGATCCGGAACAGGAAGTCGAGCCGCTCGTCGGACTCCTGCGCGATGTCCGTACGACGGCGATAGATCTCGAGCAGGTCGGGGAACTTCGCGTCGCGCGTGAAGATCGCCTCGAGCGCGGTCAGCGCACCGAGGTCGTCC
>JANOPP010000611.1:0-8201 GCA_031421915.1 Myxococcales bacterium | reverse complement strand
GCCTGGGCCAGAGTGCGCGTTGTTTCCCACTCCCGGCCGCATGCACCCCCAGCCGAAGTACAAGAATTCTGCGGCGTTTTATGACGTCGACGGAACGCTGATCAAGATCAATATCGTGCACACGTTCGCGTACTACGCGAGCCGTCACGCATCGCTGGCGCAGAGCGCTCAGCGGACGATCAAGACCGCGCTCTCGATCCCGATGTTCTGGGCCGCCGACAAGCTGTCGCGGAAGTGGTTCAACGAGATCTTCTATCGCTCCTACGAGGGCGCGAGCGAGGACCGACTCGTGGTGCTCGCCGAGGAGCTGTTCGAGGACGTCGTCAAGCCGAACATCTACCCGCGCGCGCGCGATCTGATCGAGGAGAGCCGCCGCGCCGGCTGCCGGCAGGTGCTGCTCTCGGGCGCGCTCGATTTCACGATGAAGCCGCTGGCCCGGTACCTCGGCGTCGACGACCTGATCGCGAACCAGCTGGAGTTTGTCGACAGCTACGCGACCGGCAAGCTCAAGAAGCCGTTCGTCGCCGGCGCGACCAAGGCCGACATCATGCGGAGCTACGCCAAGCAGCACGACATCGACCTCGGTGAGTCGTGGGCGTACTCCGACAGCTTCAGCGACTACGCGATGCTCGCGGTCGTTGGACACCCGACCGCATGCAACCCCGACTTGCGACTCCGCTCGATGGCCCGGTCGTATGACTGGCCCATTCTCGATCTCGACGAAGAACCGAACCGATCGGCAGCGCGCCGCCCGCAGGGGCTCGCGCCGGTCCGTCGACTCCGCACTGGAAAGGCCGACTAGGTCATGCGCGCCATTCGCCCCAAGACTCGTTCACACGCTCGCGAGCACATCGTCACGATCGACAACGACTCGGCGCCGCGCATCATGTTCTACGGCGAGAACCTCATGTGTGAGGATCTCCCGGTCGGCACGCGGGTGATCTATCCGAAGCGGCCGATGACCGGCGTCGCGAACCCGAAAGCAGCGATCCGCTACGCGCTCAACCACCCCGAGGACTCGGATCCGCTGCACGCGATGCTCCAGCCCGGGATGAAGGTGACGATCGCCGTCGACGACATCTCGATGCCGCTGCCGATCATGCGCCAGCCGGACGTCCGCCAGCTCGTGCTCGAGATCGTCTGCGAGATGCTCGCCGATCACGGCGTCGACGACGTCCATATCGTGATCGCCCTCGGCCTGCATCGCCGGATGCACGACTGGGAGATCAAGCGAATGGTCGGCGAGAAGGTGTGGAACGAGTACTGGCCCGATCGCCTGTACAACCACGACGGCTGCGATCCGGACGGGATGGTCGAGCTCGGCAAGACGCCGCACGGCGAGCTCGTCGAGATGAATCGGCGCGTTGCCGAGAGCGATCTGACGATCTACGTGAACCTCAACTTCGTGCCGATGAACGGCGGCAACAAGTCGATGGCCGTCGGCCTGTGCGGCTACGAGAGCCTCAAGGCGCACCACACGCCAAAGAGCATCGTCCAGTCCAACTCGTTCATGGATCCGCCGAAGTCGTACCTGTCGCACTCGTTCAAGCGCCAGGGCGACCTCGTCGAGAAGGCCCTCAAGGTCTTTCACATCGAGACGGTCCTCAATAACCGCTGCTTCGACGGCCCGCTGTCGTTCCTGATGAAGAACGAGGACGACTTCACCGAGACGGATCGGCTGAAGTTCCAGGCGATGAAGTGGACGCTCGACAAGCTGCCGTTCGCCGCACGCCGCGAGATCTTCATGCGGCAGCCCGCCGCGTACGAGCTGATCGGCTGCTACGCGGGCGCGGTCGATCCGACCCACGAGCGCACGCTCGCCAAGCAGAACGAGCAGAACTGCGTCGAGGTCGATGGCCCCGCTGACATCCTGCTGATGGGCATCCCGTACATCTCGCCGTACAACGTGAACAGCAAGGCGCTCAATCCGCTGCTCGTGCAGGTGATGGCGCTCGGCTACTTCTATCACATGTACCGGAACCAGCCGATCCTGCGGGATGGCGGGGTCCTGATCCTCACGCATCCGTGCTCGGACAAGTTCGATCCGGTGCACCACCCGAGCTACATCGAGTTCTTCAATCGCGTGCTGACCGAGACGACCGACAGCTACACGATCGAGCAGAAGTACCAGGACGAGCTCGCGTACAACCCGAGCTACATCGAGATGTACCGGCGCGGAAACGCGTACCACGGCGCTCACCCGTGCTTCATGTGGTACTGGGGCCAGCGCGGCCGCGAGAAGACGAGCCGCGTGATCGTGGTCGGTGCCGACAATGCGACGGTGCCGGCGATCATGGGCTGGGAGACGGCGGGCTCGATCGCAGAAGCGATCGCGATGGCGCGCGGCACCATGGGCCGGAGCGCGCAGATCACGATGCTGCACCACCCGCCGTACATGATCAGCGATGTGATGTGATGACGAGCGGCAACGGTCACAACGGTCACGGCAACGGCAACGGCAAGAGCGCACATGGCTCGGCCGGCGCGCGCAACGGCTACTTCCAGGAGACCGAGCTCGCCTGGGGCCAGCACGCGACGACGCCGCCGTGGCCCGATGCCAAGCGGAACGAACCGCTGCCGCCGCTTCGCGAGCCGGTGACCGGCAAGCCGCGGCTCGACGTCGGGCAGATCCTCGCCGGCAAGAACATCCTCCTGATCGGCACGACGGGCTTCGTCGGCAAGGTCGCGTTGTCGATGCTGCTGCACCGCTATCCCGAGGTGGGCAAAGTGTTCTGCCTCGTGCGCCCGGGCGCCGGTAACACGGCCGACGAGCGGTTCTACAAGAAGGTCGCGTCGTCCGAAGCGTTCGATCCGGTCCGTGATGTTCATGGTGACGGCTACGAGGCGTTCATGCGCTCGAAGATCGTCGCGATTCCTGGCGATATCGGCCGCCCCCTCTGCAACTTCACGGACGAGCAGTTCGCCGACCTCGAGGCCCACGGTGGCCTCGATGTCATCCTCAACAGTGCCGGTCTCGTCTCGTTCGCGCCGTCGCTCGAGAGCGCGCTGCGAATCAACGCGATGGGTGCCAAGAACGTCCTCGACGTCGCGCGCAAGGCTGGCGCACGGCTGTGCCACGTGTCGACGTGCTACGTCGCCGGACGCCGCGATGGCGATGTCTGGGAGGACGAGCCCGTCGTGGGCTACTTTCCGCGGTCGAGCTCGATCTCGGATGACTACGGCCACAGCGCCGCGCTGCTCGATCGCGATTTCGACGCAGCAGCGGAGATCGCGGACTGCCAGAAGATCATCGACCACGCGCGCGAGCGGTCCAACGACCGCCAGCACATCTCGGAGTTTCGCGAGCGTGGCGCCGAGGCGCTGCGTGCGCAGCGTCGCGATCCGGACAACGAGAACGATCTGAAGATCGCTGTCGCTCGCGAGCGCAAGATCTGGATGAACGACGTCCTGACCAAGCTCGGCATGGAGCGCGCCGAGCACTGGGGCTGGACCAACACGTACACGTACACGAAGTCCCTCGGCGAGCAGATCATCCTCAGCGACTCGTCGGTGATCTCGACGATCGTGCGGCCGGCTGTCGTCGAGAGCTCGATCCGGTTCCCGTTTCCGGGCTGGAACGAGGGCTTCAACACGACCGCGCCACTGATGTACCTGATCCTCAAGGGCCACCGCGCGGTGCCGATGGGGGAGGACACCGCGCTCGACGTGATCCCGGTCGACTTCGTCGCGGCCGGCATGTTGCTCGCGACTGCCGCGGTGCTCGCCGGCGAGCACGAGCCGATCTATCAGCTCGGCGCGAGCGACGTGAACCGGATCACGAGCAAGCGGCTCACGGAGCTCACGGGGCTCGCCGTCCGGCAGGTCCACAAGGACAAGATCGACGCCGGCGATGACGTGTTCCGCAACAAGATCCGCGCACGGCTCGAGGGGCTGCCGGTCACGTTCGAGCACTTCAATAAATGGTCCGCCCCGATGTTCAAGCGGATCGCGGATCGCCTGATCGAGACGATCGACACAAAGCTGCCGAAGTGGGGCGCGCCGCGGCTCGAGGGATTCGCCGAGCGTGCACGTGACGAGCTGGTCAAGGTCTCGACGTTCACCGGCCAGGTCCAGGAGCTGGTCGAGCTGTTCAAGCCGTTCACTACGGACCACGACATCTCGTTCCGCTGCGACAATATGCGCGCGCTGTGGGCGCGGGTGACCCCGGCCGATCAGGACAAGCTCCTGTGGGCGCCGCACCACGCCGCCTGGCGCAAGTACTGGGGCGACAACCACTTACCGGGCCTCCCGAAGTGGGCGTTCGACAAGCTCGACGAGGAGTTCGGCGCGAAGCCGAAGACCGTCTACACGTACAAGAACCTCGTCGAGATGATCGACGCGGCCGTCAAGCTCCACCCCAACCGCACCGCGCTGCGTCTGATCCCGAAGGAGGAGGGCGCGAACCCGATCGCGTACACCTTCGGCCAGGTCGGCGAGGCGGCGTGGCAGGGCGCAGGCGTCTTGCGCCAGCTCGGCGTCGGCGCGGGCGATCGCGTGTTGCTGATGAGCGAGAACCGCCCGGAGTGGGGCATCTCGTACTTCGCGATCCTGCTCGCCGGTGCGACGGTCGTCCCGCTCGACAAGGAGCTGACCGTTGCCGAGGTCGTCAACCTCGCGAAGGTCTCGCGCGCTCGCGCGGCCGTGCTGTCGCGCAAGGTGGCCGAGCGCCTCGCAGGCGATGCCGAGCTCGCGGTTCCGCTCGGGGACGGCGAGGGCGATCCGTCCGTCGTCTGGTCGCCCGCACATCCCGCGTTCGGTGCGTGGCTCGAGACGCGCGTCGAGGCGCCGCTCAAGGTCTTCGCATACGACGAGCTCCTGACCGAGCCCGATGTCTCGGTCGGCGCCGTCTACCCCGACCTCAAGGGCGACATCGTCGCGTCGCTGATCTTCACGTCGGGCACGACAGGCACCCCGAAGGGCGTGATGTTGACGCACAAGAACCTGACCTCGATGGTCAGCAAGCTGTCGTCGCTGTTCACGCTCTACAAGCACGACAAGTTGCTCAGCGTGCTGCCGCTGCACCACACGTTCGAGTTCTCGGCTGGCTTCCTGATGCCGCTCATGCACGGCGCATCGATCGACTACCTCGAGGAGATCGAGGCCGACTCGCTCGCACGCGCGCTCGAGGACGAGGGCGTGACCGGCATGGTCGGCGTGCCCGCGCTCTGGCAGCTGCTCGAGCGCAAGATCTACAAGAACGTGTCCGATGCGGGCGTGCTCGTGGAGAAGGCGTTCGATTCGATCGTCGATCTCAATCGGTCCCTGCGCGACGCGCTGCCGTTCGACCTCGGCGCCGGAAAATTGCTGTTCTTCCCCGTCCACCGCAAGCTGGGCGGCCGCATGCGGCTGCTCATCTCCGGAGGTTCGGCGCTGCCGCCCGAGACGCTCAAGGCGTTCCGTGGCCTCGGCTTCAACCTGTACGAGGGCTACGGCATGACCGAGTCGTCGCCGGTGCTGACGGTGACGCGCCCCGGCGAGAAGGTCATCCCGGGCTCGGTGGGGCGGCCGCTTCCGGGCATCGACGTGAAGATCGATCACCCCGACGCGAACGGCATCGGTGAGGTGATCGCGAAGGGCCCGAACGTCATGCTCGGCTACTTCGAGAACCCCGAGGCAACCGCGCAGACCCTGCAGAACGGCTGGCTGCACACCGGCGACCTCGGCCGGATCGACGAGGATGGGAATCTCTTCATCGTCGGGCGCAAGAAGGAGATGATCCTCGGCCCCGGCGGCGAGAACGTCTATCCCGACGAGCTCGAGGAGTCGTACCGCGACACGAAGTACATCAAGGAGATGTCCGTCGTCGGCGTTCCGATGGAGTCAGGCCACGAGTCGGTCGGCGCGCTGATCGTCCCCGAGTATGACCAGGACGGGATGGCGCGCGAGGCGGTTCGCGAGGCCGTGCGCGATCACGTCAAGAAGATCACGAAGACGCTCGCCCTCCACAAGCGGATCAAGATCGTCCACTTGTGGGATCACGATCTGCCACGCAACGCGGCCCGCAAGGTCCTGCGTCGCGACGTGGTCAAGGAGCTGCAGCGGCTCGAGCGCGCGGCCA
The DNA here is from genome assembly GCA_031421915.1 of Myxococcales bacterium. Classification (GTDB taxonomy): domain Bacteria; phylum Myxococcota_A; class Polyangia; order Haliangiales; family Haliangiaceae; genus JABFXX01. The sequence goes on along the minus strand of JANOPP010000611.1, from coordinate 2,143 downwards.
AGGGCGGTGCCGAGGCGCGCCAGCTCAGCGAGGGCGGCGAGGCCGGCGGCACGTGGCTGCTCGATCTGCTCGCCGACGTCTCGCAGAAGAAGCGCGGCGGCATCACGAGTGAGACCCGGCTCGAAGAGATCGGGTTTGACTCGCTGATGTTCACCGAGCTGGCGGTCGCGCTGGAGGCGGCCGGCGTCAATCTCCCGGATCCGTCCGAGCTGACCGGGCTCGAGACGGTCGCCGATGTCGAGAAGCTCGTCGCACGTCAGGGAGCAAAGTCGCGCAGCGAGAAGCCGAAGCGCGAGCGCCTCCGCAAGGAGAAGGAAGCCGAGGAGAAGCAGGACGACGACATCGACGTCCCCGCGCCGCTCGTCACGCTCGGCCGCAAGGCGCTTCGCGGCGGCATGCGCGCGCTGTACGAGCGCGTGCTCGAGACGTCGATCTACGGCCAGGGCCAGGTCCCGCCGTTCGGTGGCTACATCGTCGCCGCGAACCATGCGAGCCACCTCGACACCGGCCTCGTCAAGTACGCGCTGGGCGAGCAGGGCGACGCGCTGGTGGCGCTCGGAGCGAAGGACTACTTCTTCGACGATCCGGTTCGCCGGATGTACTTCGAGAACTTCACGAATGTCGTGCCGATGGAGCGCCACGGCTCCCTGCGCGAGTCGCTGCGCCTCGCGGGCGACGTGATCCGCAACGGCTACATCCTCCTGATCTTCCCGGAGGGCACGCGGTCCGACACCGGCGTGATGACCGACTTCAAGCCGTCGCTGGGCTACCTCGCGATGACGAACAAGTGCGGCATCCTGCCGATGTACCTGTCGGGGACCTATGACGCGATGCCGAAGGGCCGCTACCTGCCCAAGCGCGGCGAGCGCGTCGCCTCGTACGTCGGTCCGTATCTGTCCTACGAGGATGTCGTGAAGCTCGCGGGAACCCGCTCGCGGTCCGAGCAATACCGGGCTATCACCTATCACGTCGAAGGCGTCATCCGTCGGCTCGCCCCGCGCGACCAGCAGTGGACGCTCGGTGACGCCGGCACCATGCCGATGGCCGAGTGGTTGCAGTCGCAGGGTTCCGAAGCGCCGACCGAGGAAGAAGTACAACCATGAAGCCGATCACTACGGGTCTCGACAACGTCGTCACGGCCATCGAGACCCCGATCCGCCCCAAGAAGCTGAGTCTGCGCGTCAGTGGAACTCGGCTCGGCAGCGTGGTTCGTCCGGTCCCGACCGCCGAAGAGCTGGCTACTGGAGTAGCCATGGCCGGAGCGGTCGCCGCGCCGAGGTTCGGTCTCCGCGTCCGCAACGCCCGGCTCGTCCCAGCCGGTCCGATGTCCCCCGACGACTACGCGACCGCTGAAGACTACGAGTAGCGAATGACCTCCGTTCTCGTCACCGGCGCGACCGGCTTTCTCGGCGAGCACCTGTGCCGCGTCCTGGTGGAGCAGGGCGATACCGTCCGCGGCCTCGCCCGCACCCGCTCGAGCGTCCTCGCGGACCTCGGTGTCGAACACATCCGCGGTGATGTCCTCTCGGGTCCCGAGCTCGATCGCGCGCTCGAGGGTGTCGATGCCGTGTTCCACCTCGCCGGCGCCGTCTCGCGCGACCCCGACGACGCACAGCGGATGATGCGCCTCCACGTCGACGGCACCCGCCGCGTCCTCGAGCGGATGAACGCCGCGAACGTCCGCCGCATGGTCCTCGCGTCGACCTCCGGAACGATCGGCGTTTCCAAGGACGAGGAGATCCTCGACGAACACGCGCCGTACGCCGAGGAGATCGTCGCGGGCTGGCCGTACTACGCGTCGAAGATCTATCAGGAGCGCCTCGCGTTCGAGCACGGCACGAAGCTCGGCATCGAGGTCGTCGCGGTCAACCCGAGCCTCCTGCTCGGCCCCGGCGATCGCCGGCTGTCGTCGACGGGCGACGTCCGCAAGTTCCTCAAGCGCCAGATTCCGACGGTCCCCGAGGGCGGCATCAACTTCGTCGATGCGCGCGATGCCGCGGCTGCGACCGCGCGAGCGCTGACCCACGGCAAGGCCGGCGAGCGCTACCTGCTCGGTGGTCCGAACTGGACGATGAAGGAGTTCTTCGCGCGGCTCGGCCGTGTCGCGAACGTCTCGCCGCCGCGGCTCAAGCTCCCTTCCAAG
>JANOPP010000610.1:0-1558 GCA_031421915.1 Myxococcales bacterium | reverse complement strand
TAGGAATCCGGGCCACTGCCGTTGGTCAGGAGCTCACTCTTGAGGTCGCCCTGCCAGGCGATCGCGCCGCCCCAGAACGGCTGGCGACCGGCCGCGGCGTCAGCCACATACGCCTCGTGGAACGCTCCTTTGCCGGTTCGCCGCGACGCGCTGCGAATCGTGCGTGCGGCGGCGCGGCGCAGCGGCCGCGGGATGCGCTGGAACGGCTCCCAGTAGCGATGACGGAAGTTGACCGCGTCGATGTAGCCCTGGTAGCCGTGGAAGATTTCGTCCGAGCCCTCACCGATCTGCACGACGATCGTGCCGCTCTCACGCGCCAGCTTGGCGACGTAGTAGAGCGGGACGCAGACCCAGTCGGCGATCGGCTCGTCCTGGTGGTGGATCAGCTCGGGCAGGAAGTCCGCCAGGTCGTCCCAGTCGATCAGCGTCTCGTGATGATCGGTCTTGTAGATCTCGGAGATCCGACGCGCGTGGTGCAGCTCGTTGTGCTTCTCGTGGTCCTTGAAGCCGACCGTGAAGGTGCGCACCGGGTCGTCCATCAGCTCGCTCATCAGCGCGACGTTGGTCGACGAGTCGACGCCGCCGGAGAGGAAGACGCCGAACGGGACGTCGGACATCATGCGCTTGGAGACGGAGTTGCGAAGCAGCTCCATCAGGCGCTCCTCCAGCTCCTCGTCGGAGCGGCCCGCCACCTCCGCGTCAGCTTGCGCCGACATCGGGCTCCAGTAGAAGTCACGCACGATCCGCCCGTCGGCCTTGACGAGCATCCGCTCCGCCGGCGCGAGCTTGCTGATGCCCTTGAACATCGTCAGCGGGGCCGGCGTGCAGACGAACGTCAGGTAGTGGTGGAAGGCTTCCTCATCGAGATCCGGCGAGATCTGCGGGTGCGCGAGCAGCGCCTTGATCTCCGACCCGAAGACGAGCCCGCCGGGCGTGTCTGAGTAGTAGAGCGGCTTGACGCCGAGGCGGTCACGGGCGAGGAACAGTTCACGCTTGTTCGAGTCCCAGATCGCGAACGCGAACATCCCTTCGAGGCGCTCGACGCAGCGGATGCCCTCCTCCTCCCAGAGGTGCAAGATCGCTTCGGTGTCGGCGTGCGAGCGGAAGACGTGGCCCTTGGCTTCCAGCTCGGAGCGCAGCGCGACGTGGTTGTAGACCTCTCCGTTGTAGGCGATCCAGACCGAGCCGTCCTCGTTGCCCATCGGCTGATGCCCGGCGGGGGAGAGATCGACGATCGAGAGCCGCCGGTGACCCAAAGCGACACGATGCTCCGGACTCGTCCACGAGCCGACGTCATCAGGCCCGCGGTGGACGATCGTCTCGCGCATCGCCGTCACCGTCGCCTCGTCGTGCGCGAAGTGGTCAGAGCGCGCGAGGATGCCGGTGATGCCACACATGTGTGAGGGATCGTAGGGCGGGGGAAGTTCGGGCGTCGCGGCGGACGCGACCGTCTTCACGACGGTTCTCGCTCCAGGCGGTCCCGACGAGTCGTTCCTCCGTCACGTGTCGCCGCGACCATTCGTCAGGATCCCGGCGCAGGCTCCGGGCTGCCTGCGCC
>JANOPP010000609.1:0-6484 GCA_031421915.1 Myxococcales bacterium | reverse complement strand
AGTGCAACGTCACCGACCTGCCGTCCGACAAGTGGATGAACGTCAACCACGTCGAGTCCGTGCAGAACGCATCGATGCATCACATGGATCTGATCGCGGTCGCGCTTGCCGCACCAGATCTCCAGCCGGGAGAATACGACTGTGCCGCGCTCTACGCGCAGTACCCGAACTTGATGGACAACGGCATCATCATCTACGCGGCCCAGCAGGCGGAGCAGGAGATCGTGTTGCCACCGGGCACCGTCGCCGAACTGCTCCCAAAGCTCCGCGTGATGCAAGAGATCCACTTCGTGAACCCGACCGAGGAACCGGTCGTCGCGTTCTCGAAGCTCAACGCCTACAACTACCCGGCTGAAGAAGTGGTGAAGACGATCTGGGGTGGCGCCGTGCGTGATCTCGAGATCGCCGTGCCGGCCAACACGGCCTCGCACGTCGAGTGGACGCGCTGCGTGATGAACAAAGACGTCGACGTCTTGTTCCTCTCGACCCACACCCACGCGCTCGCAGAGACGGCCCAGATCCGCCGCTTCGACGGCACCCAGACGGGCGAGCTGCTCTACACCAACGACGACTGGCACGCACCGCCGCTGAAGGACTTCACGGCAGCCCCCCTCCACGTCCCCGCCGGCACCGGCTTCGAGTTCTCGTGTCACTACGCGAACCGTACGGCGGCCGAGGTGAAGTGGGGCTTCGCCGCCGCCGACGAGATGTGCCAGATCGCGATGGTGTTCACGCCGGGCGAGGCGAATCGCACCTGCAGTGTCGTCGAGTCGGGCGTCCGCTAGCGATTGAGCCACCAGATCGCTGCATTGAGCGCGGTCGCGAAGCTGACCCACAGCAGCAGCGGCACGATCATCGCGCCCGCGAGTCGATCGCGTCGCGCGTAGACGATCATCATCGCGAGGACCGAGGCCCACACGCCGATGATCACGACGAGCGCGGCGAAGAAGCTCTCGAGGCCGAAGAACACGGGCGTCCACACGGCGTTGAGCACGAGCTGGACCGCGAACACCGTGAGCGCCGTGCGCCGCCGCGCACCGTCGGTGCGATGCCAGATCAGATACGTCGCCGTGCCCATCAAGATGTAGAGCGCGGTCCACGCCGGACCGAACACCGCTGCCGGCGGAGACCACGAGGGTCGGACGATCTCCCGATACAAGCCCATGCGCCCGCCCAGCGAGCTCAAGAAGCCCACGCCGAGGCACAGCACGACGAAGCCGAGCCAGCTCAGCCACGTGGGTACGCGCGTGCGATGGTCTCCGAGGACGCGTGTCGCCATGGAGCTAAGACGAGCAAACGGCGTGCCGCGTTACGAGCCGCGGCTACGTCTCAGTTCGTGGAGCCCGAGGCGGAGACGGAGGCCGAGACCTCGATGCTGATCGAGACCGACGCGTTGATCTCGGAGGCAGCACCGGTCACCGCCTGGACGGCGCTCACGAGGCAGGCTGTTCCCTGCACGCCGACATCGCGCAGCGACGTGGACGCTGCCTGCAGCGCAGTCGCGAAGCCGGGCAACGACGGGGCGATCGTCAGCTGCACGCGCTGCTGGGCGCGGAGCAGCTTGGGATAGTTCGTCCGCAGCGTCGCGACCAGTGCGGCAACGCGCGCGCTCGCCGTCGGATTGGTCAGCGCGACCGCGACGATCGTGACCACCGGCGGATCGCACGTCGCCTTCGCGTTCGCGCTGGTGTCACACGCCGCCTTGCAGTCGGCGTTCGCCATCACGTCGGCCTCGCCCGTGCACTCGGCGTCCCACGTCGCGTTGCACATGCCGGAGCACTCGCCGGTGCACGAGCCGGTGACCGTCGATGTGCAGGTGCCGGAGCAGGTGCCCGAGCAGCTCGCCGAGCAGGTGCCGGTGCACGTGCCGCTGCAGGTGCCGACACAGTTCCCCTGCGCATCCATCTTGCTGCAGGTGCCGGTGCACGCACCGTGGCAGGTTCCCGAGCAGGTCCCGGTGCACGAGCCGCTGCACGAGCCGGTGCAGCTCACGTTGCCCATGACCGCGCATTCGCCGCTGCACGAGCCGGAGCACGAACCATGGAGCTCGCCGCTGCACTCGACCATCGCGGTGCCGGTGATCGAAACGTCGCACTCGGCGGCGCACGTCGCCGACACTTCGATGTCGACGTTGCACTGCGCGGGCGTCACCGAGATACCGAGCGCGACGCCGGTGGGCATCGTCGCGATGATGGTGTCGATCTCCTCGGCGACGCGCTTGCACGCCGCGGTGACGGGAAGCTCCCCCGTCGCGGGCGCCAGCTCGCTCGCAGCAATGCCGAGGTCGGCCGCCATCGACGTGCATGCGCCACGCACGTCAGCCTCGACCGCCACGGATGCCGAGTACAGATCGGCAGACGCGTGGAGCAGCGCCTCCACCTTCTGCGCGGCGTCGCCTGCGCCGAAGTCGCCGACGGTTCCGGTCTCCGCATTGAACCCGCTGCCGCACACGCCACCGAGAGGACTGTCCTCCGTGCAGCCGCCAAGACCTGCCGCCGCGATCGCGAGCACGAGTGCAAAGGTTCTCATCGGTCGATCATATGCCTGTATCTGAGCGTGTGCGACTCGCATGGGCCGTCGTGATCGCAGCCGCGGGGTGCTACGGCCCCGCGCCCGGACCGCTCGATCTGCTGATCCGGTTCTGGGCGCACGGCGCAATCGACAACGTCCGCCTCGACTGCGTGCGCTGACTCGTCGTCGCCTCGATGCTCCACCGGCACCTGGATCTCCCGGTGTCGATGCGGATCCGGAACCTCGAGGTACCAGCCGCGGGTGCTCCCACGCCCGGCTGCGCTTGCCCGGGTCGCCTCGCGCCGGTACGTCGCATGCAAACTCACAAGAGATGACTCGAATCGGTTCACTCGCGATGTTGTGCGTGGCGATCGGTGCCTGCGGCGATGCGGTGGTCACGGATCTGGATCTCGACGCAGCCGATCCCACATGCGGAACCGGGACCTCGACCGAACCCGGCGTCGTGATCACGACGTTCGGGCCCATCCGCGGTGCCACGGGGACCAGCGTGACGTCGTACCTCGGCATCCCGTTCGCCAAGCCGCCGGTCGGCGATCTGCGCTGGCGCCCGCCGGAGCCGCTTGCCTGCACCTCGGTCGAGATCGATGCGACGGCGTTCGGCGATGCGTGTGCGCAGCGCGGGACGGACGGCGCCGCGAAAGGCTCCGAGGATTGCCTCACGCTCAATGTGTGGGCGCCTTCGGCGGCGACCCCGAGCACGCCGATGCCCGTCATGGTGTTCATTCACGGCGGCGGAAACATGACGGGATCCGCGGCGGACGTGGTCAGCGGCGTCCACCTCTACGACGGGCACACCGTGGCCGAGCGCGGCGGCGTCGTGATCGTGACGCTGCAGTACCGGCTCAACATTCTGGGCTATCTCGCCCATCCAACGCTTGCCCTCGAGAGCCCCCACGGCGCGTCCGGAAACTACGGGCTGCTGGATCAGATCGCGGGACTGACGTGGGTGAGAGACAACATCGCCGCGTTCGGCGGTGATCCAGGCCGCGTCCTCTTGTTCGGCGAGTCGGGTGGAGCTGCCGACGTGTGCGCGCTCGTAGCGTCGCCGCAGGCCGCGGGCTTGTTCTCGCGCGCGGTGATCCAGAGTGGAGGCTGTACGGCACGCACGCGAGCCACGGTCGAGTCGTGGGGCCGAGACGTCATCGCGAACACGTCGTGTACGGGGGCCGACGACCCGCTCGCGTGTCTGCGGAACCTGCCACCCGGCGACCTGACCGCAGCGTCTTCGGGCATGGGGCCGAGCGGCGGTGCGATCGTCCCGCCCGCGGGACCGACGATCGACGGCTTCGTCGTCCCGCAGGATCCCGTGGCGGCATTCGCAGGCGGGACCCACAACAGGGTGCCCGTGGTGATCGGCGGCAATGGCGACGAGACCGCGTCGCCGATGTTCGGGTTTCCGGCGATGACCGAGGCCGAGTACGCGACGCGCGTGCGCGCGATGTTCGGGACGGCGCGCGGCAACCTGGTGCTCGCCCAGTATCCAGCCGCTGACTTTTCTTCGCCGCGCTGGGCGTTCGTCGCGGTCACGACCGACTCCCAGTTCGTCTGCCCTGCACGACGGCACGCGCGGGCGCTCGACGCGGGGCAGAGCGAGCCCGTCTACCGCTACCTCTACACCCACCGCATGAGCGGGACCTCAGCACTCCTGGGCGCGGCGCACGGCCTCGAGTTGTTCTACGTGTTCCAGACGATGAGCCGGTTACCGGACTACACGCCGAGCGCGGCCGACCTGGCCCTCGAGCAGGCGGTGCTCGGCTACTGGACGCGGCTCGCGGCGACCGGCAACCCCAACGGATCCGGCGCGGCCACATGGCCGGCGTATGACGCCGCGCAAGATCCCTACCTCGATCTATCGCATCCACCGGCCGCGGCAACGGGCGTGCGCACGGGGCGTTGCGACTTCTGGGACGCGGTGTAGTCCCCGATTGTTGCTCGAGCGGCGTGACGAGACGAGACCTCCGAGGCGCGCCGAAAAGAGCTTGGAATCACGATCAGCGGCGAAGGTCGAGACAGCCGGCGCCGCACGTCACATCGTCACCACGCATCGAGACAGTACCGACGACGACGACACCGACAACGACAGCGCCGACGGCCGCCCAGAACGGCCACTTCTTCCACAATGGCCGCGAATCGGTTCTGGACCGATCCTCGACGAACATCTCTGAAGTCCGTCGCGCCGCGACCGTCGGCATCACGGCGTGGGGGGCGGGTAGCACGACCGAAGCGGTGGCGGGATGTGGCTTGGTGATGTCGGGCGGCGGGTCGAGATCGGCGAGCCGCTTTCGCGCCATGTCAGACAGCGGGCCGGCCGGCTCGCGTGCGAGGTAGTGCTCGAACGCGGCGCGGGCCTTGACGACGTCGCCCATTCCCCGCGCGGCTTCGCCCATGTTGAACAAGAACGCAGGTCGGGGGTCGAGCCGATAACCCGCGTCGAACTCGAAGTACGCTGCGGCGTACTCCCCCTTTGTGGCGAGGGTCTTCCCCTGGTCGTAGTGAATCCGCGCGGCATCGTTCGGAGGGGATTGAGCACCCGCACGGCGTGGGAGACCGACAACGAGGACCACGGCAAGCAACGCCAACAGAAGGCTGGTTCTGATCATCGGGGCCTTCGCAATGAGCCCGAGGCACAGAGCCTCGCTAGCAACAGGGACCGGTGGACCGATCACGATGTCTCGGCCCTTGGACATGCGGTCATCGGTCGGCCGAATCGGCGGTGTAGGGGTCGACGATCATGACACCGGCGTCCGTTGCCGGTGGTTTGATGGTGGTGGGCAGCGTTGCTGGTAACTTCCTGGCGCCAAGATCCTGGGATCTCGTCGCGGGGCGAGGGCGAGGTGCACTCCGCTTCACGGGCATCGTCACCACGGCGTCCGGAGCCCGGGGGAGGGGGAGGCTGTTCGGGATCGGCGTGATCGTGGGAACGACGGGGACCTGCGTGCTGGGAACCACGGGCTTGGGTGGCTCGGGCGGTATCGGTTTCGGGGACTCCGTCGTCGTCGTGACGATGGGCGTCTTCTCGACAGAAGGAGAGCCGCCGCCGCGCGTGATCGCAACGATCGCCCCGGCACCACCGAGCAAGGTGACGAGCACGATCCCGGCGAACAAGCCCGTCTTGCTCTTGCCCACCGCAAGCGGAATCGTCGCGTTCGGTGGCGGCAAGTTCGCCGGTGGTTCGCCCTCGGGCTTGGTCCCGATCGCGAGCGCGTTGTTCGTGATCCGTCGTGGAATGCGGTGTGCCGGCATGGCCATCGTACGGCTGATGCCAGAGCCGAACGCGACGCCATGCGCGTTGTTGAGCGTAACGAGCCGGCTGGTCACCAGCTCGGAGAACACGGCGCGCACCTCGGCAAGCGTCGGCCGCAGGCTCGCGTCCTTATCGAGCATCCTCGCGATCAGCTCGTCGAGTGGTGCCGGGATGTCCGGCCACACGGCGCTCGCGCGGATCGGCGGCGTGGTCATGTGCATGAGCACGATGTCCATCGCGTTATCGGCGATAAACGGCAGTCGTCCGCATGCGACCTCAAACAGAACGCAACCGAGGGCGTAGACGTCGGTGCGGTGATCGACGTTCTTGCCGCGGGCCTGCTCGGGCGACAGGTATCCCGGCGTTCCCATCAACATCCCTGTGAGGGTCTTCTGGACGCCACCGCTTCCCGGACCGTCGGGGCCCGCGAGCTTCGCGATGCCGAAGTCGAGCAGCTTGACGAGCGTGCGGCCGCGGCGGATCGCCGCTAGGTAGATGTTGTCGGGCTTGAGATCGCGATGGACGATCTGCTTCTCGTGCGCCGCCTCGAGGGCGTCCGCGACCTGATCGAGGATCTCAAGCGCCTCGTCGAGCGGCATCGCGACGCGCTGGATTCGATCCGCGAGGCTCTCGCCCTGCAGATACTCCATGATGAAGTAGTTACGGCCGTCGGGGAGCGTGCCGAACGCGAACACGTCGACGATGTTG
>JANOPP010000608.1:0-10880 GCA_031421915.1 Myxococcales bacterium | reverse complement strand
GGTCCGTGCCGGTCGGCCGAGAGCTGTCCGATGTATCGCGATTCTTTCGGTTTTTGGACATAGGTTCCGTGGAGTCCCGAGGAGTACCTTATCCTACATGTACCGAACTATCGGCCCAAATTTTCGTTCGGCAATGACTCGCTGCGTCATGTCGGCCCCACAACAGACCGGTTTCGAAGGATCGGGCACGCTGGAACGATGGGCAAGGTTCGCGCTCCGATCGATCCCGTGGCGGATCTCCGCCGCCGGCTCGCGCGCGCGTCCCCTCGTGGTGCTCCGCTCGCCAGGATCCGCGCGTGCGTGCGGCGCTGGTGGCGCGAGCACGGGCTCGACAGCCATCCGGCCACGGTCGGCAAGCGGATCGCGAACGTCCTGATCGAGCAACGATCGAGCGAGCAGAAGGTCGCGGGCGTCCTCGTGCTCGAGCAGCTCGCGGATCAGCTGCGCACGACCGACCTCCCGGCGTTCGCGCGCCTCTTCACCGGCGGTCACCTCACCGCGTGGCCGGTCGTCCATCACTTCGCCGATCGCGTGCTCGCTGCACTCCTCGAGCGCGAGTCCAATCAGGCCGACACGGCGCGCTCCATCGCGAGCTGGCGCACCGCCGACAATCCCTATCAACGCACCGCCGCGTGCGTCGCGCTGACGAGCGTGGCTGCGCGGATCGACACCACGATCCCCGGCCTCGCGAGCATGATCCTCAACGTGTGCGCGACCGTCGTGTGGTCGCTCGAGCGCTCCGATCAACTCGCCGTCGGCCAGCTCCTCCGCCAGCTCGCGCGCGCCGAGCCCGATCGCGTCGAGACGTTCTTCGTTCGCCACGCTCGGCTGATGTCGCGCGAGTGCGCGCGTGCAGCGGTGGCGTCACTCACACCCGAGAAGCGTCGCGAGCTCCTCGCGTGTCACACCCGCGCGACGACGCTCCGGCGTTCGTGACCGCTACGCGTCGACGCGCTAGCAGTCCGCGAGCGCTGTGCACGACGCCGGCGGAGAGATCTTGTACCAGTCCTCCGGTACCGGCGTTCCGAGCGCCGCACAGGTCAGCTGCAGCTTGATGTTGTCGAGCTGCGCGCCGAGATCGTCGAGGCAGGTCGTCAACGCAGACACCGGCGAGCTGCAGCCGGCGGTCATGACGCCGACGGCGGGACAGCTCGCCTGCGCGAGAATCATGGTGAGCTGGCTCTCGACGACCTCGGGGATGTCATTGACGCAGGTCTCGATCGAATCCGCGCACTCGGCCGTCGTCTCCGTGGTCCGCAGCGCCTGCGCCGTGCAAGCAGCACGGACGAGCAGGTTCGTGCGGTACTGGTCGCGCACGAAGTCATCGAACGCGGAGCAGACCTTCCCGTAGCCGGCAGCGCCGAGCTTGTCGATCGTCTCCGACTCGTCGACGTCGTCGGGGACCCAGTCGCCTGCGCCTCCCTTGCAGGCGGTGACCGAGAGCGTAGCGAGCAGCAATAGTCGAGTCATGAGTAAGCCTCCACCCCCACGGTCGCACGCCCCTCGCGGCACCGGTTGGCAACTCCGATCGTGCCGCGTGAGCTTCGCGTGATCCAGTGTGATCAACGCCCCCGAACAATGATGCCCGGCGCGCCGACGACGGTTGATAGCGCGATCACGCCGGCGAGTCGTCGACGTCCCCGAGCCGTCCCTCGACGTTCGCGTCGAAGTCCGTGTCGATTTCGGCGCGGCTCTCGGTCACGTGGGGGGCGTCCGGCACGTGTTCCTGCTTCGCGATCTCGACGAAGTAGCTCGCGACCTGCTCGGCCGCCTTCTTGTTCATGCCGGGCGACTTCGCGAGCTCCTCGACGGTCGCGGTGCGCACCGCACGGACGCTGCCGAAGTGCTTCAGCAGGCGCTGGCGTCGCGTTGCACCGATGCCGGGGATCGAGTCGAGCTCGGAGCGCAGGCTCGCCTTGCCGCGGCGATCCTGGTGGAACGTGTTCGCGAACCGGTGCGCCTCGTCACGGATCCGCGCGAGGACGTAGAGCTCGGGCGAGTTCTGGCGCAGCGGGATCGAGTCCTTCACGTTGCGGCGATAGATCCGATCGGGCGCGCTGCCGGTCTCGAGGTCGCGCTCCTTCGCGAGCCCGATCACCTCCATGCCGGTCTCGCCGCCGAGCGGGATCTTCAGATCGGTGAGCGCGGTGACGGCCATGCCGAGCTGCCCCTTGCCGCCGTCGATCACGAGGAGATCGGGGTGCGCCCACGCCGGGTCTGCCGCGTCACCGCTGCGCTTGAACCTGCGCGTCAGCACCTCGTACATCGCGGCGAAGTCGTTGTTGTCGACGGAGCGGATCTTGAACTTGCGATAGAGCGCGCGTGCGGGAACCCCGTCGACGAACGTCACCATCGACGCGACGGTGTCGGTGCCCTGGATGTGTGCGATGTCGAAGCACTCGATCCGCTTCGGAACGCGCCGGAGCTCGAGGTGCTTCGCGACCTTCGCGAGCAGCGCCTCGGCATCGGCGTCCGTGCTCCGTCGCGAGGTCGCAGAAGCTGCCGCATTGCGATCGGCCAGCTCGACGAGGCGGGCACGCACGCCGCGGCGGGGTTCGACGATCTTCACTTTCTTGCCGCGCGCGGTTCCGAGCCACTCTGCGACGACGTCGCTGTCCTCGAGCTCGACGCCGACCACGACCTCGTCGGGGACGAACGTCCCGGTCGCGTAGTACTGCTGGAGGTGCTCGCCGATCACCGCAGCGTCGGGCAGCTCCTGATCCTTCTGCGTGAACGCCCGGCGGCCGACGAGCTTGCCAGCACGCACGAACAGCACGACGACCTCGACGCAGTCCGCCTCGCGGTAGATGCCCCAGACATCCTGATCGACGAAGTCGTCCTGGACGATGTGCTGCTTGGCGAGCGTGCGCTCGACAGCGCTGATCGAGTCGCGCAGCACGGCGGCAACCTCGAAGTCCTCGCGCTCGGCGCGACCGGCCATGCGGGTGCGCAGGCGCGTCAGCAATTCGGCGTTCTTGCCGCTGAGGAACATCTTCACGTCGTCGACCTGCTCGGCGTACGACGCGGGGGTCACGTCGATCGCGCACGGGCCGGAGCAGCGCTTGATCTGGTACTGGAGGCAGGGTCGGCCGCGCGTCTCGAGGACATTGTCCGTGCAGGTCCGGAGCTGGAAGTGCCGGTTCAGCGTGCGGAGCGTCTCGCGCGCCGACGTTGCGGAGTGGTACGGGCCGAAGTAGTTCGCGGCGTCGTCGCGGATGTTGCGGACGACCTCGACGCGGGGGAACTGCCCGCGCTTCGCGCCGTCGGGCTGGGGATCGACGAGCCGCAGCACGAGGTACTGCTTGTCGTCGCGCAGCTTGACGTTGAACTTCGGCTGGTGCTTCTTGATCAGGTGATTCTCGAGAAGGAGGGCCTCCTTCGATGACGTCACCACGATCGTCTCGACGTCCGTCACCGCGCGGGCGAGGAACCCCGCGGCCACGAAGAACCGCTCGTCGCCACCCTCGCGGAAGTACTGCCGAACACGGTTCCTGAGATTCTTGGCCTTGCCGACATAGACCACCCCGCCGCGCCCATCCTTGAACAGATAGACACCCGGCTCGGTCGGGATGCGGTCGAGGACCTCGGCGGCGAGCGCCATGAGGTGCCGACCTTAGCAGCCCGAGCACGGTTGAATAGGGATCGCTGCGGTACGTCGATCGAGGACGATCGAAGCTATTCTCACGATCGACGGCGCAAACGCCGGGAGGAACCATGCTCAAGCGTCATTTGTTCTCGGTGTTCCCGGCCGTATGCGCGGTGATGGCAGTCCAGGGTGTCGCGTTCGCTGGTAACGGCAGCGCCCTGATGAAGCAGATCCCCGACACGACGCAGATCGTCATCGTGTTCGACGTCGCGGAGGCGCGCGACTCACCGCTCGTCACAGCGAACTTCCAGAAGATGCTCGACAGCAACCCGGACGCCGGCGCCAAGCTCGCCGCGTTCGGGATCGATCCGATGAAGGACCTCGACACGGTGATGTTCGCGGGCGGCGGCGTGGCCGAGCTCTCGACGATGAAGGAGGTCTCGAAGTTTGTCATGATCGTCGAGGGGCGCATCCCCAAGAAGGCGATGGACAACGGGACCGGCACGAAGTCCAAGCATCGCGGCGTCGAGATCTTCACGAAGGAAGATACCGACGCGGCGTTCGTCGGCAAGAACCTCGTCTTCACGAGGAAGGGGCAGATGAACGCGGCGATCGACGTCGCACTCGGCAAGGCCAAGAACGCCGCGACCTCGCCGAAGGCCAAGGCGCTGCGCACGGCGATCGCCGCGACCGACACCAAGACCGATGTCTGGGTCGTCGTCATGGTCCCCGACAAGGACAAGACGAACATGGCCCAGAGCGGGCTCCTGGTGGACAGCATCGCGATCACCGTCAAGCTCGCCTCGGATCTCGCGGCCGTGATGCGCCTCAACGCGCCGAACGACGCCGAGGCTGCCAAGAGCGTCTCGCTCCTGCAGACGGTCCTGCCGATGCTCAAGCAGTCGATGGGTGGCATCGGCCTCGCAAAGGCGGCCGGCACGCTGACGCTCACCCAGGACAAGGCATCCGTCCAGGTCGCGGGAACGGTCACCGAGGCCGAGCTCGCTGCGCTGATGGCGATGGCCAACGGTGCACCGCCGCCCACGCCGCCGCCGGCGAAGCCGACGGGCCCCGTGATCCCGAAGACCCAAGGGCTCGGCGGAGCGACCAAGCCCGCTCCGGTTCCCGCGCCGAAGCCCTGAGCGTGCTCCGTCCGTTCGAACGCTACGTCGCGCTCGGTGACAGCAGTACCGAAGGGCTCGACGATCCCGACGGCGCTGGCGGCTATCGAGGCTGGGCCGATCGCCTCGCCGAGCAGGTCGCGGCCGTGCGTCCCGGTCTCCACTACGCGAACCTCGCGGTGCGCGGCCGCAGCGCAGGCGAGATCAAGGCGACGCAGCTCGCGGCCGCCGTCGCGATGCGACCCGACCTGGTGACCGTCGTCGCGGGGATGAACGATCTGCTCCGCCGCAACTTCGACCCGGCGCGCGTCGCCGGCGAGGTCGGCGAGATGCTGTACGCGCTGATCGGCGTTGGCGCGACCGCGCTGACGTTCACGATCCCCGACGTCTCCCAGCGCATGCGCCTCGGCCGCACGCTGTCCGCGAAGACCGCCGCGATGAATGTCGAGCTGCGCCGGATCGCTGCCGAGAGCGGTGCGCTGCTCCTCGATCTCGACTCGTACGTGCTCGCGCACGATCCGCGGATGTGGGCGGTCGATCGCATTCACGGCAACCCCGAGGGCCACGCGCGGATCGCTGCCGAGTGCGCCTACCTCCTCGGTCTACCCGGCGCGGCGCCCGGCTCGCTGGGGACGATCGATCCACCGCCGCCGCGTCGCCGGCGCGAGGTGCTCCGCGAGGATCTCGCCTGGGTCGCCAAGTTCGTCGCCCCGTGGGCATGGCGGCGAATCCGCGGTCGCACCACCGGCGACGGGAAGAGCGCCAAACGTCCGGTGCTGTCTCCGGTCGCGAAGTCGGTCACGGGTCTCTAGAGCGGCCGCGACCTCAGCTCTTCGTCCACGCCTCGCTCCGCTTCCACAGCTCGGTCGCGAGTGCTGCGTCGCGGCCCTCGGCGCTGACCTTCTCCTCCGTGCAGCGCGCGCCGTAGTAGCGGCCGCTCACGACGTCGCCGCTCGTCGCTGCGTGGAGCGTCGAGCGTGCGCCCTCCTCGGTCGTCAGCATCGTCAGCTTGAACAGCTGGCGGAACGGCCACGGGATCCGCTGCCAGATGTTCGACGCCACGCGGCCCGGGTTGATCGCGTAGCTCGACACGCCCGTGCCGGCGAGGCGCCGCGCGAGCTCCGCGCTGAACAGGACGTTCGCGAGCTTGGAGACGTTGTACTCGTGGAGGCCGGCGATCGATGCCGTGGGCCGGCGGACAGCCTCCCAGTCGAAGCCACGCGCGCCGCGATGGTTGCTACTCGCGACGTGGACAATCCGCGACGGCGCCGACGCGCGCAGGCGGTCGAGGAGGAGCGTCGTCAGCAGGAAGTGACCGAGGTGATTGACGCCGAACTGCAACTCGAAGCCGTCGCTCGTCGCGCCGCGCTGACCCGCGACGCCGGCGTTGTTGATCAGGATGTGGAGCGGCTCGTCGCGCGCGAGCACGGCCGCCGCGGCGGTGCGCACGCTCGTGAGGTTGCCGAGGTCGCACTCGATCGCGTGAACATCGTCGTGGCCGGCGAGGACGCGTAGCTCGTCGACGACGGGCGCTGCCTTCGCCAGGGACCGGCACAGGATCCGGATCCGCGCGCCGCGCCGCGCGAGCTCGAGCGCCGCGGCGCGGCCGATCCCGATGTTCGCACCGGTGATCACGACGACACGGTCGGAGAGCGGGCGAGCTGTCATGCCCGCCAGGCTAGCGCGACTATGGCTTCATGAGCTGGAACCGGAACGTCGCGTCGCCCATCTCGATGAGGTCGCCGTCGGCGAGCTGGTGCGAGGTGATCTGGGTGCCGTTGACGATGCAGCCGTTCGTCGAGCCGAGGTCCTGCAGCATCCACACGTTGTTGACGAACAGCATGCGGGCGTGACGGCGGCTGAGCCCACCGCTATCGATCGGGATCTCGCAGCCGCTGCTGCGGCCGACGTAGTTCTCGGCGAACAGCACCCACTTCTTGCCGGCGGCCGGGCCGCCGATGCCGGTCAGCATCGCCTGGATCGCGGGCCGCATGGGCGCCGCCACCGAGAACGTCGGCGACGCCGACTTGTACGCCATCGACTGCTTGCGCTGATGCATGCGCTCCGCATCGGTACTCTTCTTCTCGTAGTTCGCCGCCTCGTCGATCAGCTGCTCGCGGAGCTCGGCGAGCAGCGAACCGTCGTTCGCGACGAACCCTTCGAGGCCGTCGATCGTGGCGACGAGCAGGCGAAGGATCGAGGCGGCCGCCGGCAGCGCACCGCGATCGGCCTGGGCACGCGCTCGTGAGCGGGCCGCATCGGCCTGGACGAGAACGACGTCGCGCTGCGCGTCGCGGTCGACCGCGCGCGGCCCCGTGCGGATATCGACGTCGAGCGTCGCCTTCGTGGTGTACATGGCGCCATCGGTGCCGCGGCCCTCGACCTCGATCTCGGCGAGTCGGCCCTTCGCACCGGGCCTGAGATCGAGCCGCAGCTCGAGCGCGAGCGTGCGGCCCTCGTCGACGAACACGTCGCCGATCTCGGTCGAGATGCCGTGCTTGCCGTGACGGAGCTGGCCGGCCGGCAGCAGCTGCACGAGCTCGACGCCCTCCGCCGGCGCCATTCGAAGCTCGAGCTGATCGGCGACGATGCCGCCGTGCGCGAGCGCAGCGCGGGCCATGTCGACGCGCGCGATCACCGGATCGGGGATGTACGCGTAGCGACCCGAGCCCGCCGTCGCGATGGCATCGAGAACATTCTCGTCGTGGTGCAGCCCGAAGCCGAGCGTCGATACGGCGAGCTTGAGGCTGCGGACGTAGGCCGCGAGATCGCTCGCCGACTGCAAGCCGACGTTCGGCTGACCATCGCTGAGCACGACCATCACACGGCGCAGACCCGCAGGCGCGGTCATCAGCACGCCGGCCGCGACCTCGATGCCGTGGTGCATGTTCGTGCTGCCGTCGGCGACGATGCCGTGGAGGCTCCACCGGAGGCGATCGCGCCCCGCGCTGTCCATCGGCGTCAGTCCACAGCGCATGCCGGCGAGATGGTTGAACGTGACAACCGCGAGCTGATCCTTCTCGGTCAGCAAGCTGGCGACGATCTCGCAGCTCCGCAGCACGTGCTCGATGGGTTCGCCCTTCATCGAGCCGGACGTATCGATCACGAGGGCGATGGCGAGCGGTGCGCGCTGCGCCTCGAGCGCCTTGCCGCGTGGCTCCACTTTGATCGACGCCCACACCGTGCTCTTGCCGGGTTCGACTGTCTTGACCTCACACGCTGCGATCAATCCAAATGGTGTAACCATGACACTAAGTATACGTCGCGACCGACGAAGATGCTACGAGAATTTTTCGCGCACACCGACGGACAGAACCGCTGCTCTGCCGTGGAGCATGTCGCTGTTCCGCGGTGGAGCAGCGTGCTCCGAACCGGATCAGATCACGTGGCAGTCGTGCAGCGTCACGAGGATCATCAGCACACCGAGGACCATGATCCCACCCATGTGGACCATCGCTTCGATCTTCGGATTCGCGCGGCGGCGCGTGATCATCTCGTAGCCGAGGAACACCAGGCGGCCGCCGTCGAGTGCGGGGAGTGGGAACAGGTTGAACAGACCGAGGTAGACGCTGAGCATCATCAACAGCTGGATGCCCGCGACAGCGCTGTACTCGAACGCGCCCTTGAACTCTTCGACGATCCGCTTCGGTCCGCCGGGATCCATCTTCTCGGTGCCGGCGATGATCCCGTAGAGACCCTTCGTGATGTTCTGGGTCTGCTCGACCGGGTACCAGAGTGCGCGCCCCGCCGCATCGAAGATGCCGACCGAGACGACATCGGCTTGGCGGTTGCGGGTGATGCCGAGCAGGTACGTCGGCTCGCCCTTGTCGTTCTTCGCCGCCTTCGGCGTGATCGAGACGTCGACCTGCTTGCCATCACGCTTGACGGTGATCAGCATCGGCGCGCCCTTCTTGGCGACCACGCGCTCCGTCAGTCCCGGGCCGGGGCCGTTCGCAAAGATCTTCGAGCCGTCGACCGCGATGATCCGATCACCGGGCTCGAGCTTGCCCTTCGCATCGTAGTCGGGGAGCACTTCGACGACGCCGTACCACTGCTCCTTGCTGTTCACGCCGTGGCAGGTGTAGAGGCCGAACGCGAGCACGATCGCGGACAGGTAGTTGGTCGCGGGGCCCGCGAAGATCGTCAGGAACCGCTGCCACGCGGGTCGGTTCGGATACGCGTGGACATCCTCGGGATCGACCTCCTCGACGATGTTCATCCCGCGGATCTCGACGAAGCCTCCGAACGGGATCGGTGCGATCTGAAACAGCGTGCCGCTCTTGGACCGCCACTTCAGTCCCTTGATGCCGGGACCGAAGCCGATGCTGAAGCGCTCGACGCGCATCTTGCACCAGGTCGCGACGAAGTAATGGCCGCCCTCGTGAACGATGATCAGGAACGCGAGCGAGAGCAGCGCAAGCGCGTAATAGCCCACAGCCCGGACTATAGCAGCGCGATCGCGTCAGAACGAACGCGCGCGCTCGCGCGTTTCAGCTCCAGCGAGCGAACGCGCGGAATCGGCTGACGGCAGCCTTGGCGGCAACGCCCGTCGGACCCGCGACGCGGATCACGAGGTTTCGGACCTGGAGGCGCTTCGCGAGGCGGCGGTGCATCGCCGGACCGAGGAGCCGCGCGCCGCGGAATGCCGCCAGTGCACGTACGCGATGCGCGACGGTGTACCGGGTCAGCGCCACTTCGGCATCACCCTCGTTCGCCAGCAAGCGGCGGCATGCCTCGCCGACGCCGTCGAGCGACGCGCTTGCTACCGTGGGGGTCGAGACAACCAGCAGCGTGCCCTGGGCGCGCGAGGCGCCGATATCGATGCCCTTGCCGCGACCGGGCGCGTGGGTCACGCGGAGCTCGGGGACTTCGGCGCGGAGCAGGGCGAGCACCGCATGCGAGTTGTCCCCGGAGTCCTCGTCGACCGCGATGATCTCGAACGAGAGGTTCAGGCCGCGGAGGTGTTCCGCCGTCCGGCGCACCGCGATCCCGACGGCCTCCTCATCATCCCCGAACGGCAAAATGACGGAGACGTCGAACCGGGCACCCTCGGACATCGGGTCGGGAAGAAGCACGAACGGTGCCGCCATTAGACTTCCGTGTCATCGCACGGTTCCCTGACAAACGTCACGTGATTGCGACAGGTTGGACACTCGAGGGAGGGGATTGGTCGGACCGTGGTGCGAACGTGGTTACGCACTGCGGCGTCGATTTCGAGTCACCTGTTTCTCACCAGGCGGGGCGCGACGCTGTTCCAGTCGAGGTGTGCGACCACCGATCGCAGGGCGCTCGCGGCCGGCGGCTCGGACAATGTCTGATCGATCGCGGCCGCGAGCTCGCGCGGATGGTCGGGTCTCACGAGGACGGCAGGCGGTGCCAGGGTTGCCAGCCCGCCCACCGCGGACGCGACGACGGGCACCCCGGCGGCCAGCGCCTCGAGGGCGATCATTGGCATCCCCTCGGTCCGCCCCGACGGCGTGACCCGAGACGGAACGATCACGAGGCTCGCCGCGCGCAGCAGCTGATCGCGCCGCTTCGTGTCGACCATGCCGAGGAACTCGATCGTCGATCGGTGGTCGTGCGCGCGCTCCTCGAGCCGGGATCGCTCCGGTCCATCGCCGGCGATCACGAGGCGCACCGGCGCGCGCAGGTGCGCGAGTGCATCGATCGCGACGTCGACACCCTTGAGGTCGACCAGGCGCGCCGCGACCACGATCGTCGGTGGTCGCGTCGGCATGTGACCGACGCGGCGAAATCGCGCGAGGTCGAGCCCCATGGGCTGGATCGCCTGCGTCTCGAGCCACGGTGCGAGCGCCGGCGCAGCGGCACGCGCGATCTCGCGGAGCGCCTCGCTCACGAACACGAGCTGCGCGTCGCGCCGGTAGAGGAGCTGCAGCACGGGCGCGAGCAGACGCATCCGGCGCAGCGTGTGGATGTCGCCGCCGTGCGCGATCGCGAGCAGCGGCAAGCGCGCCGGAAGTGCCGCGAGTGCCGATGGCACCAGCCAGTGCGCGATGATCGAATCCCAGCGCGCCGCGCGTCGCGCGATCGCGAGCGTCATCCGCACCGACACCAGTGCCGCCGCGGCGAGCGAGCGCGCCGGATGCCGCTCGAGCCGATCCGGCGCACCGCCGTGGTCGAACAGCGAGCTCGCGATCCAGGTGACGCCGATC
>JANOPP010000607.1:0-14851 GCA_031421915.1 Myxococcales bacterium | reverse complement strand
GGATGCGCCGGCTGACACCACGTTGCCACGCAGGGAGGTCGCGAAGCTCCCCGCGAGTCCGGAGACAAGGTAGAGCGCGATGAATCCCGCCGGGCCATACATGCGCTCGACGTGGCGCCCGCCATCCGCGAGGCCGATCATGTTCATTGCGAGGTGCAGGATCCCGTAGTGCAGGAACATCGACGTCACGAGGCGCCACTGCTGGCCATCGAGCGTCATCGGGCCGTAGTTGCCACCGTGCGCGAGCATCCATTGCGCATCTGGATGCATGACATCGGAGCCCGCCGAGAGCGCCCAACCGAACACGGCGACGTTGGCGACCGCGAGCGCGATCGTGACCCACGGAATCGCCCGCTTCGGTGCGATCGGCACGCTCGGCTCGCTCGATGCGATCGACTCGCTCGGTGTGCTCGAATCAAGCGGTGCACCGGTCGCCGCGGTTGCTTCGTCCATGCTCCGGTTGTCTCACAATGTGCGGGCGCTCACGGGCACAGGCTCTGACAGGTCTCGCCACGGTCGGAACGACGCCCGGATCTCCGATTCTCGTGCGACGGATCGCCGGACCCTGCTCATTCCTCTCAGGAGGACTCGTGTCCAGCATTCCATTCCGCTTCGGGCTCATCGCGTCATTCGCCTTCGCTGCCATCGTGGCCCCCCCCCGCCCCGCGGCCGCGTGGGCACCGACCAAGCTCGATTGCGACAACCTGGTCCCGTGGTTCCAGTCCAACAACTACGGCTGGTGGTGGGGCGCTCTCGGCAACTGCAAGCAAGGCCCCGGTGGTCCGACGGACTTCGACGACATTTTTCAGTGCGCTTGGAAGCAGGTCGAGCCGCAGTACCAGCTGGACTGCGTGGAGAAGGATCTCCGCGGGAGCCCGATCACCCAGCAAGGCGTCACCGTTGTTGCGACCTTCAACGGCAAGCCGTCGTGCCCGTATCTACTATCCAAGTACAGCCGAAACGATTTTGACTTCTGGAGGAAGACGATCTTGATGGCGCAGATCGGCGCACCGTTCGGATCGAGGCGCGAGCTCGACATCTTCAACTTCGCGTTCAACAAACTTCCCAGAGAGGATCAGCAACTGTGCCTGCGGGCGATCTTCCAGATCATCCCGCTCACCGCGTCGACGATCAAAGACGTCGTAGATTTCAACACGCCGGGGACCTGCAACCCGTTGATCAATTCCTACAAGGCCAACGGGTACAAGGCGTGGTGGTTCGCGCTCGGCACCCAGAAGACGGGGCGCGGCGGGCCTTCGACACGAGACGAGATCATCACCAAGGCGTTCGCGTCATTGCCTGGCGGCGATCGGCAAGACTGCTTGCTCGATCACCTCAAGACGGTCGCCGTCACGGACCGCGGCGTGTTCGACGTCCGCGCGTACAACGGCATCGACTACAGCATGCGCGACAACGTGATGCAGGAGCCGGTCTTCACTCCCGAGGACTGCGACTGGCCGCCGGACGGATCGATGCCGCACGACTACAAGGGCGGCGAGATTCCGCTGGAGTTACTCGACGGCGGGAGCTCGATCGCGCCATCCAGCTTCAACAAACCTGCCGGCCAACATCTCGGAACGGATGAAGGGAGGCTCGCCCCCGATCTCCGGCGGATCGCGCAGCTCGCCGATCCGGTCGGCTGCGCCCTGCCCCTCGCGTCGCGCACGTTTGCGGAGGCCGCAGCCGCGCCCAACGTGATCGACCAGCAGCGGTTGTCCAGACTCGCAACCGCGTACGCCGACCTCGCCGTCACCGGCACCCTGGCGTTCGAGAAGTTCAGCGACCGCAAGCCAACTCCAACGGACTACTGCGCGGCGATCGAGACGCGAACGCAGCCGACCGGCTGTCTGGCCTTTGCACCCATGACGAACCAAGAAGTCCGCGACGGGTGCAGAACGGCCCTGAGCCGCGCGTATCGCGTGGCCAACTTCCTGCGCAACGGCCAGGCGCTGCGTACCACCGGGACCTGGTACAGAAACGACGGCACGCGCATGCTGACGGCGACGGCAGCAGCGGAGCTACTGCTCAAGGAGAGCGAACGTCTCGCGCTCGGCTGGATCGCCGTCTCCGGTGAGGACGACGCGCCGCACCGCCCGGTCAACGTACCGTCGACGAACTACCCGCAGTTCAACATCGGCATCGACGTCGACGCGCCGTACCAGAACATCGGCCTCGAGACCTCGAGGTTTGGCCCCGTGCGTGTGAAGGCGCGCTACTCGATCGCGCAATCGATCGCGCCGGCACCGCTGCGTCCACTCGACTACGACCCGAAGACCAATGCGTTCTTCCTCGACCCCGATCCGGTGCCGAGCATCGCGAAGGGCTCTCAGGTGCTCCTGTTCGTTCACGGCATGGACTCGCGCTCCGAGGAGGCGACCGACATCACGAAGCACCTGTTCGTGCGGATGGCCGAGACCGAGAACCCGATCAAGAAGAACCTCGTCGTGATCACCGTAGATCTCCCGTCGTCCGGATACACGGAATCGCTCGACTACCGAGTGATCTCGCAGCTCGCGGCGATCGGTGTCCCGAAGGACACCGAAGACTTCCTGGCAACGGGGTTGACGCCGATGCTCGACTTCCTCGAGACCTTCCTCGTCCGGTTCGTCGAGACACTGCCGCCGGACCTCGACGTCCCACAAAGCATGAAGGCCGTGATGGGTGGCAGCCTCGGTGGCAGCCTCACGTTCCGGCTGGGGCGCCGCGCTGACACGCCGTGGGTCAGGAACGTCGTGACCTGGTCGCCCGCATCGATCTGGACGTCCCTCGGCGAAGGCAACGACGTCATCCAGCACCTCGGACCGCGCGGCACGTGGGAGAAGGCCAACAACCGCAACGGGGCTGACCCGCTCGACTGGTTTGGCGCGCGTGCGAACCGGAGAAGGGAGTTCTTCGTCGAGAGCTGGGATACTCCAATCAAGTTTCCCTTCATTCCGCAGGCGCAGCCGGAGACGTGGACGAGCGTGGCCTACAAGTGCCGGGACCAGACAATCGCCGCTTCGCGACTCGATCGACAGGAGACCTACAATCCCACGTTCCTGACCTGGCGCTGGCGACTCGCCGCCGAGCAACTTCTGTTCAGCCATCAGACCTTCGAGGTCGCAACCGGGCAGCGCCGGTTCATGCGCAACGACAAGCGCATGTTCCTGTCGTGCGGCCTCGAGGACGACGTCTACGGGAACGAGATCTGCGACGCGACGCGGATCACCGCCGACTCCATGAGCCTGACCCCGGGAATGGCGCGCTACCTTCCACTGACCGGGCACTCGGTCGATGCGGAACGGCCCCTGTACTTCGCGATCAGGATGGACCAGTTCCTGGGCCTTCAGTAGGCGCTATCGTGGCTCGGTGAGGAGACGTGTCGGCCGGAACTATCTGGGTACGTTCGAGAGGACACGCACTAGTGTCCCGCCATGGCGCACGCTCCGCTCTCCGTTGCAGAGACGTTGACCGTGTCGCGATGGGATTCCCTTCGGGTCCAGGTGCCCACCCGTTTGCCCTTCGATCGCGCCCCGGAATTCGCGGTCGAGGGCACGCTCACAGCGTGCCGAGCACGGAGACGCGCATGCTGCAGAGAATACCGCGTGATGGCGCGTGACCGTTCGCGCGCTGGGTCTCCTATACTCACGCGATGCATGCAGCGTGGTCGTTGAGGGTGCTGATGGCGGTCGCCGCAACCAGCGGGTGTAAGGACAACGCGAGCGAGCCTGGTAAGCCGGCGGATAAGCCCGCAGACGTCGTCGCCAACAAACCGGCGGAGATACGTGACGACACCGTGGCTGCACGACCGGCCGACACCGCCGTTGCCCAGCCAGCAACGCCGCCCGCCGCTGACGGCTGGACCACATACTCGTCGACGGAAGGCACGTACACGATCGAGTTCCCGACCGCGCCGAAGGTCAAGGGAATGCTCGTGGTCGCCGAGTTCGGTGTGACCGACAAGGATTCGCGAACGTCGGCCTGCGGCATCGCCGCCTCGCCGCTACCGGGGGACGAATCGCAGGCGGCGACGATGCTCGACGCGATGGCGACTGGCTACAAGACCGACGCGACCGTGATCGAGGAGAAGGACATCACCATCGGGAAGTACCCGGGTAAGTCTCTCGTCATCCAGACCGAGAAGCATCGCAAGCTGTTTCGACTCTACGTCATCAAAGACAAGCTCTACATCAACAACTGCGGTGGGCCGTTTGATCGCGCCGATGCGGATGCTCCGACGGCGAAGCGTGTCCTCGACTCGTTCAAGCCAGCGATCTAGCTACGGAGGCGTGAACACGGCGCGACCGCACGCAACACGGCGCCGCGATGCGCGAACACATCGATGCCGTGGTGGAATCCGCTGCTGCCACCCGGGCCGTAGTCGGAGTTCGCACGCGAGCCATCAAACGAAACGGCGCACGTTCCACCAGCACACGATGCGTCCTTTGTGGGGGCTCGGGCCCCGGTCTGGTTGCCGGCCGAAACGACGCCCGGGCCACCGCGAAACTCGCCGCGCGGCCCCGATGCGGGTTAAATCGTGAGATGCGTGCCTGGTCCAGCGTCCTGTCGTTGCTCCTCGTGGCCTGTCTGCTTCTCGAGCCGCGCGAGGCCGAGGCGAGTGCTGACCCGGTAGGGGGCATCGCAGTCTTGCTCGGGCACCTGATCGCGGAGGGTGTCGACCGCTACGGAGGGGACATCGCCAGTGCCGCATCGATCGCGGCGGATTCGCTGGTGCGCGCCGAGGCGGGGCTGCCGCCGATCGTACGTGGCTCACTCCACCGGGCGCGTCGCGCCATCGCGTTCGGCCCTCGCGGAGGTCTGGCGGGAAGCTATTCTCCGTCGGCCGGGAACGGGGAGATGTCCGTCTCGCTGGGGCTCGCCCTCGAGCTCTTCAAGGGTCCGATCCTCCCTGGCGCTGCCGAGCTGCGAGCGTTTCTCGTCGATGGACTGCAGGCTCGGATCGTGGCGGTCGCGCGAGAGATCGCGGCGCGCGGAGGGGCACCGCCCGGAGAGGACGAGCTCCGGGCCTACAGCAAGGAGATCCTCGCGGCCGTTCACGCCGATGCGAGCAACCGCCTGGCCGTGCCTCACCGGTGGTTTCCACGCCCGTTCCTCGGTCTCGCGATCGAGGCCGCCGGGCGGACCGGCGCCAAAGGGCTGGCGCTTCGCCTCACGGCCGGCATCGGCATCGGTCCGGTCAGCGTCGGACCGACGGTTGCCTTCAATTCCGATCAGGACAGTCCGGATCGAAACGATCCGGGGGTCCTCGTCGGAGTCGAGGTTGCCGGCCACCTGGTCACGAGGAAGCGCCTCCGCTCCCCGGTGCTCGACCTGTTCCTCCGCCTGGAGCTCGCGGTGAAAGAGAATCCGACGACGTCGCACCAGGGTTCGCTCGGGCTACGCTTCATGTTCGACCTGATCTGAGCGGCGAAGGTAAGGCCCGCCCCGAATCCACTCGCGTCTACGAGCCGCGCGGCGTCCGCCTGGGTCTCGGACGTGGCCGACCGGCCTTCTTCGCCTTCGACTTCGCCGGAAGCGCGAAGACAAAACTCATCGCCTGCTGGACCCATCCTGCCACCGTTGCCTCGGCGCGCGTGCCACCAGCACGTACGTAGACGTAGCCGGTAAGAGGCCGGCCCGTGAAGTCCATCGGGACGCGACCCGATAGAGCCACGCACCTGGATCACGCGGCAGGCCGCCCGAAACCCAGGCAGTGAGCGCTGCGGCGAGCGCGCCCTGTACCGCGTCTTCGACGAGCTCGACATGTCGTACGCCGACCTTGTTCGCGAGCTGCGCCACGAGCCGACCGTACTCGTGGCGAAAGTAGTGATCGACGAGACCGGAGGTGGCGTCGCCGCGGCGGGTATCAGGGTCGGCGTTGTCCGTCACATGTGGGCGTTTGCCATCTCACGGACCTCGATGCGCGCGCCCGGCCCAGCAGGCATCTCCTGCGCGATGACGACCGCAGCCTCGAGGCTCTCGGCAGTCACGATCATGAACCCGCCGATGATCTCCTTCGCCTCGACGAACGGACCATCACTCACGCTAGTCGCGCTCACGATCTTGCCTCCCGGCTTCAGCTTGTCGCCCCAGTCCACGATGTTGTCCTTGAACTTGTCCTTCCACGCGTTCCACTTCGCCATCATTTGCTGCATCTGCTCCGGCGACGGCCTCTGCTCCGGCGACGGCGTGGTGGGCCCGAGCTCGCTTCGATGAATAAACAGGTACTTCTGGGTCGGCTTCGTCATGCTGTCCTCCACATTGTGCTCCTTCGACGCGCGAGGGTGCGCCAGTTGGACACTGCGCGGAACGATTCGTTAGCTCACGAGGCGAACCGCAACACGAAACATCATGAGGGGCGACGTTCTTGGCTGCACCGTTCCTGCCGCCGATCCCTCGCCCTGCTTCGTCGATGACCGGAGTGATCTGGCAAGTTGGGTGACACCCTCCGTCAGTCGCCGGCGTAGTCGGTGACCGGACCCTCGTCAAAAAGTCCATTGGCCTCGAGCCGGACAAAGCACTGCGCACACCCCGAGCTCCCGAACTGAAGCGCTACGATCTGCGCCGCGATGTCGACGCTCGTCCACGTGAACACGTCGCCGTCCGACGCGTACCTCACGCTGGCGCCGAGCGGCCCGACGAGTCCCGCAGAGCAGTACCGGGCGTACTGCGTGCTGACGTTGCCGACCTGGATCACGTCGATGAAGTGCAGGAACGGGGCAGCCTGACCACAACCGACGAGGGTCATCGGATCGAACGGGACGCCTGACGTCGAGACATCTGGCAGCGCCGCATCGGCAAGCTCGCTTCGCGGCTGCGGCTCGAACCCGAGTCGCCCGCAGCCGGCGACGAGGATCCCGGTCAGGATCAGGGTCGAGATGCGGCAGGCTCGAGCCAGTGGGTAATCAACCACGGTCGTTCAGCATGGCAGCGACGTGTGACGGCTTTGTCGCAACCGTCCGCTAGGGGCCTGCCAGGCGTCTGCGACAGTGCGCACGCCCTCGACGGGCGATTTCGCTCGGTGACCACCCTCCTGACGCCCCCGCGATGGCCTCGCCGTGGAGAGGCCCTTGCACAGGACTGCCGCGCGCGTTCGGCGTCTCCTCATGCAGTACACATCACGTCTCGCGATCCTCGGACTCGCACTTGCCGCGCCGCCGGTAACCGCCCAGCCCAGCCTCCCCGCTGTCGAGGCGCTCGTCCAGCCGGCCGAGCCAACCGCAGCGAGCTATCGCGACGCGGAGGCGACGAGCAAGAGCTACATGATCCCCGCGCTCGAGATCGGCGGGATCTTGATCCTCGCGAACATCGGCGCGCGGATCGCCGGTGCGCCGTGGGCCGACGCCACGCCGAGCACGATGTGGACGAACCTGACGAACCCGTGGGTCTACGACAACGACCTGTTCTCGGTGAACCAGCTGGCTCATCCATACGGCGGTGCGCTGCTGTTCACGTCGGCGCGCTCGAGCGGTCACGGCTTCTGGACCTCGGCCATCTACGGGCTCGGCGGCAGTCTGGTGTGGGAAGTCCTGGCCGAGACGGAGCCGCCGTCGATCAACGACCAGATCACGACGACGATCGCCGGCGCATTTCTCGGGGAGGTCATGCATCGCTGGGGACGTGCCGTATTGTGGGGCGGCGACGATCAGCCAGGCTTCGGTCGCACCGCGATGGCGTCGTTGATCGATCCGATCGGAACCGCGAACGGTGCGCTGTTCGGCCGGCGATGGCGCCGGGTCCCACCGCCGCAGCTCCACGCGTTCATGGCGCTCGGGCTGAGTCTCCCGCTGGGGAGCGCGCTCACGTCGCCGTTTCACGCCGAGCTCGCGGTCAACCACGGGCTCCCGTCGGATGCTCGGTTCGAACCGAGCGTGCCCTTCGATCACTTCGACCTGCGCGTTCAGATCGATGCCGGGTCCGAGGGCGCGACCGGATACCTCGACGTCCGCGGCATGCTGCTCGGGACTTCGTTCGGCGAGCCTGAGCGGCGTGCGCTGTGGGGCCTGTACGGGACGTACGCCTACTGGGATGCCGACAGCGTGCGCGCGGGTGCGATCGGCGTTGGCCCCGGCATCACGGCGTACGGCGAGCTCGACGCCCACACGTTCGTCGAGGGCACGGCGGTGGTCTCGGTGGTCCCGTGGGGGGCGGCCGGTGGAACGGGCGACGTCGAGGGTGTGCGCGACTACTCGCACGCGCCGGGTGCCTCCGAGGTCCTCGAGCTGAAGATCGGCAGGCGCGGGCTCGGTGTTGCGCGACTCAGCGCGCGCGCGATCCAGATCGCGGGTGCCCTCGTCGACGAGGGCAACGAGGCCGTGGTCCTGTCCACGGCCGGCGCGATGTTCTCGCTCTCGGACCACCACGCCCTCGGCATCGAGGTCGCGTACTCCGCGCGCTACGCGAGCCTGACCGATGCACCGGATCCGTTCGATCAGTCCGCGCAGCTGCGGCTGGTCTACGCGATCACGTCGGACAGCCTGTTCGGCGCACGTGCTCGCCGGTGATCAGCGACAGGCAACGCGCCAGCCGTCGAGGTCGAGGTTCTTGATCAACGTGTCGAAGTTGCGGGCGTTCGCGGCGGGACACACCGTGGTCGCCAGCGCCGCCGTTCCGTACTCGACATGAAAGACAGCTTTGTTCGCGGCGATGAACGGCTCGAGTGCGTCGCACTCGTTGTAGCTCGCGCACTCCTCGTCGAGCGCCCAATCGAAGTCGCCGACGAGCATGGGCACTTGATCGAGATCGTTCTTGAGACCGATCGACAGGCCAAGCGCGTGCGCTTCCTTCGCGAGAAAGCGGTTGTAGCTGAGCTGGTCCGCGCTGGTCAGCGGGAACCCACTGGTGTTCGCGTAGCCATCGACATTGTCGGGCTCGACGCCATCACAGCCGCGCTGCTTGGCCCGTGCGAGGCGCGCCTGCATCTGCGTCCGGACCTCGGGTGCGCGGATGTCGAGCCAGCGCTCACCCGCCCAGCCATCGAGCTCCCGCCCAATCACCGCGGACGGGAACTCAGCCGCGTCGGCACGCCAGTTCTCGTAGCTGCCCGCGCTGAAGTAGCAGACGACCCGGATCCCGCGAGCATGCAGCGATGCGAACACGCTGTCGGGAGCGTCGAACAGATCGACGTCGTACATCTGTACGGCGAGCGACGTCGCGATCGTCCCCGTCAACTGCCATTGCCAGGACGTTCCAGGCTCGGGTTGCCAGATGCCGGCAGGCAGAGGTTCTCCGCTGCCGTCTTCGATCTGGTTCTGTGATGCCTTGCAGCCGGCGAGCAGACTCACGACGATCGCGAGCCGGAGCCCACGGGGCGCCACGGGGTTCACGGTAGAGCGATCGTCCGGGTCTGGTTCGCCAGCATGACCACGGAGGTCATCGGCTCGCCGGCATACACCTCGACCTGGCCGTAGCTGGGCACCGCGACGCCCGTCACGGGGACGGTGCACGCTGCCGTGGAGCGGAGCTCGAGCGACCTGGTGCCGGCAGACTCGATGACCGTCGCGGTCAGGCCGCACGCGTCGAGCTTGCCGCGCTTCTGCATGGCGGTACCGATCGCGGACTGCCGGAGGGTGAGCACTGGCGCGTTGCTGTAGGCGAGGTACTTGGTGAGGACCGCGTCGATCCAGTCGGCATAGATCGAGCGACCACCACCGTAGTTGCGGAGGTTCGCCTGGTGGAACATCAGCGGATCGATGTCTCCGGTCAGGAGGTAGTGCAGGCCGAACTCCGAGTCCTTGTCGAGCAACTCGGCGTAGGTGAGGTCGCGGCCATAGTACGAACGATAGATGTGGTTGTAGTGGTCGGCCTCGGTCTCCGGATCCGACGTGTCGTAGAAGATGCTCGTGGGGTGACGGGGGACGTGATACAGGCGCACGTCGAGCGGGCTGTAGCGACCCACGTTGAAGCTCGGGTTGGTTCCTGGAAAGCCGGGCCGCATCGCGTCGGTGATCGACGTGTCGGAGACAACCCACCTCGCGCCGCCGGCGATCATTCCGCGGACCGCGGCCAGGCTCTGCAGGCCCGACATGTCCGGTGTCACGAGCTCGCTACAGTTGAAGCCGTTCAGCTTGAGCTTGCTGGCCAGGCTGCAGTTCGTGCTGACCTCGCTCTGGGCCTTGGCCCGCGTCACGGCGTCGAGGTTGTCGTGGTCCCACGTGTGGTTGAGCCACGACAGCTTGTTGCCAGCCGCGCTGGCTGCAGAGAGCAGCGTGGTATCCGCGTACTCCGTCGTCTGGGTCCCGATGCCGTTGAACGCGAGATCGGTATAGAACGTCGAGCCGGCCGGCAAGGTCGCCTTGCGGTTCTGCTGCCAGGTGACGAAGCTGGTGAGGTCGGCGCCGGTGATCCGGAACACGCTCGTCACGTCGTCGTCGTGGTTCACGTGCGCGACGGGATCCCACATGTTGTTCGCGAGGAACAGATCGTCGATCTGCGCAGACAGATAGCTGCGCTTCTTACCGACGAACATGCTGCGTGTGACCCAGCGGACGAAGTCGTACTCGAGGAGATTCGAGTGCGTCAGATACTGGTTGGAGTCCGCCATCGAGAACAGCTGCTCGCGACCATCGGCCTCGACGTGCGAAGCCAGGAGGACGCTGCCGTCGGTGGCCTGGATCAGCGCCGTCGTCGTGCCCGGATCAGCAACCGTCGTCTGATAAAGGTACGTGTTCCGGTACGGGACGGTGGCGGTCGGCTTGACACGCTTGAACATCGCCTGACCCGCGGCCGTCAGCTGCGCATCGATCTCGCCACGCGCTCCGGTGGGCCAGCTCAGGCCGTACGCGGGCGAAGGATACGTGTACCAGGAGAGCTCGCGAGCATTGCAGGCCGCTTCGAAGTCGCGAAGGACGAGCCACTCTCCCGTGTCGAGCGCGGACTTCCACTGGCCGTCCGCCGGATCGGAGTACGCGACCGCGTCGGTCGCGAGAATGACGCCGCTGTAGAAGCACCGCGACACATCGTCGGTCAGGCGCTGGGCCGTCAGCGACTCCGTGGCGGCGAACAGCGTGTCGTAGGGGACACCGATGCGATCGAGCGCGGCCTTCGCCGCACCGTACGACGGCTCGCTGCCGGTCGCGGCGATCACGAGGATCTTCTGCACGATGCGACGGTCGCCACTGACGCGTGCCGTCGTCCGCGGCACACCGCGGAGCTCCGGCTCGTTGGTCGTTCCGAGATCGCCGAGTGTCCCGGCCGTTCCGCGCGTCGCATACGCGAGCTTTTGCGGCGCGATCTTCAGCTCGGGCAGGGGCAGGTAGCTGGCGTGAACGTGCCCGGAGCCATGCTCCTCGCCGTCCTCGAGTGGGACGGCACACGACGCGACAAGCGTCGTGGCGAGGATGGAAACAATCGTCGGAAAGCGCATGGGGTCGACCCGACAGCCAGTTTCATGCCATGGCGCGTCAATCCTGGAGCGTGCTTCAAGCGACTGGAACCTAAGCAGTGTGAAACCCAGATAGGGTGGCTAGAGCAGTAGCCAGATGGCTTATCTGTAAGCCAGCTATCGGTTAATCCTGGGGTAGTTCAGTGTAGGTAAGTCTGCATTGTCGCGTCGCGTCATAGTCGCGGGCTGCTGGAACCAAACTTGCGTTGGGCCCGTCCGCTGTGTCGCGTCCCCTGCCCGCTCTGCTCTCTGGTGCTCTCGCCTTCGCGGCGATCTCCAGCGCGGCGATCGGGCACGCGCAGCCGGCGATCGATCCAGATCCGGTGCACTTCCAGCGCACCGCGGCGGCGCGAGCGGTCGAGCAGGGTCGCTTCGACGACGCGCGAATGATGTACGAGCGGATCCTCGCGATCGCGCCGCGTGATGCACGTTCGTTGCGCGATGCCGGTCGCGTCGCCCATGCGCTCGGCGACTTCGAGCGAGCCGCGGAGCTCTTGACCCGTGCGGACGCCGAGATCCACACGCCGGACCCCGAGCTTCACTACCTGCTGGGCGAGGCCCTCTGGGTTCTCGGCCGCACGGCCGACGCACGCGCGGTCCACACGCACGCGCGCACCGAGCTCGCGAGTCCCGTCACCGAACGCATCCAGAAGCTCTGGCTCGCACGGATCGATGGACGGCTGGGCGAGGTCGCGGCTGCCGACGGGATCTATGAATCGTTGATCGCCGTGAACCCGGCGGACGAGGAAGCCTCGCTCGCGCAGGTCGAGATGCACGCGAACGCCCGAAACTGGGCGCAAGCCGAGCGCGCCGTCCGCCGCTTCCTCGGCGCCGTTCCCGGTCATCGTCGCGGCACGGAGCTGCTCGCGTGGTTTGCCGAGGCGCAGGGTCACCTCGACGGCGAGCTCCACATTCGCAAGGAGCTTGCGACGAGTGCGGATCGCGCGCAGTCGATGAGCGACTACGGGCGCGCTCTCGAACGCTCGGGCGACTGGGCCGGCGCGCTGGCCGCTTATCGCAAGGCGCTGCACCTCCCCGGCGCTGATGCCCGCGTGACGGCCGCCGTCGAGCGCATGGATCGTCGGATGTCTCCCGAGCTCGCCGCCGGCATGGCAGCCAAGAGTGACCCGGGTGCAACCTCGGTCGCCGGGTACGTCGGGATGGCCGTCCCGTTCGGCCGCTCGCACCATGTGTCCCTCGGTGGCTGGCACGAGCTGGCGTCGAACGATGGCCGAGAAAGCTACGGCGGCGAGGTCACGGGCGGCCTGGTGTTTCAGGGTCGCGCGAACCGCGCGATCATTGGCGCGAAGGTCGGTCTCTACTCGGTCACCTTTGCCGACCTCGATGCCAAGAGTCATTCGCGCCTGCGGCCCGGCGCGTTCGGCAGCGCGGCGACCAAGCTCTTGAACAACCGGATCGAGCTGACCGTCGACGGCGAGCTCGGATCGGTGTGGCGCGAGACGCCGCGCGCGGTCCTCGAGGGCGGCAACGTCGACTCGGTGACCTCCCACGTGTTCGGGATCCTGTTCGGCCACCGGCTGATCACCGACACCGGGGTCCAGGTCCGCCGCCTCCGGATCGCGGAGCAGATGGACGGCTCGCCGCAGGCGACGCAGGCGCTGGCGTGGATTGGCGCGGACTTCGCGCTGTGGACGGACTTCGCGCACGAGGCGAGCGGCCAGACTCTCGACGACGATCTGCTCCGTCCGACGTATCTCGCGGACTCCGTCGTGGTCGCGTATCGCCACTACGAGCTGTGGGGCGCGACCAACACGTTGTTCAGCGATCGGATGTCGCTCGCGAACCGTGCCTCGATCGACGAAGTCTCGATCGTCGCGCGCAAGGCACTCGCTCGGGGACGGCTCGCCATCGCGGCGAACGCCGGTGGAGGTCGCGATTGGGTTCGCGACCTGTTCTTGTCGCGCGTGGGTGGCTCGCTGTGGATCGCGCCGAGCTCTCGCTCGCGGCTCTCGCTGTCCTTTGACGTTTCAAAGGAGAGCACTCGAGCGTTATCGGGCGAGCGCCGCACTGGATGGATGACCTACCATGTCGATCTCTAGTTTTCGTCGTGAGCTTGTCGGCGCTGCCGTCGCCGGTATGTGCATCGCGCTCGTCGTGAGCCCGTCGAATCCCGCGCTCTCGTCGGTGGTCCTTCATCCGATCTGGGCGATCGCCCTGATCCTTGCCGCGCGCTACGGAGCTCGCGGCCTTCTCTCGATTCCAGTGCTCACGGGCTCGCTGCTGATCGCGGAGTGGCTCTCGGGCGGTTCTGGCATGGCGGCGCTCGAGCGCGCGCAGCGCCCAGGCGATCTCGCGATGTGGATCGTCGCGGTCACGGTTGCGCTCGTCGGTGCAGCTCACGAGCGCCGCAAGGAGTTGCTGTCGCTCCGTCTCGATGCCGCGGAGCTTCGCGCTCGAGAGGCCGAGAGCGCCGTCACCAAGCTCACCGACGCAGCGCTCTCCCTTCGCGATCGCTGTGATCGCAGCGCGACCTCGCTCGTGTTCCTTGCCGACGTTGCTGCCCGCATGGACGACCCGGATCCATCAGGTGCGGGTCAGGCCGCGCTCGAGCTCGTGATGGCGCGCACGGGCGCTGGTGGTGGCCTGGTGCAGCTCCTCGACGCTGCCGGCCGGCTGCGCACGCTGACCTCGCGCGGCAGCTGGAGCGCGGACGCGTTCCGTCCCCCCGCCCTGTTCCGGGACCTGACGGCAAGCGCGGCGATCGAGCGGAGAATGACCGTCGCAGCACACGAGGTGTCAGGCGTGCGTGCCGATGACAGCGACCTCGTCGCACCACTGATCGCGCCCGATGGTCGTGTGCTCGGTGTACTCGCGCTACGCCGGGTGCCGTACCTCGCGCTCGCGGGCGCGGTTCGCGAGGATCTGATCGCGGTTGCGCGTTGGGCCGCAGGACCGATCGCACGTACTCTGGGCGATGCAGGCCCAGCGGTGGCGGTCGCACGGCCCTCCGAGTCGAAGTATGTCTCGATGTGACCGCCAGCTGATCACGTTCGCCGTCGTCGCCGCGATGGTGTCCGCGGCGTACTGGGCGCTGTGGATCGCGACTGCCGTCAGCGCCACGCTCGTCCTCACGCTCGGCCTCCACATCATCGCTGCGGCTCTGACCGCTGTCTTGATCCCACGCCGCGGGCGTCCGCTCGCGCTCGCGCTTGCCCTCACGGTTCCGATCGTCGGTCCGCTCGCTGCGGCGCTCTCCACCATCGTCGCCGGACGCGCGGGGCAGGAGCTCCTGCACGATCCTCATGCGGTCGAGCGTCGGGTCAGCGGCGCCGAGATTGCCCGCCGACTGACGGAGAGCCTGCCTGCATGTGAAGCCTTGATGTCGACCGACGTCGAGGCGCGGCGTCAGGCGCTGTCGAAGCTCAAGACGCGCGCGGCACGCGGCGACATCGCCACGCTCCGCTGGGCGCGGACGCAGCGCAGAGGTGATGCCGCCGTCGAGGTTGCGCTCGCGTTCGAGGAGATCAG
>JANOPP010000606.1:0-1913 GCA_031421915.1 Myxococcales bacterium | reverse complement strand
CGCCCGACGTCGCGTGCGCCGTGGCATCGCAGCACACACCGGCGGTGTTCCGTGAAGGCGACGACGTGCTGGCTGCGACGCTCCTCGCGAATCGGAGCATCCGCGGCGTGGACCTCGGCGTCGGGTTCACCGCAGCGCCGGGGACCGCCGGGCTTGTCGAGGCATGGGATCGAAACACCGCACGGCTGGGAGACGACCAATGAATACCGACCTCGCGAGGGTGCTCTGTGTCGACGACGAACCGATGGTGCTCGAGGGGCTCGAGCGCAACCTCGGCGAACACTTCGAGATCGTCACCGCGTCGAGCGGCCGCGACGCACTCGCCGCGATCGCCTCACAGCCAGCGTTCGCCGCGATCGTCTCCGACATGCGCATGCCGCAGATGAACGGCGCGGAGTTCCTGGCGCGTGCGCGCGAGCTCGCGCCCGACGCGTCACGCCTCCTGCTCACGGGCTATGCGGAGACGAACGCGGCGATCTCGGCCGTCAACGATGGCCACATCTTCCGCTTTCTGTGCAAGCCATGCGCTCCCGCCGTGCTCCGAGTCCACCTCGTGGAGGCGGTTCGTCAACACCAGCTGATCACCAGCGAGCGGCAGCTCCTCGCGAACACGCTGAACGGTGCGATCGCGATGATGTCGGACCTCCTGGCGCTTGCGGTGCCTGCCGTGTTCGAGCGTGCTCGCCAGCTCCGCGGGCGGGTCGCGTACGTCGCCAGCAAGCTCGTCTACGAGAACGCGTGGGAGTACGAGATCGCGGCGCTCCTGGCACACGTCGGGTGCGTCACGCTGC
This sequence comes from Myxococcales bacterium, assembly GCA_031421915.1. Lineage (GTDB taxonomy): Bacteria > Myxococcota_A > Polyangia > Haliangiales > Haliangiaceae > JABFXX01. The sequence goes on along the minus strand of JANOPP010000606.1, from coordinate 1,122 downwards.
CGGTTGGCCTGGTCGAGAAGGTCTGGGCCGGACTGAGCATCAGCGTCGATGAACGGGCGACGTACGACAGCCACCCGATCGCTGCGCACAGGCTGATCGCCGCGATCCCTCGCCTCGAGCGGGTCGCGGAGGTCGTCCGCCGGCAGCGCGACCCGAAGCCGGCAGGAGACCCTGCGATCGACCGGGGGGTGACGCTCCTGCGCGCAGCGCTCGAGCTCGATCAGCTCCTCGGCCGGCACGTGTCGCTCCACGAAGCGGTGCGGATCTTGACCGATCATCGCCACCCACCACCGATCGTCGCCGCACTGGCTGCGCATGCGTCCGAGGCCGGCGGCGGGGGCGGCGCCCGCATGGTCAAGATCGCCGACGTCGTGGTCGGGTGGGTCCTCGACAAGAACGTCACCAGCCCGAGCGGCGCGCTTCTCGTCAAGGCCGGGACCGTGCTCAGCCCGGTGCTCATCGAGGCACTCCACCGATACGCAAACGGCACCGGCGTCGTCGAGCCGCTACACGTACGGCCCACCTGACAACCGATGCCGAGACGAGGCCCACCGATGATCGCACGTGACCGCCCACTTGCCTGGCTGTCGTCGTGGCTGGTCGACCCCGACGCCCACGAGTGCCTCGCGGCGCGGCCGGCCGGCGTCGAGGTGGACGTTGCGGTCGTCATCGCGCGCGTGCGCTTGCAGGCCGCGAACCGGCCGCGAATCCTGCTCGTGCTGATCGGGCTCTGGCTGGCCACGGTGCTCGGTGTCCAGGTTGTCGTGCAACCCGAGCTCGCCCGGACGTTGTGGCCGTTCGTGGCGATCGCGATCGCAGCGTGTGCGCTCGGGTTCGACGGTCTCCATCGCCGCTGGCTGTCGACCGCGGTGGCCTGGCACATCATCTCGTTCGCGTCGTGCATCCAGGCCCTCACGTTCGTGGTCGGGTACGTCTCGACTCATATCGCTGCCTACGAGACCGCGATCATGGTCGAGATCGTGGCGGTCGCGGTGCTCGACGTACGCGGTCGCGCGCTGCAGCTCATGATGGGCGTGGTCGTCGTCGGTTGGTCTGTCGCAGCCGGCAGTTCTCCACCGAACGACGAGGCGATCTGGAACGTGTTGGTGTTGGTCGGCTCTG
>JANOPP010000605.1:0-19892 GCA_031421915.1 Myxococcales bacterium | reverse complement strand
GCACGTCGGTGACGCCGGCCTCGCAGGTATCGCAGTGAGTCTGAACGTCGAACCACGTCTCCTCGGAGAGGTCGTGCGAGCCGACCACGACGAGGTGCTCGCCGGCGGTCTCGATCGAGAGCGAGACCTCGACGTTCGCCTTGGGCGTCGCGTAGCCACCGGCACCGAGGACCCGGCGGGTGCCGTTGCGGAGCGGCCCGAGCACCGCGATGCGGACCGAGTACTCGCCCTCCGCGGCAGTCGCGGTCACGTCGAGTGGCACGGGGGCACCGGGCCGACCGGCGACCCAGACCGGGAACACGCGGCGGCCCAGGGCGCTGGCGTGGTCGAACACGCGCTCGCCGACGTGGAGAGTCGGAGCGGTATCCCAGGCGGCGTCGTCCTTGCCGCTGATCGAGACGTTCGCGTCCTCGGCCGCGAGGAGCAGGTCCTCGGAGGGGGAAATGTCAGTGGCGCAGGAGATGACGAACGGCAGAGCGAGGCAGTGCAGGCGAGACATTGAATCGGACTCCGGTAACGCAGGCTAAGAGCTAGGTTTGTGCGGAGGTCGCAATGCACGAGCGATACCGTCGACGATCGGTATGTAACCGACGACTCCTGCACCTGGTGTGCAGCGATCAGCGTGCGAGCTTGGCGCGGCGGGCGATCGAGCCGAGTTCAACGGCAACCTCAATGGCCGCAAACAGGTGTTTGCATCGGGCGCCGTCGACGCGCCGAGCGCCTGTGACCCTCGGTCTGGTATCGTCCTTCGCCTAGATGGCCGAGCGTCCGCCCGTGGTGATGACGAGACCGACTGCCGCTCGCAAGGGACGCGCGATCCGTCGGTTCCGGGTCTCCGTGAAGGGTGGCGAGACGTGGGCCGAGCCCGCCGAGCGCTGCGCGATCGGATCGCACCCATCGAACGATCTCGTGATCGACGATGGCACCGTGTCGCGGTTCCACTGCGAGCTCGCCGTCGCCGGCAGCGCGGTGCGGGTACGCGATCTCGGGAGCCGCAACGGTACGTACGCCGAGGCGATCCAGCTCACCGACGCGATGGTCCCCGGCGGCACCGTGCTCCGCCTCGGCAACTCCGAGGTCCGGATCGACGTCGACGCGGCTCACGCCGAGCTCGCGGCGTCCGATCGCTCCGCGTTCGGATCGATGATCGGCGAGAGCGCCGTGATGCGCGAGGTGTTCTCGCAACTCGAGAAGGTCGCCGCGAGCGACGCGACCGTGCTCACCGAGGGTGAGACCGGCACCGGCAAGGAAGGTGTCGCCGAGGCGATCCATGACGCGAGCCAGCGCGCGGGTGGGCCGTTCATCGTGATCGACTGCAGCGCGATCCCTGCGAACCTCCTCGAGTCCGAGCTGTTCGGTCACGAGCAGGGCGCGTTCACCGGCGCGACCGATCGCCGGATCGGCGCATTCGAGCAGGCGTCCGGCGGAACGCTGTTCCTCGACGAGATCGGCGAGATGCCGATCGAGCTCCAGCCCAAGCTCCTCCGCGCGCTCGAGTCGCGCGAGATCCGCCGCGTCGGTGGCCGCAACACCGTGCACTGCGATCTGCGGATCATCTCGGCAACCAATCGCGATCTTCGCGCCGAGGTCAACCGCGGCACGTTCCGCGCGGATCTCTACTTCCGCCTCGCCGTCGTGAAGATCGTCCTGCCGCCGCTGCGCGAACGCGCGGGCGACCTCCCGCTCCTCGTGCGTCATCTGCTCCAGAAGATCGGCGCGGCTCCGGCGGTACTGACCGATCTCACCAGCCCCGACTTTCTCGCAGCACTGTCGGCCGCGCGCTGGCCGGGTAACGTGCGCGAGCTGCGCAACCACCTCGAGCAATGCGTGGTGTTCGGTGAACGCCGGCTCCCCAACGCTCCGGCGATCCCCCATCCCGCGACCACCGTGGACGCGTCGCTGCCGTACGAGGTCGCGCGCCGGCAAGCGATCGACGCGTTCGAGCGCGACTACGTCGTGACCCTCCTCGCGCGCACCGAAGGGAACGTCTCCGTCGCCGCGCGCGATGCCGGCCTCAACCGTGCGTATCTGCACCGCCTGCTGCGTCGCCACGGCGTTCGCTGAGGGGCGGCTACGGGTCCGACCAGTTCTCCGCGCTGTTGCTCGGCAGGCGACATCTGTCTACGCGCCGTTCACACCAGGGCCGGGAGTGGCCCGGGATCAAGGGGTTGGGGGTGGCCCGGCGGGTGCTTATCCACCCCTCCGTGGCAAACAACGGTTCCTTCGGGTTCTCGCGACTTGGCACGTATGACGTCGTTCGACCCCTCGGTAAGGGCGGCATGGCGCAGGTCTTCCTCGGCCGCTCGGGCACGGGGCCGCTCGCGCGCCAGGTCGCTCTCAAGGTTCTCGATCAGCAGGTCGCCTCCGACGACCTGACCGATCTGTTCCTCACCGAGGGGCGCGTCGTCGCGATGCTCCAGCATCCGAACATCGCGTCGGTGATCGACGTCAACGTCGATGACGGGATGCTCTATCTCGCGATGGAGTACGTCGATGGCGTCGATCTCCGGGAGCTGATGGTGGCGTGTCTCGATCGCAAGGAACTGCCGTCGTACGAGGTCGCGCTCTCGATCATCGCGCAGGCCGCGACGGGTCTCGATCATGCGCACCGCCGCTGCGATGCGGATGGCCGCCCGCTGCGCCTCGTGCATCGCGATGTGTCGCTGACGAACATCATGGTGACGCACGACGGCGGCGTGAAGGTCGTCGACTTCGGCATCGCGCGCTCGACCCTGTCCTCGAACCGCACGGTGCCAGGCACCGTGCGCGGCAAGCCGAGCTACATGGCGCCCGAGCAGTGCCTCGGCGAGGCGATCGACCACCGCGCCGACGTGTTCGCGCTCGGCGTCGTCCTCTACGAGCTCACGACCGGCGTGCGCTGCTTCGAGGGCGAGTCGGACTTCGACCGGATGCTCGCGGTCGTCCGCGGATCCTTCCAGGTCCCGTCGTCGATCATCCCTGACTTCCCGGCGGACCTCGAGACGGTGATCCTGACCGCGATGGCGAACGATCCGGATCAGCGCTACGCGTCGTGTGCGGCGCTCGTCGCGGCGCTCGAGGAGATCCTGCGCGAGCGCGGCTGGGCCGGTGGCGCGAGTGCGGTCAGCCGCGTGATGAAGTGCCTGTTCGGCGACGGACAGAAGGTGGTCGCGCCGATCGCCTCGTCGTTGGCGTTGGCCCCGACGCTCGTCGTGACGCCGGCACCGGCACCGGCACCGCCGGCGGAGACGGTGAGTCGTCGCCGCCTGGCGCGTGGCTCGAGCCTCGATCTGCTCGCCGAGGATGCGATCACCGCGGGCCGCCGCTCGATCCAGCGGACCGCGCATGCGCGGCCCTCGCACGAGGACGATCGGATGTTCCAGGGTTCGAGCGGCCAAGAGGCCGCGACGAACCGCTAGCGGTTGCACGTCACCGCCGCAGGCGACGTACCTGTGGATGGCGCCGTGTTCTTGCTCGGATCGCGCGCGATTTCTGACTAGGACATCCTCTCGATTCTCGTCGAGGCCGCGCGCGTGCTACCAATGCGGGTCTCCGATGCGCCTCGCTCATTGTTCTGACCTCCACCTCCTGTCGCACGACGGCGGTCGCTGGATCGAGCTCATGAACAAGCGCTGGATCGGCGCGATGAACCTGTTGTCGAGTCGCAGCCGCCACTATCACGTGGCCGCGTTCGAGCACATGGTCGAGGATCTCAACGCGCAGGGCGTCGACCACGTGCTGTGCACCGGTGATGTCACGAACCTCGCGATGCGTCGCGAGTTCGAGTTCGCGCGCAGCAAGTTCGACAAGCTCACGCTCGGCCCGCTCGACGTCACCGTGATCCCCGGCAACCACGATGCGTACGTCGCCGAGGGTGTGCCGCTGTTCTCGGAGCTGTTCGGCGACTACGCCACGACCGATCCGGGCTGGGAGTGGGTCGAGGATCATCGCCACTCTGCCGACGACATCCTTCACTGGCCGATCGTTCGCGTACGCGGCGACCTCGCCGTGATCGGCCTGTCGACCAGCCGCGCGACCCCATGGTTCACCGCCTACGGCAAGGTCGGTCCGGGGCAGCTCGCGCGCCTCGGTCACGTCCTCTCGGATCCGCGGCTCGCGGGCAAGGTGCGGGTCGTCGCGATCCATCACCCACCCGCCGGCACGCGCGCGGCCAGCCGGATCCGAGGCCTGCGCGACCACAAGGAGTTCGCCCACGTGATCGCGCAGCACGGCGCCGATCTGATCGTCCATGGGCACGAGCATGTCGATCTGCACGAGACCCTCGGGGGGCCGGACGGCGTGACCGTTCCGGTTCGCGGGATCGCGTCCGGGACCTATCACCACAACAAGCCAGAGCGGACCGCCCGTTACCGCATCTTCGACATCGACGCCACGGGCGTCCATGGCGACCATGTTCGCGTGTGGGATCGCGAGCGTGGCACATTCCAGCAATCCTAACCGGCGGACTTGACTTGGCTTTGTCTCGTGAGATACCCCACCAACCACTCCGAGGGAGAGCCGATGGGTGACAAGACCGCGGACGCGGATTCGATCGAAGCTGCCGACAAGAAGTACGTGATGCGGCCCTGGCCGCACCCGGCGGGTGAGCCCGTGATCATCGCGCGCGCCAAGGGGTGCGTGGTGACCGACGTCCACGGCAAGGACTACCTCGACCTGACCGCGGGGTACTTCGTCAACAATGCCGGCCACTGCCATCCGCGGATCGCGGAAGCGGCGGCCAAGCAGGTCACCGAGGTCCTCCAGGTCTCGGGCAAGCACGGCACCATTCCGATGGTCCGGCTCGCCGAGCGCCTGATGAAGCTCGCGCCCAAGCCGATCGCGAAGGCGTTCTTCTCGACGGGCGGCTCGGAGGCGAACGAGTTCGCGCTCAAACTCGCGCGTCAGTTCAAGAAGAAGCCCGACATCGCGTACCTCGAGAACGGCTATCACGGCCTGACGCTCGGTGCGCTCGAGGTCACCGCGAGCGAGAAGTATCGCGAGTCCGCCGGCAAGCCGCTCGGCACGGAGAACTTCGCGATCCCGACCGCGTACTGCTACCGCTGCAAGTTCGGCCCGGCCGCCGGGTGCAGCGTGCAGTGTCTCGACGGCGTCGAAGACAAGCTCGCGTCGCGGCAGACGGCCGCGATCATCGCCGAGCCGATCCAGGCCGTCGGTGGGCTCGCTCCGCCGCAGAAGTGGTGGGACCGCCTCGATCAGATGCGCCGCAAGCTCGGCATTCTGCTGATCGCCGACGAGATCCAGACCGGACTCGGTCGCACCGGCAAGATGTTCGCGGTCGAGCACTACGGTCTCGCACCCGACATCATGACCGGCGGCAAGGGCCTCTCGGGCGGCGTCGGATCGCTCGGCCTGACGTCGGCCTCCGACGAGGTCTGCGACAGGTTCTTTGGGGGTACGACGCCCACCAACGGCGGCAACGCGGTGTCCTCGGCGGGCGGACTCGCGCTCCTCGAGGTGCTGTTCTCGGAAGGGCTGATCGAGAACTCGGCGAAGATGGGGCGCTACTTCACGGAGGCCTCGTGGGCCATGAAGGATCCCTGGGTCGGCGACGTGCGGTTCACGGGCCTCCTCGGCGGGATCGAGCTTGTCCGCAACCGCGACACCAAGGAGATCCTCGGCAAGGCCGAGATGTCCAAGGTGAAGGATCTCCTGCACGAGGCGGGAATGTTGATCACCACCTCGGGCATGCACGGCAACGTGCTGCGGCTCCAGCCGCCCCTCTCGGTGACCAGCGCCCAGATCGACCAGTTCCTTGCCGCGCTGCGCAAGGTCCTGGTGACGGTCCGCGGAGCCTGATCGATAGTTCCCGGCCAGAGGCCGAGGGCGCTCGTAAGAGAAATCAGACCCCCCATCAGATAGAGTGGCCGCCGCATGAACCTGTTCGCCTTCCGCAAGCACGCCGATCGGGTCCTCCACCCGATCGTCAGCTCGCTCGCGAAGCTGCCCCTCCACGCCAACGCGTGGACCATGCTCGGTGCCGTGATCGGCCTGGTCGGTGGCGTCGTGTTCTTCTACGGACTGTGGTGGGAGGGCTTCGCGCTCCTCATCGGGCGCGGCCTGATCGATCACATCGACGGCTTCAAGGCACGGACCCACAACCAGCGCACGACGTTCGGCGCGGTGATGGACGACACCGCCGATCGCTGGGTGCTCGGCATCATGTTCGCCGGCGGCTGCTTGAACCTCAGCTACGACTACCCGCACATCCTGATCGTGCTCGGCTTCGGCATCACGGGTGCGCTCACGAACGTCATCATCAAGCTCTCGATCTACGCGGAGAGCCAGCAGGACATCTGGCGCAAGCAGGGCAAGATCGGTCACCCGGTCGACGTTGTCGGGCTGTTCGGCTCGGCGGAGTTCATCATCTACTACGGCCTCGGTGTGTTCTTCACGGCGCTGCTCGATGATCCGCGGCCAATGCTCGCGGGCTGCTGGGCCGTCGCGATCATGAGCCACGTGTCGTTGCTCCAGCGCGTGCGGTTCGCGTGGAAGCGCTACCGGTTCGTCGATCCCGGTCTCGCGCCTGGCGAGACGCCCGACGCCGGAGCGAGCTAGCCATGGCGGCGACCGCTGCGTCCGCCGAGCGGGTCGTCAGTAAGCTCAACCCGGCAAACGCGGTCACGGCGTCGCGGTTCTTGTGCCTGCCACCGTTCGTGTGGGCCGTCGACAACGGCTATCACCAGTGGGCGACGCTGTTCGTTCTGATCTGCGGACTGCTCGACAAGGTCGATGGCCTCGTCGCGAAGATCTTCAACTGTCGCTCGGTGTTCGGCGAGCTATTCGACGCGATCACCGACGGCATCTGCTACGGGTTCTGCCTCGTCATCCTCGCCTGGTACGGCTGGGTCCCCGTGATCCCCGTCGTCGCGATGCTCACGCTCGGCATCGGCAACAGCCTCTTGCGCTTCCTCTACGCCAAGCGCGCGGGTCGCGCGACGAACTACAAGTCCTACGCGATGGAGCGGCTCGTCGCGTACACCGCCTATCTCATCGGCTTTGGCACCGGCCAGTTCGAGGTCGACTTCTACTTCTGGCTCTATCCGCCGCTGATGATCGTCGTCGTGCTGCACGACGCCAAGCGCATGCTGCTCGATGACGTGCCTGGAGTGTCGACATGAACGACCACCTCGTCTCGCACACGGTGTTCGTGTGGTTCATGAGCCTGTTCACCGGGCTCGTCGCCGGCACGTGGTTCATCTACGACGCGCTCAAGCTGTGGTGGCTGCGCAAGGAAGACGGTCGGATCCCGATGATCCACGACAAGCGCTTCGGCTATTCGATCGGGATCGTCGTCGGAGCGATCGGTGTGTTTGGTGTGATCAAGTACCACCTGTGACGTCGTCGGCAGTCGAGCGCTAGCGCTTGCCGAGCTCGAGCTGCTGACCATGTTGCAGGATAGAAACCCCACCGACGCCGCGCACCGAGGCCACGCGCGTCAGGCGCTTGCTCGGCTCGCTGGGAAATCCGAGGCGCAGGTTCACCGTGCCCCAGTGCACGGGCACGAGGGCCTTCGCGCCGAGTCGTTCGTAGATGTCGAGCGCGCAGTCGGGATCGATATGGACGCCCTTGTCGTGCGCGGCGCGCCGCCAGCGGTAGTACCAGCCAGGCATCATCCCGCCGATCGGGAGCAGCGACGCGTCGATCGCGAACCGCTTGCCGATGTCGTCGAACACCGCGTGGTCGGAGAAGTCGACGTCGCCGGCATGGTGGAGGGCCACGCCACTGCCACGGACGACGTAGCCCATGGCCTGGGGCCCGCTGCTCTTGTTCCAGCGGCCCTGATCGTGGCGGGTCTCGACGGCGTGGACCTCGGCTCCGCCGATCTCCAGGGAGTCCCCGGCGGACACCTCGCTGACGTGGGCGAAGCCGAGATCGGCCACGATGTGCTTGGCCCCGCGCGGCACCACGAGGTGGGTGTCACGGTCGATCGCCTTGAGACTCCACCGGTTGAGGTGGTCGACGTGCGAGTGGGTGATCAGAACTCCACTGACCTTGCCGGCGGCCCGGGCGCGCGAGCGGAACAGTGGATCGAACACGAACCGTGCGGCACCGAGCTCGGCGACGGCGGTGGCATGGCCGAGCCAGGTCACCGACGGACTCCCGGGCGGCAGGGCGGCCGGCTCCCTAGCAGCAGGGCTCACGGTCCTGCTATAGCACGGGGCATTCCGTGCTGATGTTCCTGCTGATCGGCGTCGCTGCAGGTGCGCTCACGGGCGTGCCGATCGGGCCGGCGAACGTCGCGGTGATCGACGCGGCCTATCGGTTCACGCTGCGTCGCGCGATCGCGGTCGCGATGGGCGCCTCGATCGCAGACGGCCTCTACGCGGCGGCCGGGATGCTCGGTGTCACCCCGCTGCTCCGCGCGTACCCGACCATCCCGCCGATCCTCAATACGATCAGCGGCATCATCCTCCTTGCCTACGGCTTCCTCACCGCGCGTAGCCAGCCGGTCCAGCCCGCCCAGCCCGCGGTCGATCCGCTCGCGTCCGACTCGGTGATCCATCGCAGGCAGATGTGGTCGGGCTTCTCGCTCGGCCTCGCGCTGATCCTTCTGAATCCCGCCGCGATCGTCACGTGGGTCGTCGTGATCGGCCCGATGATCCCCGACGGCACACGGCTCGACGGCACCGCGTTCTCGATCGGCGTGATCATCGGTAGCTTCGGCTGGTTTGCACTCGTGGCGTACCTGACCCAGAAGGGCAAGAACGTCCTCGGCGAGAAGGCCGCGTGGATCCCGCGCGTGGTCGGGATGCTGTTGATGGGCTACGCGCTGTACTTGCTGGTGAAGGCCGTCAAGTACGTCGTGAGTTGACGGCACGACGCGACACCTCGGCGGCATAACGCGACGGATAACGATCGCTGGTTGACTGGACGGTCCTGATGCAGGATGCCGCCGCGATGCGAATCCCGATCTCGATTCTGTTCGTGACGATGGTGGCGTGTGGAGGCGACGACACGTCGACCGCCCCCGACGGTGGTGGTGATGGTGGGCCCGATGTCGATGCTGCCGTGGGGTGTCTGCGCGAGCCCAAGCCCGCAGATCGCACGCGCTACATCGTCGTCGCTCATCCGTACACCGCGAGCAGCGGACCGTCGACGATGTACGAGGTGATCGAGCTCTCGGCGACGGGGGCCCTCATGCGGTTCTCGCCGCCGAGAATGTTCTCGCTCGGCGCGCGATCCCCGTTCGGCGTCATCGCGTTCACGCCGGATGGCGACGTCGGCCTGGTCGCGATGGACAACGGTCGCCTCGGCGTCTTCCGGCTCGACCCCGACGGTATGCCGACGGTCGTCGATCCCAGCTTCTCCGGCGCGTTCTACGCGAGCCGCGTGATCATGGATCCCGGCGGAGATCGCGCGTGGGTCGTCGATCGAAACACCCGCGAGAACGGTGGTGGCGTCTACCTCGTGACCATCGGCTGCGACGGGACCGTCGCGGATCGCGGGTTGATCGCCGCGGCCAGGTCGCCGGGCGGTCTGGCCTTCGTGAACGGCCGGGCCGTGCTCGCGGCCCGAGATGTCCTCGATTCGCCGACCTCCGGAACCGACGTACATCTACTCGAGTGGACGAATCCGCCGACGCTCGTCGGTGGCGGCGACGCCTTCGGTGACGACAACCAGATCACCAGCGGGTTCGCGCTCGCGCGCGATGGCAAGACGTTCTTTCTCGGTGACAGCACTCCGGTGGGACCGGATCGCGTCGCCATCGTCGGCGTGAACGCCACGGGCATCGCCCCGATCACCGTTGTCCCGGGCATCTCCGACCCCTCGGGCATCGCGACTTCCCCGCACGGGGATGTCGTCCTCGTGACCAGCTCGCAACCTCCGGGCGAGGGCATCTACGTCCTCGACACCGGTGGCCCGAACGGCACCTGGCGCAATCGCGGCGAGATCACGTACCGGGGACCAGCGGCGGAGCTGCCCGGCGACGTCGTCACCATCGATCGCGGTCAGCTCGCCGGCACCGTGCTTGTGTCCGAGCTGACGAAGGTTCGTCGCGTGGTGTTCCACAGCGACGGAAGGGTCGAGGATCTTGGCGCGCTGTCGTTCGGCGATGGCGTCGAACACATCGCGGGCGCGATCGGTGTGACGCCCTGAGCCCGCGCCGATTCAGTTCTCGATCTTCTCGAGCAGCTCGCCGACGACTTCTTCGACCCTGATCGCGAGCGCCTTGGGCACGGGCGCACCGTCCTCGGCGATCAGCGACGACAGTCGCCGCGCGGCCGCGGCGATCGACGCGCGCAGCTTCTCCTTGCGATCGCTAGGGGTCATCGGGAACACCAGCTCGCCGAACTTCTTGGCGAGCACCGGCTTCTCGATCCCCTCCTCGAACGCGCTGCGGTACATCGTCTTCATCGTCTCTTCGTCGGCGTGCCCTTCGCGCGTCGCCTTCTCGACGAACTCGACCGTCGCGATGCTCGGGATCGGCGCCTCGAAGTGATCGTTGCGTGCGCGCTCGATCACGCGCGGTGCGCTCGTCTCGAGGAAGCGATAGCTGCCGAGCAGCTTCTGCACGGTCGAGCCGCGGAGGTGGAGCTCCTTGCGGCAGTACGCGTCGAAGTCCGAGAAGCCCCACTGCTCCCAGAGCTTCTTGTCGTTTGCGCGGTTGAGCGCCTCGGCCAGCTCGAGCCACGTCCGCTTGAACGCACGGGCCTTCTGCAGCGTGTCCGCGCGCACGGGGTCCGAGGACACCGCGAGCATCGTGTCTTCCATCTGGCGGTCGGTCTTGGTCAGGATCTTGGAGGCCATATCGCGACGCGGACGCTACGCGGTGGGTCTGATCGTCCTCGCTCCGGGCATGGAAAACTGAGGCCGCACGACCGGATCTCGAAGAGTTACACTACGGCACGAGACGTGCTCTCCTCCGGTCGTCCCATGCGTCCCCTCGTCCTCCTCCTCGTCCTCGCCTCCCTGCTCGTCGGTTGCCCGACGACCAAGGACGCGCTCGAGGCCGGTGGCAACGATGACGGCAATGGCAACGGCTCGGGCCTGGGTCAGACGCCGCAGCGGTGTGTCGAGGACACGGACTGTGCGACCGCCGCGGCGACATGCTGCGAGTGTGCCGCGTTCACGGTCAACATCAACGATCCGGCCTACCGCGCGTGTGACGGCGTGACCTGCCCGAGTCGTGACTCGTGCCCCGACAACGTGCGCGCCGCATGTGATTCTGGCGAGTGCGTGCTCGCGTGCGTCGAGATGCAGTGCACCGAGTCGTGCGCCGCTGGCTACGCGATCGATCCGACGGGCTGTCTGTCGTGCGCGTGCGCGATGCCCGAGCCCGGCGGCTGTACACGCGATAGTGACTGCGTCCAGACCCGCGCCGATTGCTGCGGCTGCGCGCAGGGCGGCGAGAACACCGCGGTCCTCGCGTCGAGCCTGACCGGCTTCGACGACGATCTCGGCTGCCCCGCCAGCCCGGCATGCCCGGCCGTCAATGTCTGCGAGCTCGGCGCCACCCCCCAGTGCATCCAGGGTGGGTGCGAGCTGGCCGTCGGCGGCCTCCCTGCGGGGGCCTGTGGTCGCCCCGACCTGCCCGGATGCCCCCAGGGCCAGCTCTGCAAGGTCAATACGGGCGACCAGGCCAACCAGCACGGGGTCGGTGTTTGTGGGCCCCCCTGAGGGACGGGCGCCGGCAAACCGACGGGCGTCGTGACGCGTTATAATACCTACTCATGAGTGAGCAGCCCCCGGCATCGGGCTCGATGTCCATGGAAACGCCTTCGCTGGTGGGCCAGGTCCTTGGCGGTCGCTATCGACTCACCAAGAAGCTTGGCGAAGGCGGAATGGGTGAGGTCTATGCAGGCTCACACGTTCACATCGACAAGAGCTTCGCGATCAAGCTGCTGCGTCCGGAGATCGTCTCCAACAAAGAAGCGGTCAAGCGGTTCTATCAAGAGGCGCAGTCGAGCTCGTCGATCAAGCATCGCAACATCATCGCGATCGAAGATTTCGGAGAGCTACCCGATGGTCGCATCTACATGTGCATGGAGCTCCTCGATGGAGCCGCACTCAACGACCTGATCGTGCAGCCGCAGACGGTCGAACGTCTGCTCAACATCCTGATCCAGACCGGCCACGGGCTCGCCGCCGCGCACGCGAAGAACATCGTGCACCGCGACATGAAGCCCGAGAACATCTACGTCACCGTCGGGCCGAACCGCGAGGACATCCCGAAGATCCTCGACTTCGGCATCGCGAAGGTCTCGGGCAACGATGGCCAGAACAATCTGACGCGCACGGGCACGATCTTCGGGACGCCGTTCTACATGGCGCCCGAGCAGGCGCTCGGAAATCCCGTCGACGCACGTACCGACATCTACGCGATGGGCGTGATCATGTACGAGGTGTTCAGCGGCTCGCTCCCGTTCCAGGGTGAGTCGTTCATGGGCATCCTCACCCAGCACATCACGACCGAGGCCGAGCCCGTGCACCTCCGCGCGGCCAAGGCCGGTCGCTCGCTGCCGCCGGGACTCGCAGAGATCGTGATGTGCTGCCTCCGGAAGGATCCGAAGGAGCGGTTCTCGACGATGGACGAGCTGGTCAACGCGTTGATCAACATCTATCGCCACGTCGCCGGCGCCGGCATGAGCTCGTACATGGAGGCGTTCCCGGTCAGCCAGGCGCATCCGGTGCCGACGCCACCGCCGATGACCGGCATGATCGCGGCGGCGCACTCGCAGACGCAGGGCGCGATGGGCCCACCGCCGGGCGTGATGCCGCCGGGCGGTCATCCATACGGACTCGCGACCCCGAGCGGCGGCATGGCTCCGGTCTCGCAGTCCGGATCGGGCATGTATCCCGGCGCGAGCAGCTCGGTCGTCACGCCCGTCAAGAAGAGCGGCGCCGGCCTGATCATCGCGATCCTCGCGATCCTCGCCGTCGGTGGTGGCATCACCGCGTTCGTCCTGCTCAGCAAGCAGCAGGAGGAGAACGGCGGGGGAGGCGGCTCGGGCTCGCAGGTCGTCGAGAAGGGCAGCGGCACGGAGATTGGCTCGGGCGGCTCGGGCACGGTGCCGAACAACGGCGGCGGCTCGAACGTGATCCCGGCCAAGGTCGACGCCGGGTCCACAACGGTGGCGTCGGTCGATGCGGGGACCGCCGACCCTGCGAGCGTCGACGCCGCCGTGCCAGCTACTGCCATCGATGCCGCCGAGGTCGTCGCGACCGTCGATGCGGCAGAACCCGTCAAGGACGTCGACGCCGGCGTCGCGGCCGCCAGGAGGGTGATGGTCCTGATCGACGTCAAGGGCCTGGATGCATTCGAGGTCTGGGAGGACGGCAAGAAGCTGTTCACCGGCTCCGACAACCTCGAGGTTCCCGAAGGTGGCGAGCGAAGTGTCTTGATCAAGGCGCGGGGCTACAAGGACAAGGCGATCGTCATCAAGTCGACGGACAAGAAGCCGAAGATTGCCATGACGAAAATCCCGACTGTGAACACCAATACGAACCCGCCGCCCGACAAGCCCAAGTGCAGCGGCACCAAGGCCGATCTCCAGCTCTCGTTCTGCAAGAAGGCCTACTGCGATTCTCACCAGGACCAGAAGACGCAGGATCTCTGCAACATGGAGTGACCTCGCGCACGTAGGGTGCCGACCGTCACCGCATGTGGCAGGCCTTTCAGGTCACTATCGCTACCGTCCCGTCGAGCTGAAGAAAGAGGAACGCCCATGCGCCGACAGATCGCTCCATCCCTCATCCGCTACGTGCTCATCGCACTGGCGTTTGTACTCGTCGGTCGCACGGCAGCCTTCGCGGATGATCGGACCGAAGCTCGCACGCGCTACCAGGCGGGCGTGAAGTACTACAACGGCGGCGACTACCGCAGCGCGATCCGCGAGTTCAGCGCGGCGCAGCAGCTCATGCCCGCCGACCTCAACAACTACAACCTCGCGCTCTGCTACGACAAGCTCGGCGATCCGGAGCCCGCGGTGCAGTACTACCGCGCGTATCTCGACAAGGTTCCGAACACGGATAAGCGCCAGGAGATCGAGGCGAGCATCGCGCGGCTCGACGCGGCCGCGCAGTCGGTCGCGAAGAAGAAGGCCGACGAGCTCCGCAGGATCGATGAAGCCAAGCGTGCCGAGGAAGAGCGCAAGGCCTACGAGGAAGAGAAGAAGGCCGCTGCCGCCCGCAAGGCGGAGGAAGCGCGCCGCGCCGAGGAGCTCCGCAGAAACCCGCCGCCGATCGATGACGGTGGCGGCGCGCCTCCGATCCGCGGTGGCTCGACGGGCGTTCCTGGCTCGGGCACGGTCTCCGGTCCGGCCTCGACGGGGGACGCCGCTCTCGATCGCGTCTCGGGCATGAACATCGATGCGATCCGCGACCAGCGCGTCGGCGGTGCCGGCAGCGGCATGGTCGATCCGCGCGGTGGTCCAGCGGTCGCCGCCAACAACGGGGGCCCCCCGCCCGTCGCCAACAACGGCCAGGCGCCGCAGGGTGCGGGCGCACCGCCGAACGGAGCCGCGCAGCCCGGTCCGCAGGATCAGCCGAAGAAGGCGGACCCCGTCTACAAGAAGTGGTGGTTCTGGGCCGTCGTCGTCGTCAGCGCCTACGTCGTCCTCAAGATCGCGACGACCGACTCCAGCAACACCGCGCGCACCGTGCTGCCGCTCGGACCTGCGGCCTCGCAGGACACCGGCGGCCTCACGCTGATGCGCTGGTAGTCGCGCTAGACTCGGCCGGATGAGCAGCATCACGGTCGAGCATCTGTCGCGAGCGACGACGCGCCTGCGCGAGCACCCGAGTGATCACGGAGCGTGGCTCGAGCTCGCCGCGATTCATCACGCGCTCGGCGACGCAGAAGATGCGGAGCTGGCGTTCGCGACGATCGGCGAGGCCGCACGCCGCAACGGCCAGGTCGCGCTCGCGGTCGCGTGTGGTCGTCACCTCGCGGAGCTCGCGAGCGAGAAGGGCGCCGAGCTCCTCGAGAACGTGATCGAGCTGTACTCGAAGGACGGCACGGCGGCGACGATGCCAACCGGCGCGCCGACAGCACCCGAAGATCCTCCTTCGCTCCCGGCGGGCAGGGGCTCGCCGGTCGAGCAGGCACGCGACGTCGTCGCGAAGCTCGGCGCGTGGTTCACCGCGCGGCCGATCGGAAAAGTTCCGCCGGCGCCGCTGTTGTCCGGACTCTCGAAGCCCGGCGCGCGCGCCCTGATCGGCGTGATGAAGGCGCGGGCGTTTCCTGCGGGCACCGTCGTGATCGACGTCGGTCAGCCGGCGACTGCCCTCTACTGGCTCGCGCACGGCACGCTCGGTGTTGCGCGCGATGGCGCCGAGCTCGGGGAGCTGCACACCGGCGCGCTGTTCGGCGAGATCGCGCTCGTCGGTGGAACCCGGCGCACCGCGCGCGTGACGGCGCGCGAGGACGTCTGGGTGCTCGAGATTCCAGCGAGCGCTGTCGAGACCGCGGCGCGCAAACATCCGCGCCTCGCCGAGGTGCTGGCGAACCACGCCCGCACGCGCCTCCTCGCAAACCTCACGCGCACGAGCGAGCTGTTCCGCGCGCTCGACGACGATGATCGCGACGCGCTGCTCGCGCGATTCCTGATCCAGCTCGTCCCCGCGGGCGAGACCTTCATTCACGAGGGTCAGGTCAACGAGCACCTGTGGGTCGTGGTCTCCGGCAGGTGCCAGGTGCAGAGCGCAGGCGCGCCGCTCGCGGAGCTCGGGCCCGGCGCGGCGGTCGGTGAGATCTCACTGGTCAGTGGCGTCAAGGCAGTCGCGAGCGTCTCCGCCGTCGAGCCCGCCGTGCTCCTGCGCCTCTCGAAGGGTGACTTCAAGTCCGTCGTCAAACGACACCCGAAACTCCTCGAAGAGGTGGAGAAGCTGGTGGTCGCGCGCGAGACCGCAAACCGGGCCGTGTTCCAGGACGCGTCGGATCTCATCGTATAAGGTACGGCGCATGCGACCGAGCTTCCTCCTGGCGGCGATCTGCCTCGTCGGATGCGTCGACCAGGGTGCGGGTCCGCAGCCCAAGAAGGTCGACCCGGGCTACGTCGGCAAGCACCTGCTCGCTGCGGCGCCGGAGCTGACCCCACGACTCGACATCGATCTCGGCGGCAAGGTCGTCTACCTGGGCAACAAGGTCAGCGTGGAGCGCGCGGTTCCCGGCGCGGCGTTCACGATCACGCACTACTGGAAGGTCATCGCGTCTCCCGGTCCGGGCTGGCAGGTCTTCTCGATGCTGCGTGGCGAGCCGACCAAGCCCGACTTCATGAACCTGCCGGCGACCGACATGCAGCGCGCGCACGGTCCCGCGACCTGGAAGGCAGGCGAGATCATCGAAGACGAGCAGGAGATCTTCCTGCGACCCGACTGGCGCTCGATCGACGTGACCGTCCACGTCGGGCTGATCCAGACCGGCGCGCACGGCATCGGCGATCGCCTGGCCGCGACCGGCCCGAACACGAAGGACCGCGCGGTCATCGCGCGCCGTCTCGAGGTTGACCTCTCCAAGGCGCCGCCACCTCCGGGCACGCTGCACGTTCTCTACGCAAAGGGCGCGATCACCATCGACGGCACCGCCAACGATCAGGGCTGGATGGGTATCTCCTCGTCGCCCGAGTGGCCGACCGCCGAGGGCAGCCCGGAGCCCGTCGGCAAGGCGATCGGTCGAATCACCTGGGACACCGATCACCTCTACGTCTACGCAAACGTCACGGACTCCGAGGTCTTCAGCGAGTTCAAGAACCAGGACGATCCACTGTGGAAGCAGGACTGCGTCGAGCTGTTCATCGACGCCGATGGCAACCGGCGCGGCTACGTCGAGCTTCAGGTCAATCCGAACAACGCGACGTTCGACTCGTGGTTCCCCGCCGGTCGCGCCGCGAAAGGCGACGAGGAGTGGGACTCGAACATGCAGACCGCCGCGCAGATCAACCCGGGAGTCGGCTGGGAGGTCGAGATCGCGATCCCATGGGCCGCGATCAAGGGTCGCGATGAAAGCATGCAGGTCCGCTTGCCGCCGCAGGTCGGAGATCGCTGGCGCCTCAACGTCGTACGCGTCGACAAGAAGGTCGACGCGAAGAGCCCGAGTGCCTCGTCGTGGAATCGCATCACGTACCAGGACTGGCACGGCCTCGATCGCATGCTGACGGTCGTGTTCGCGGATCAGACAGGCGGCGTCGCGCCCGGCACGTCGCCAATTCCGCTGCCGCCACCGGGCACGGATCCCGGTGCGGGCTCGGGCTCGGCGATTGGCAGCGGCGGAATGATGGGGAGCGGCACGACGATGGGTAGCGGTTCCGCCGCCGGAAGCAGTGGTTCGCTCACCATCGAGATCGCGGCGAACGGAGCGATGCTCGCGAACGGAAAGGCGATCGCCGAGGCCGACCTCGGCAACCTCTTCCGCGCCGCGTTCGCGCGCGACAAGCTGACGAACGTCATCCTCGTCACCGATCCAGCGGTGCCGCACGCGACCGTGGTGCGTTTCACCGATCTGGCGAAGGCCGCGGGCATCACGAAGTTCTCGATTGCTGCCACGGCCACCTCCCTACCGGCAACACTGCCTGGTCGCGGATCGGCTGTGGAGCAGACGCTCGAGCGCTCGCGCGTCGCACCGCCTTCTCCCTCGATCGCTCCACGGGGTGGCGCGGGCAGTGGCTCCGCCGCTCCTCCGAGCCCTCCCGAGATGCGGCTCGTGAGGCCGAACGAGCCCGCTCCGGCCGCCGCAGCCTCCGCTGCTTCCGGCTCGGGTTCCGCGGCAGGTAGCGCGGCTCGCTGACCGGCGGATCGTCGTCGGTCGTGTTAGCCTTTTCGGGGATGCGTCACTACGGCTTGCTGGCGCTGCTCCTCGTCGCGGGATGCCCCAAGGGCGGCCCGCAACAGGTCGGCGCTCAGCCGAGCTGGCGCACGGGCTCGGCGACTCCCAAGGTCGGAGCGCCAATCGGGCCGGTCACGTTCGCGCCGTCCTCCGAGCCCGCGCAGCGCTACAACGAGCCGCTCCAGGCGCCGCCGAAGACCGCGCTCGGCGACGCCGTGATCGCCGCCGTGCGCGATGCGGCCGGAGCCGCCGGCACGACGGTTCCCGTCGCCGACGCTCGCCTGTTCCGCGCGTGCGCCGAGCTCGCCGAGGTCGTCCCGGAGGAGGGCGTGATCGGCTACAGCCTCGTGGAGTTCGCGCTCCATCGCAACGGCATCGTCGAGCCCTCGCCGCACCTCCTCGTCGTGTGGGGCGACATCGACTCGCCGGAGCTGATCGTCGAGCAGCTCAAGCCGCGGCTCGCCGAGATCCTCGAAGATGGCGCCACCGCCCGCGTCGGCATCGGTTCGGCCAAGCGCCTCGCTGACGGCACGGGCGCGGTCGTGTTCGCGCTCCAGGCCTCCGCCGTCAGCACCACCCCGATCCCGCGCGCACTCCCCGCCGGTGGCTCGTTCACGCTCAACGCCGTCGTCGACGTTCGCTACAAGGACCCGGAGGTCTTCGTCACCTACGACTCGGGCGCCACCGAGCGCCTCGCGATCAAGCACGGTCATGCCGGTGGCTTCACCTCAGAGGTACGCTGCGGCTCCCACAAGGGGCGTCAGCAGGTCGAGATCACGGCCGCGGACGCGAGCGGCTCCACCGTCCTCGCGAACTTCCCGATGTGGTGCGGTACCGCGCCGCCCGTGTCGCTCACCGTCGACCCGTCGATGGATGACGCGCCCGCTGCGACCACCGAGGAAGCCGAGAAGCGTCTCCTCGCGATGGTCAACCGCGATCGCCAGGCCGCCGGGCTTCATGCGCTCCAGTGGGACGAGAAGGTCGCGAACGTCTCGCGTGCACACTCCGAGGAGATGCGGCGCACGCGCAACGTCGCGCACATCTCCCCGACCACGGGCTCTGCCGCCGATCGCGTGCGCGCCGCCAAGATCAAGACCGCGGTCGTGCTCGAGAACGTCGCGCGCGCCTACGGCGTCGGCGAGGCGCATCAGGGTCTGATGAACAGCCCCGGCCACCGCGCGAACATCACCTCGCACACGGCCACGCACGTCGGTATGGGCGCCGTGTTCGGCGCGGAGGTCTCGGGGCGGCGCGAGATCTTCGTCACCCAGGTCTTCACCCGCGTCCCCCCGAAGGTCGATCCGGCCAAAGCCGCCGACCTCGTGTTCCAGCGCATCACCTCGGCCCGGCCCGTCGGCAATAGCGCGCGCCTCGCGGCGATCGCGCAGCGCCTCGCCGATGCGCTCGCCACGGGCAAGACCCGCGAGCAGGCGTACCCGCTCGTGAAGAAGGACGTCGATGGACTCGGCTCGCTGTACGGCCGCGTCGGGAGCGTGATCACCGCGGCCGCGGATCTCGACTCGGTCGATGGCAGCTCGCTCGTCGGAGAGCAGAAGGTCGACGACGTCGGTATCGGGATCGCGCAGGGCGCGCATCCCGAGATCGGCGATGGCGCGGTGTGGATCGTCGTGCTGCTGGGTACGAAGCGCTAGCGCGCCTCGCTACAGCCGGAGCTCGATGAGCTCGATCGAGGGCGGCGCGGCGTAGCGGAACGGTAGCGAGAAGCCAACGCCCGCGGTGACGATCACCGTCGTCCTCCCGAGCGCGTACCGGCCATCGATGTACTCGGTCTCGAGGCGGGCGAGCGGGACGTGCACGACCCCGACCACCGGATTGATCTGGCCTCCGTGCGTATGAGCGCCCAGCACGAGATCGACCTTGTCTTTCAGCAGCGCCGCGAGTGCCGCGTCGAGCTGGTGGGTCACCACGATCGAGTAGTCGGCGTCGGCGACCTCGGTCATCAGCGACGCGATGATCCGGGCATCCGCGCGGACGATGTAGTTGTAGGAGAGGAAGACGATCGCGATCCGTTTGCCTTCGTGCTGGAACCACCGGACCTGGTTGCTCACCATCGCGACCCCATGTGTCGCCAGCGCTTGCTCGACCTCGCGGACACTGCGCTCGCGGT
>JANOPP010000604.1:0-2776 GCA_031421915.1 Myxococcales bacterium | reverse complement strand
GCGCGAAGCCTTCCGCACCGGTCATCGTGCCGCGGAATACCTCGGCCATGCCGCCCAGTCCGAGGCGATCGGCGAGCTTGTAGCGCGATGTCGCTTGTCCGCGTGACCCGCCGCCCTTGGGCGCGCGCACGGTCTCCTGCTGGTTGCCGATGTCGAGCAGCTCGCGGGCATGGTTCCGCACGATCTCGATCCCGCTCGGCCAGAAGTCATCGCCGGCCGTCGCTTGCGCGAGCATCAAGACGAACTGCCGCGTCGATTGCGGCCGGCGTACCGGATCGGGATGCAGCGCCGCGAGGATCGCGTTCGCCCACGCTTCGCTGATGCTCGGGACGCGACGGCGCGGATCGATGGGGGCGATCGTGAGCTGACGGTGATAGATCTCCGCCGCGGATAGCTCGTAGTACGAGCTTGGCGCGCCGCCGTCTTGAAACGGAAGCCAGCCGCCGGTGGCAAGCTGATACGCGATCACGCCGAGCGCGTAGACGTCGGTGCGTGGATCGACCGACTTGAGGTTGCGCATCTGCTCGGGCGCCATGTACGCGGGCGTGCCCGCCATCTGTCCCGTACGCGTCGTCGGCTCGCCGTCGATCTCGCCGAGCTTCGCGATGCCGAAGTCGAGGATCGTGACGTGGTGCGGGTTACCTTCGCGTGTCGAGAGGAAGATGTTCTCGGGCTTGAGATCGCGGTGGACGATCTCGCGGTCGTGCGCGGCGGTCAGGCCGTTCCCAATCTGCGCCACGATGTGAAGGATCAGTTGCGGCGCGAGCGGCCCCCCCTGCGATGCCGCGTACCGCGCGAGCGTGCCACCGTCGAGATAGTCCATCACGATGTACCACTGCCCATCGGGAAGCTGGGCGCAGTCTTGGACGCGGATGATGTTGCGGTGCTGGATCGCGGCGGCGGCGCGCGCCTCGTTCACGAAGCGCTGCACGATGGTCGCGTTCTGCGTCCATTGCGGCAGCAGCACCTTCACGACGTGCAACGTCTTCAGCACGCGATGTTCGGCGAGAAACACCGCACCCATGCCGCCCTCGCCGATCTGACGCGTGATCGTGAGCGAGCCGAGCACCATGCCGATCATCAGAAGATCCCGAAGACCTGGACGCCGCGGTCCGTAATGCCGACGCCCCACGAGGTCATCGCCGGACGTTCCGTCGGCGAAGGATGTAGCACGAGCTTGATGACACCCGTCGCGAGCAGGCCGACGCCCGCGGCGCCAAGGACCGCGCCGACCACGCGACGCGTGCCCGCCTTGTCGCGTAGATCCTGCCGCACGTCCTGTCGATCCTCGTTGTTCGCCCGATCGAAGAGGTCTGCCGAATCGAGGAGAAGGTAGCCACCGATTCCTGCGCCGATCAGCCCGGTCCCCGTGAGCGCCCATCCGGCGCCGTCCGCGTACCACGGTGCGGGCCGTTCCTCGGACCTGGTCGTCGCCGTGATCGCAATCGGCGGTGTCGGTGGCGTCGTCGTGGTGTTCACCGGCTCCGGTGCGGGCTCGACCGGCGGTTGCGTCATCGCCTTCTTGTCGCGCTCGTCCTTCATCTGCTGCACGAAGTTCTCGACGGCGGTCTTGAGGTTGCCGGTCGGCTGCGCACGCGACAGAAACCGCTCGTAGTGCCAGATCGCGTCGTCGTACTTCCCGAGCTGGCGGTAGCACTGACCGAGGTTGTAGAGAAACACGTTGGCGTCGTCGCGCAACGCCCCGGCCTTGTACTCCTCGATCGCCTTCTCGAACTCGCGGAGCCGATACAGCTTGTTCCCTTGCGTCAGGTGCTCGCGAGCGGCGGCGGTCTTCGGCTTGGCGAGCGGATCGTCGGCGAACGCTGGGCTCGCCGACACAATCCCCATCACGAACCAGCAAGCGACACTCCATCGACTGATCGACATCGACCTTCCCTATCGGCTCCCGCGAGACAGGCGGTGCGCGTCACCTATCATCGCGACTTCTCAACGAACTTCCAAGGGGTGACCCACGAACCGCCGAAACTGGCTCATTCTGGGCCACCCGAGCGTGGCGTCGACACCACACGCGCGTGAGGAGTCGCGCAGTTAGTCCCCGAAAGCCGGCCCGCGATCGTGGCACTGCGTCGCCATCGCGGGCCACCCCTTGCAAGCTCGATCTCGATCGCGTTCTCTGGTGACGTGGCCGCCGACCAACGTACTGCGACGCTTCCCGAGGACCAGCGTGGAGCGTTCTTCGAGGGCAACGACGCGGTGACGGCCTTGCGCGTCCGCGGTCTCGATGTCGAGCATCCGCTGCTCGTCGGCAAGAACGTGTTCTCCCTCGGATCGGCGCCCGAGTGTGACGTCGTGATCGATAGCTCGTACCTGTCCACGCTGCACTGCGTGCTCGAACGACGGGGCAGTCGCGTCCGCGTGCACGATCAGACCTCGAAGAACGGGACATTCTTCGCCGGGCGCCGCGAGAGCTCGTTCGACATCGGCCCCGGCGATTCGTTCGTCGCCGGATCGACCACCCTGTACGCGTTGAACGAGGAGATGCGCCTCGCACGTCCTGTGCTCGCGGAGATCATCGGCAGCATGCCGAGCGTTGCCGTCGACGAGGCGCTGATCTCCGCGGTTCGGGGCACCCACGTCCTCGCGATCGGCGAGGAGGGCAACGACCAGGAACGGTTCGCGCGCGCGATCCACACGGCCTCGCTGCGGAGGAAGGAACGTCTCGTCACGGTCCGTGAGATTCCATCCGAACGAAGGCAGCAGGAACAGCTCGTCGAGACCGCGCGTCGCGGCACGATCCTGCTTCGGCTCGCCGATG
>JANOPP010000603.1:0-16462 GCA_031421915.1 Myxococcales bacterium | reverse complement strand
TCAGCAATCTCAGCGACCTGGGAAATGGGGTCGGACCCCTCTTTCTGATCTTCGCGCTGCTCGCGACGACGGCGCCGGCGCGCGCGCAACCCGCGCCTGCGGACCCACCCGCTGTGACGCCGGTCTCGGGGCCTGCGGCGTCGGAGCCGACGACGATCTCCGACGAAGCGTCGACGGCTGGCAGCGCTGCGCCGGCCGAGCCGACGGGCCCGCGCGCCGTCGCCGCGGCCGCGCCGTCCAGCGAGAGTGGCTCGCGCACCACTGCCACGGTCGAGGCTGACGGCGCTCCACCGGCGTTCGCACCATGGTCGACGGCGCGCCTCGCGCTCGAGCTCGAGCTGATCTCGCAGGCCCGCCATGCCAGCAAGGCAGGCGCGAACCTGTCCGAGGTACGGCTCGATCGCGGCGAGCTCGGCGCGCGCGTCGCGCTCGGTTCCCATGGGGCCGCGGAGCTTCGCCTCGAGACAGTCCGCTCCGCGCTCGAAGGTGGCGCCCTCGGGATCGATGGCGACTCGATGGTGGTCCGCATCCGGTTCGCGAACGTCGGGGGTTCGATGCAGCTGGGGCCGTTGACGCTCGACGGCGCGCTCGGCTTTGTCCCCGATCCGTGGCTGCGTGCGCTCGAAGACGGCTATCCGCTACGGCCGCTGTCGAGGAGTGGTACCGAGCGACTGCTCGGATGGGCGCCGGCCGATCTGGCCGCGGTCGTGCGTGGTGCGGTGGGGCCCGCTCGGCTCTCGATCTCCATCGGCAATGGCGAAGGCCAGCGCTATCCCGAGCGCAACACGGGCAAGACCACGACCGCGGTCGCCGAGGTCGTCGCGGTCAACCAGCGCACGGTGCGGCTGTCGCTCGCCGGCGTCGTTCGCGACGGATCGATCGGTGTGGCGCGCGTTCGCGATCGCCGCGCCGGCGGAGGCGCGACTGTCATCACCCCGTGGGTACGCGCCGGCGTCGAGGTCATCAAGGCGTGGGGCATCGGCGAGCGCGGTGATGCGGAGGGCCTCGAGGCTGGCGGCTGGGCCGAGGGGCGGATCGTCGACCACGTGTTCGTCGCGGCGCGCGGCTCGTCGCTCGGCTTCACCGCGGGTGGTCGCGTCTCCACGTTCGGCGGTGCCGTCGCGGTCGAGCCGTGGCGCGATGCCAGCCGTGGTCGCTATCGCCTGTGGCTCGCCGTCGATCGCATCACCGCGTCAGGGGGAGCCATGCCGCTACCCGGTGCCGATGCCGGCGACGCGACCGTCGCGATGTTGATCGTCTCTGCTGTTGCCCCGTTTGTCCTCGACTAAGGAGTCCTCCGATGCGCGCTCTCTTCCTGCCTCTCGCCCTTGCCGCTTGCAGCAACGCCGCCAACCCCACGCCGGATGCACCGGATGGAGTCGTCGATGCGTCGACCGTCGATGCCGGTCCGCCACTCGGGATCCTCGTCGTCAACGAGGTCGCGCCCGGCGAGACGCCGGACTGGTTCGAGATCGTCAACGTCTCGGGCGCCGCGGTCCAGCTCGACGAGTACTGCTACGTCGACGCCGCCGATGACTTCGCGAAGTGCAAGCCGTTCGCCGCGATGTCGCTCGCGACGGGAACGCACTTCGCGCAGGACGTCGACGATGTCATCTCGGGCTTCAAGCTCGGCAGCGACGAGGCGATCTTCATCTACCGGATCGCGGATCAGCGGCTGTCTGACAGCCTCGACTGGGCCGACGGCGTCGCACCTGCAGGCTCGACGTTTGCGCGCCTGCCCGACACGACGGGTGCGTTCCAGACCACGGCGATGCCGACCAAGGGAACCATCAACCTCGCGGTCGACCCGACAGCACCGCTGAAGATTCTCGTGATCAACGAGGTCGCTGCCGGTGAGAATCCCGACTGGATCGAGATCGTCAACGTCACGAGTGCGCCCGTGCAGCTCGATCAGTTCGCGTACGTCGACACGGCGAACGACTTCGTCACGATGAAGCCGTTCCCGACCATGACGCTGGCGCCGGGCGCGTACTACACGCAGGACGTCAGCACGGCGATCTCGGGCTTCGGCCTCGGTGGCGACGAGGACGTGTGGGTCTACCGGATCTCCGACCAGCGCCTCTCCGACGGCGTCGACTGGCCGCTGGATGCGTCACCGATGGGTTCCAGCTATGCGCGGTCGCCCGACAAGACCGGCATGTTCGCCACGGATGCGACTCCGACGAGGAACGCAGCAAACAACTAGCAAGCGGGCGATCGAGCGCGAGCGCACGCTCCTCCAGCGTCTCGGTGAGGACTGACGCGCCTGAGGTCCGGGGACCTTGCCGGTCGTCGGCTCCCAGGTCCCTGTGCGCGTGCACTGCCGCGGCCTCCAGCGTGCACCACTCGCGGCGGGGGCCTGATGAAGATGATCTCGATCATGCTGTGTTCGCTGTCGGCGTGTGGGTTCGCCCTCGACGGTGGAGGCGCGAACGCCCCCGACGCGGGCGGCGACTCGGCGACGCCCCCAATCCTCGATGCGTCGCAGGGTGGCACCGGGACGCCCGTCAGCCTCGGGACCGCCGGCAACTACGTCGTTCTCGCAAAGGCCGGCATCAGCGGCACCACCGCGACGGTCACCGGCAACCTCGGCGTCAGCCCGGCCGCCGCCACCTACATCACGGGCTTTTCGCTGATCGCGGACGCCTCGAACACGTTCTCGACCTCGGCGCAGATCACCGGGCGGGTCTACGCGGCCGACTACGCCATCGCCACGCCGGCTGCCCTGACGCTCGCGATCATGGACATGGAGCTCGCGTTCACCGCGGCGGCTGCCCGCGCAGCGGACTTCATCGACGTCGGTGGGGCGAGCACGAGCGGGCAGGTGCTCGTTCCCGGCGTGCATCGGTGGAGCGGCGCGTTGCTCGTCCCGGCGACGGTGACGCTGACCGGCGGACCCGACGACGTCTGGCTGTTCCAGATCGCTGGCGATCTCACCGTCGATGCCGGCGCGCGGATCCTGCTCGCGGGCGGCGCGCGCTCCAAGAATGTGTTCTGGCAGATCAGCGGCAAGCTCACGCTCGCCACGATGGCTCACGTCGAAGGCGTCGTCCTGACGCAGACCTCGGTCACGTTCGGCGCTGGCGCGTCACTGAACGGGCGATTGCTGGCGCAGACGTCGATCGTCATCGACGGCAGCACGATCCTGCAACCTGCTCCGTAAAAACGTCATCGATGCGAGCCGTCGTCGCGGTGGTCGATCTGGAGTCACGCACGTGCGCTGAAACGCCGTCGTGACCACCGTGGATCGCATCGTTGGGAGCAGTCTAGCGTGCCTGTGTGGCATGACGGTCACGCGCCGGTGAACTCGCCAGTGCGGGTCACGTCACCGTCCGGTTGCAGAGCCCCACCGGTTTCGTCACCGCGACTCTCTATCGTGGGTTGTGATCGACGTGTCCTCCGCCGACGACCTCACCACGAAGATCGAAGCAGTGCGCGTGGTCGTGGTGACGGTTGCCACCAACGCGACCACCCAGGCCGTGGTCCACGAGCTTCGCCGTGAGTCGATGAGCGTCGAGCTCGCCCTCCTCGATGTGCTCGAGTCTCCGCCAACGGTGCCAGTGTATGTCCTCAGCATCGCGCCCGCGCGGCGTGAGGATCTCGCGCCGCGGTTCGTGACGTGGGCCGCCCAGACCGAGCCGCGCGCCGGTTTGATCGGCCTCGTCGAGAACGGCGTCACCGAGGATTGCGAGGAGCTGCTCGCGGCAGGGTTCGACGATGTTGCGACCACGCCGGTGAGCACGCGCGAGCTGGTGGCGCGCGTTCGCGCCGTGCACCGCCGGGTTCACTGGAAGGGCAGCTCGAACGGACGCCTGCGCTACGGCGATCTGACGCTCGATGTTTACGGCCGCGCGTTGTGGCTCGGCGGCAAGACGATTCCGTTGACGTCGGTCGAGCTCTCCGTCCTGCGCGAGCTGATCAAGGCGCGGGGCAAGCCACTGTCGCGGGCGGACCTGCTCGATCTCGCGTGGGGCGATGGCGACTTCGAGGTGTCCGAGCGTGCGGTCGACAACGTGATCTTGCGGCTGCGGCGCAAGCTGCCGCGGCCCGACGTGATCGAGACCGTTCGCAGTGTCGGGTTCCGCCTGACGACGGACGCTTCAGAGTCGCGCCGTAGCTGACGATCACTTCTGCTTGGCGAGCGCCTTGACGGAGTCGACGACGTCGGCGACGTGGCCCTTCACGCTGACCTTGGGCCAGTGCTTGGCAACCTTGCCGTCCTCGCCGATGAGCACGGTCGAGCGGATGATGCCCTTCATCTTCTTGCCGTACATCACCTTGTCGCCCCACGCGCCGTAGGCCTCGAGCACCTTGCCCTCGGGATCCGAGAGCAGCGGGAACGCGAGGCTGTACTTGTCGCGGAACTTGCAGTGCGACGCGATCGAATCCTTGCTGACGCCGAGCACGACGACGCCGAGCTTCTTCAGCGCGGGGATCGCGGCCGAGAACTCCTGCGCCTCGACGGTGCAGCCCGGCGTGTTGTCGCGCGGGTAGAAGTAGACGACCACACGCTTGCCGGCGTGGTCGGCGAGCTTGACCTTGTCGCCGTCGCTGGAGTCGAGCGTGAATGCGGGGGCTTTCTTACCAACCTCGATCATGACCTCGCCGTACCACGACCGGGCGGATCGCTTCCAGATGCAGCGCGCCCGGCGACTTGCTACGCTCCCTGGATGAGGTTCGCCGCTCTGGTCGTTGCCGTGCTGTCTCTCGCCGCCTGTGGAGCGCGCGGGGCGGGCGAGCCGACGTGGCCCAAGGCCGCCGAGCGCGAGACCGACGGTGGTGAGAGCATCGCGCCGCGCGAGTCCACGGCGGTTGCCGCCGCCGAGACCGAGGTCGACGTGACCGCCGAGGTCACAGCACCCGCAGCTGCCGCGGCGACGCCGGGTGTGCCAGCCGCGGCCGCCACTCCGACGTCGACCTCGGCGCCGACGGTGATCGCGCCCGAGGACACGATCATGATCGAGGAGATCGTGATCGAGATCGTCGACGAGTAGCTAGCTGGAGCTAGAAATTTCCGCAGCCCTGCGCGACGCATGCGCAGGTGATCGGTGCAGACGCCGGGAAGAAGTAGCCGGTCGCCATGCACATCTCGTCGGTCGCCGCGCTCTGGCCGAAGCGGATCTCGCGCGTCGTCGGGTTGTTCCACGTGCACGAGAACGTGAGCTGGTTGTTGTCGAACGTGAAGAACGGCGCGGCCATGTAGTTCTTCGAGCCGGGGTGCTCCCAGTCCGTGCTCTCGAACGGGATGTTCGTGCTCGCCGCGGCGCCGCTCCTGACGACCGTCTTCACGGCCTGCTTGTGCGTGTGGCTCGACAGCGTCCAGAACTTCGCGCCCGGGGGCGTCTGGCAGGTCTTGGTCTCCGTGTAACCCATCGCCATCGCAGGGATGCGAATGCCGAAGTTGTGGGTGATGAACGGCGCGGTCAGCGTGTACGGGGCGGCCGCGGCAAGTGCGTCGGCGTTGAGCGTGACGTGCACCTGGATCGGCTGATCGCTCGGGTTCAGGTAGTGCATCTGGAAGTACGCCGGCGTGTTCGGCGCGATCAGCTGCGCGAGCGGCTTGCCGGCGCCGTCGTCGAGCGGGAGCTGGACCTCGGTGTCGACGTTCTGCGCGGCGTACGTCCAGATCGACGGGTTCGACGTGCTGGCGCTCTGGCCACAGTTGCTGGCGGAGACCGTGCCCGGCGGCATCAGATCGGTGGTCGTCGTGTACATGATCATGTGGTGGCTGCCGGGCGTCATGACCGACTTCCACTTGCTGATCGCCATCGGCTCCGTGTTCGGAGTCCGGAAGTAGTAGCAGTACGTGATCTCCTGGCCGGGATCGATCGTGATGTCCGACGACACGACCTGGAAGCCGCGTGCCGGTGGTTCGATCACGCCAGGAGCATCCGGCTCTGTGGTGTCATCACCGCCACCGGTTGGATCGCCACCGTTGCAGGCCGCGAGCGTGGTCACGAGCACGAGAGCAAAGCTGTTGCGCATAAGACCCCCTTAAGTCGACGGCAGCGTATCAACTGACGCGGCCGAGTCCACTCGATTATTGAACACAAGTTCCGTTTCACCTCGATCTGTCCTGACAGCGACTGATGCCGGTGTGCGGCAGCCCACGTATGCTCGCATTCATGACGCGCTTCGACGTGGACCTGTTCGTGCTCGGAGGCGGGTCAGGTGGTGTGCGTGCGGGGCGGGTGGCGGCAGAGCACGGTGCTCGCGTTGCCATCGCGGAGGAGGATCGGTGGGGGGGGACCTGCGTGATCCGGGGCTGCGTGCCCAAGAAGCTCCTGGTCTACGCCAGCGAGGTCAGCCGGATGATCGAGGACGCACGCGGCAACGGCTGGACCATCGAGGGAGAGACCCACGACTGGGCCACGCTGATCGCGGCGAAGGACAAGGAGATCGCGCGGCTCGAGAATGCCTATGCATCGCGGCTGACCAAGGCGGGTGCCGAGGTCATCAAGGGCCGCGCGGTCCTCGCCGATGCGCACACGGTCGAGGTCGCAGGTCGGCGCATCACGGCGGCGAACATCCTGATCGCGACCGGTGGGCGCGCGAAGCGGCCGTCGCCCGCGTGGATCACATCGGACGAGGCCTTCCATCTGCCGAGCCTACCGAAGCGGATCGCGATCCTCGGCGGCGGCTACATCGGGGTCGAGTTCGCGCACATCTTCGCGGGCCTCGGCGCGAAGGTCACGCTGATCCATCGCGACACGCTCGTCTTGCGTGGCTTTGATCCCGAGGTTCGCGAGGCGATGACCGCAGCGCTCCCCGCACACGGCATCGACGTCGTGTGCTGCAGCGAGCTCGGCGGCAAGCCAGGCGCGCTCGTCGCTGGCGACCGTACGATCGAGGTCGACTTGCAGATGGCGGCCGTCGGTCGCGATCCCAACAGTGCGGGGCTCGGGCTCGCCGAGGTCGGCGTCGCGATCGATGCAAAGCATGCGATCACGGTCGACGAGTGGTCGCGGACGAGCGTCCCGCACATCTATGCCGTCGGGGACGTCACTGGCCGCGTCGCGCTGACGCCGATCGCGATTCGCGAGGGCCACGCCGTCGCCGACACGCTGTTTGGCGGCACGCCGACACTGATCCACCACCACCTGATCCCGACCGCCGTGTTCGGCCAGCCTGCCGCAGCGGCGATCGGGTTCACCGAGCCGGCGGCACTCGCGGCCGGACATTCGCTGCGGATCTATCGCGCGACGTTTCGCCCGATGCGCTACGCGCTGTCGGGCCGGGACGAGAAGGTGCTGATCAAGCTCGTCGTCGACAAGGCAACGGACAAGGTGCTCGGGCTCCACGTCGTCGGTGCCGACGCCGCGGAGATCGTGCAAGCCGCCGCGATCGCGATCACGATGGGCGCGACCAAGGCCGATCTCGATCGCACGTTCGCCCTGCACCCGACGACGGCCGAAGAGCTCGTGCTGCTCCGCTAGCCGAAACGACGAATGCCCGCGGCGCCTCCAGCGGGGGCGTGCGGGCACGGTCTGTCGGCGTACGCCGACTGCTTACGCGAGGCGCGCCTGCGGGAGCTGGCCCGGGACGCCGCGGTCGATCGCCTTGTTGAGCTCGGACTGGATGATCGCCATCCCGATAAAGCCGAGGACGACAATCAGGATGAACGAGATCACCTGCGAGAACTTGCCGCCGGTCACGTGCTCGACACCAGCGCACCACTTCCAGTACCAGATGAGGGCCCCGACGAACGGGATCAGGATCATCCACGCGGTCGGGATGCTTGCACCGGCGCTGTTCATTTCATTCTTCGTCTTGACGGCCCAGACGAGCGAATAAATGCCGAACGTAACGATTGTGAGAATGATGACAGCTGCAACTGAACGCTTGGTCACGATAGATCCCCTTGGCTGCAATGCAGCCGCTGAAAGTTCACCCGCGGGCAGCATACAGATCCGAGCGGCGCTACGAAAGACGATCCCGATAATCGTGGTAGCCGAATCGACGGTGGACCGTGATCTTCCGCGTACCTGGATCGTGCGTCGCGATCGAGGGTAAGCGCACGCCGTTGAAGGTGGTCGTCTTGACCATCGTGTAGTGGGCCATGTCGAGGAACACGAGCTTGTCCCCGACCTCGAGCGGATGGTCGAAGCTGTAGTCGCCGATCACGTCGCCCGCGAGGCACGTCATGCCACCGAGGCGGTAGGTATGCGCCTTCACTCCGGGATCCGCGGCATCGATGATCACGGGGCGGTACGGCATCTCGAGGACGTCCGGCATGTGCGCCGTCGCCGAGGTGTCGAGAATCGCGATGTCCATCCCGTTGTGGAGCGTGTCCATCACCGATGCGACGAGCACGCCGGTCCCGAGCGCGATGGCCTCGCCGGGCTCGAGGTAGACCGGCACGTTCCACTTCGCGCGAAAATCTCGCACCACGCGGACCAGCCGATCGCGGTCGTAGTCGGGGCGGGTGATGTGGTGCCCTCCCCCGAAGTTCACCCACTTCATGCGCGGGATGAACTCGCCGAACTTGGTCTCGAACGCGGCGATCGCGCGCTCGAGCGCATCGCTGTTGACCTGACACAGCGTGTGGAAGTGAAGGCCGTCGAGGCCGTCGAGATCGTCCTCGATGACGTTGACGCGTGTCGTGCCCAGGCGGCTGCACGCACCCGCCGGATCGTAGAGCGCGACCTCGACCTCTTGGTGCTCGTGATTGACGCGCAGCCCCGCGGAGATCGGACGACCGGTGCGTCGCGCGGCCTCGATCGTCTTGCGATGGCGGCGCCACTGCGCGGGTGAGTTGAGGACGATGTGATCGGCGAGCGTGACGAGCTCGGCCATCTCACCGTCGGAGTACGCAGGTGCGTACGCGTGGACTTCGCCCCCGAGCTCCTCGCGCGCGAGCCGCGCCTCGGCGACCGAGCTGGACGTTGCACCGGCGAGGTACTGCCGCACGAGCGAGAACGTCGACCACTGCGCAAAGCCCTTGAGCGCGAGCAAGATCGTGCATCCCGCGCGCTTCTGGACATCGGCGAGGATCTCGAGGTTTGTCTTCAGCGCACCGAGATCCGTGACGAAGCACGGCGTCTCGAGCTCGCTGACGTCGATGGCGCGTGCGACGTCCGCGCCGAGCCAGGCTCCAGCGCTCAACTAGCGCTCCTCGACGTGCCAGGGCAGGCCGCGCTTGGCGACGTCAGCGAGGAATGGATCGGGATCGAGCTGCTCCATGTTGAACACGCCGGCGCCCTTCCAGGTGCCGGTCGCCATCATCACGGCGCCGGTCACGGCGGGGACGCCCGTCGTGTACGAGACGGCCTGCGCGCGGACTTCCTTGTAGGTCTCCGCGTGGTCGCAGATGTTGTAGACGAACACCTTGCGCGGCTTGCCGTCCTTGATGCCCTCGGCGAGGACGCCGATCGACGTCTTGCCCGTGTAGTTCTGCGCGAGCGACGCCGGATCGGGCAGCAGCGCGCGGAGGAACCGGATCGGGACGATCTTCTTGCCGTCGTACTCGACCTCGTCGATCCGCGTGATGCCGATGTTCTGCATCACCTCGAGGTACTTGAGGTAGCTCTCGCCAAACGTCATCCAGAACCGGATCCGCTTCAGGCCCTTGAGGTTCTTCGCGAGGCTCTCGAGCTCCTCGTGGTAGAGGAGGAAGCTCTTCCGCTCGCCGACGCCGGGGTAGTTGAAGATCTTCGAGACGCTGAGCGGCTCGGTCTCCTTCCACTCGCCGTTCTCCCAGTAGCGGCCGCGCGCCGTGATCTCGCGGATGTTGATCTCGGGATTGAAGTTCGTCGCGAACGCCTTGCCGTGCGAGCCGCCGTTGCAGTCGACGATGTCGACGTAGTGCTGCTCGTCGAGCAGGTGCTTCTGGATGTACGCGCTGTAGACGTTGGTCACGCCCGGGTCGAAGCCCGAGCCGAGCAGCGCCATGCGGCCCTGCTTGGCAAACCGCTCCTGGTACGCCCACTGCCAGCTGTACTCGAACTTCGCGACATCGAGCGGCTCGTAGTTCGCGGTGTCGAGGTAGTCGACGTCGGCCGCGAGGCACGCGTCCATGATGTGGAGGTCCTGGTAGGGCAGGGCCACGTTGATGACGAGCTTGGGCTGATACTCCTTGATCAGCTTGGTCAGCGCCGGCACGTCATCGGCATCGACCTGCGCGGTCTTGATCTTGCGACCGTGCATCTGCTCGATCTCGGCCGCGAGCTTCTCGACGGGCGCGATCCGGCGACTTGCGAGCATGACATCGGAGAAGACCTGCTTCTCCATGGCCGCCTTGTGGGCGACAACACCACCGACACCACCCGCACCGATGATGAGGACCTTCGACATGGCAGCCATTTACCATGAGGAGGGTCGCAGAGGATTCAGTCGCCGGCGATCTCGGCGTCCGAGGTCTCGTCGACGGGAGTCAGGTCCCGGCGGACCGCCTTGGACAGCCGCTTGGCGAACCGCTTCGGCTTCTGGCTGAACGTGTCCCGTGCCGCCTTGCGGGTCTCGACCATGAGGTCGTCGAGCTGCGCGTCGATCGCCGTCTTCAGGTGGTCGACGTCGTCATTGCTGATGCCCTGGCCGTAGGTCTCGACGAACTCGCGCACCATCACGAGGTCGACGGCGGGGCCGAGTGTATCGGTGACGCCGGCGATCTCGCTCTGCACCGCGGCAAGCCGGGCGCCGGCGTGGTTCGCGACGAGCTCGAGCTGATACGACAGCTCCTTGCTGCGGCGGCGCCAGGTGTGGAACCACTGCTTGGAGTGCTTGGCAGCGCGGCGCGCGCTGCGGGCCTCGCCGTAGATGTCTTGAATCCCCTCGACGACGGTGTCCCAGCTCAGCTCGGCGGGGAGGGCTGCCTCGAGGGCCTCGGCCTGCGCGGCGGCGCGGGCGGCGCTCTCGCCGAGGAGCTGCTTGATCTCGGCGGCCGAGGGCAGGACCTCTGCCGCGGCGTCGAGGATCCGCTTGGCGGTCGCGCGATCCTCG
The DNA here is from genome assembly GCA_031421915.1 of Myxococcales bacterium. Classification (GTDB taxonomy): domain Bacteria; phylum Myxococcota_A; class Polyangia; order Haliangiales; family Haliangiaceae; genus JABFXX01. Next base: position 5,524 of record JANOPP010000603.1, on the reverse strand, counting down.
TCACCGAGTGGCAACGAGCCGAGGGTCTCCGGCGCGACCGCGTGATCGCGAACCGAGGACAGCGCGCGTCGCGACTCCTGGAGGGCGCGACCGACGGCCTTGCGCTCGCTCTTGGGCAGCGCGTTGGCGACCATCGCGAGCACTCCGCGGGCGCGGCGTAGTGCCTTGCGCGCATCGTGGACGGCCTTCGTCGTGTTGTCGTCGACGGCGCCGGCTGCCTCTTTCGCGTCCTGCACGGCTGCATGGAACTCCCGCAGCAACGTCTTACGGAGATCGGCCGGATCGAAGAGCGCCGAGATCTTCGTGCCGAGTGGGCCGAGCTTGTCGTCTTCGCGGTAGGGCATCGTTTCCACTTTCACATCACCGTTCGTCGTCGTCATTGCCATAGGCGCCGGACCATACATTGCTGCTTCCGGATTACCTTCTGTTCACCGCAGATTCATCGACCTCTGCCGAAGTTGTCACCAAACCCCGAGCTATCGTGCCGGCGATGGCCAAGCCGCTCCTGTTCGACCCTGTCGCGAGCCCCTACCTGGTCCCCTTCGACGACTCGTTCAGGATCGCGAAGGCGCTGACCAAGCCCGCTGACAACGCGGGCAAGGAGGACAACAACGAGGCGCTCGCGAAGAGCGTCGAGAAGCTCGCGAAGCTCCAGGGCAAGCTCTACGCAAACGATCGCTACAGCGTGCTCCTGATCTTCCAGGCCCTCGATGCCGCGGGCAAGGACGGCACGATCCGCGCGGTGATGTCGGGCGTGAACCCGGTCGGCACGCAAGTGTTCGCGTACAAGGCGCCGAACGCCGAGGAGGTCGATCACGACTTCATGTGGCGCGTGCAGAGGAACACACCGGAGCGCGGTCGGATCGGCGTGTGGAATCGTAGCCACTACGAGGAGGTCCTGGTCGTGCGCGTCCATCCCGAGTACCTCGGAGGACAGAAGCTGCCGCGCGGAACGGACGATCTGCCGGCCCTGTGGGAGGAGCGCTACGAATCGATCGTGTCGGCCGAGAAGCACTGGGCGCGCAACGGCTGCGTCGTGCTCAAGTTCTTCCTGAACGTCTCGCAGAAGGAACAGCACAAGCGGTTCCTCGATCGCGTCAGCGATCCGGACAACCACTGGAAGTTCGGCCCCGGTGACATGACCGAGAGCGAACACTGGGGCGAGTACATGGACGCGTATCAGGCCGCACTGCGCGCGACCAGCAAGCCATGGGCGCCGTGGTACTGCATCCCCGCAGACTCGAAGTCGCACATGCGCCAGGCGGTCGCCGAGATCACCGTCGCGACGCTCGCGCAGCTCGACCTGCCTTCACCCATCGTCTCCGACAAGGTCGCCGCCGAGATCGCGCGCGTGCAGAAGCAGCTCGAGAGCGAGCAGTAGATGTATCGCGACGAGCGCCAGGTCTGTCCTCGATGCGCCGCCGACCTGATCGACGCGGGCTCCGGGTTTGCCTGCGTCGCGTGTCGCGGGATCTGGATCTCGTCCGAGATCGTGCAGGAGATGGCGACCACGATGCAGGTCCCGCTCGCGCCGATCGAGCTCCCGTGGGAGGAGCAGCCGCGTGATGCACTGGTGTGCCCGACCTGCCAGAAACCGATGCGGACGATGATGCTCTACAGCGTACCCGTCGACCTGTGCGGCAAGGACCACGGCGTGTGGTTCGACGCGAGAGAGCTCGGCGCGGTCCTGATGATGTCCGCGCGCAAGCCGTAGTCCGCGGGCCGGGTGTGGTGATAGAGACTGCCTCATGCCCCTCGCCCGTGCCCGCCGCTCCATCGAGCGCCTGCGTGGCATCGCGACCGGTGCGCTCCACGTCGAAGCGCCGGCGCTTCGTCTGGAACGCGAGCTCGCGCTCGAGCTGTTCGCGTCGCAGCTCTACTGCCGGATCACCGACGTCGAGGCCCACGAGCTGCGCGCACGCAACGAGGGTTACTACACGATCTGCAGTGCGGGCCACGAGGGCAACGTCGCGCTCGGGCACCTGACGACGCCCGCGGATCCTGCGCTCCTCCACTATCGCAGCGGCGCGTTCTTCCTCGCTCGTGCGCGCGCGGCGAGCGGCGCGACGGCCGGGGTGCGCGAGCTCTTGCTCTCGCTGTCCGCCTCCGCGGAGGATCCGATCTCCGGCGGTCGCCACAAGGTCTTCGGCTCGATCCCGTGGGGCATCCCACCGCAGACCAGCACGATCGCCTCGCACCTCCCGAAGGCAGTGGGCATGGCGGTCGCGATCGATCGCGCGGCGCGCCTGCGTAGCAAGCAGGGCACCGCGTTCGGCGGACCCGGCACGGTCACGACGACCCCCGACTCGATCGTCGTGTGCTCGTTCGGCGATGCGTCGCTCAATCACTCGACGGCGCAGGGCGCCCTCAACGCAGCCGCGTGGGCCGCGTTCCAGAAGTTCCCGGTCCCGGCGCTGTTCGTCTGCGAGGACAACGGCATCGGTGTGTCGGTTCGTACGCCGGCCGGCTGGGTCGAGGCGCGGATGCGCGCGATGCCGGGCATCACGTACGTCGCCGCGGACGGCCGCGATCTCTCCCACGTCTACGAGGCCACGCAGTACGCGGTCGACACCTGCCGCACGAAGCGCATGCCCGTGTTCCTTCACCTCCGCTGCGAGCGCGTATGGGGGCACGCCGGCAGCGACGCCGACGGCGAGTACCGCCTGCCGCACGAGCTCGCGAGCGCCGAGCGCACCGATCCGGTGCTGTTGACCGCGCAGTCCCTGCTCGATGCCGGCGTGCTCGACGGGCCACAGCTCGTCGATCAGATCGAACAGGCGCTCGCTACCGTGCAGCGCCTGTCGCGCGATGCGGTCGCGATGCCCAAGCTCACCACGCGCGCCGCCGTGATGGCCTCGATCGCCGAGGACCACCCGGATCGCGTCGGCATCGAGGCGCGCCGCAGCGACTATGGTCCACTCCCCGACGATGCCGACAAGCCGCGCCCACTCGGTCACGGCATCCGCGCAGCACTCGGCGACCTGATGAAGAAGTACCCGGAGATGATCGTCTTCGGCGAGGACGTCGCCGAGAAGGGTGGCGTCTACGGTGTCACCGGCGGTCTGTGGAAGACCTTCGGCGCGGCGCGGGTGTTCAACACGCTCCTCGACGAGCAGACGATCCTCGGCATGGCGATCGGCGCCGGGCAGGTTGGCCTGCTGCCGGTCCCCGAGATCCAGTTCCTCGCCTACCTCCACAACGCTGAAGATCAGCTCCGTGGCGAGGCCGCGACTCTCGCGTTCTTCTCGCGCGCGCAGCTCACGAACCCGATGGTGGTGCGGATCGCCGGCCTCGGCTACCAGAAGGGCTTCGGCGGCCACTTCCACAACGACGACAGCCTCGCCGTGCTGCGCGACATTCCGGGCATCATCGTCGCCGTTCCGTCGCGCGCCGACGACGCGGCCGCGATGCTGCGAACCCTGTGTGCAGCAGCGAAGATCGACGGACGCGTCTGCGTGTTCGTCGAGCCGATCGCGCTCTATCACACCCGTGATCTCCACCCTGGCGACGGCAAGTGGTCGTTCCCGCTCCCCGCGCGCGACGCCGCGATCGCGATCGGTGAGGTCGGTGTCTACGGCGGCGAGGGCGCGCCCGACCTCGTGATCTTCACCTATGGCAACGGCGTCCCGATGGCGCTGCGCACGGCCTCGCGTCTCGACGGCGCCACCGTTCGCGTGATCGACCTGCGCTGGATCGCGCCGCTCCCCGAGGACGCGATCCGCGCCCACGCCGAGACCGCCCGCGCGATCCTCGTCGTCGACGAGTGCCGCCGTGCCGGCAACGTGTCCGAGGCGATCGCGGCCGTCATCGCCGATTCACCCACACTCCGGGCCAAGCCGTTCGCGCGCGTCACCTCCGCGGATTCCTTCATTCCGCTCGCTGACGCGGCCAACCTCGTCCTGCTCCAGGAGCCCGAGATCCTCGCCGCCGCCCGTGCCCTGATCTCCCGATAAAGCACTCGGACCCCTTTTCTGGTCAGACCACAAAAGGGGTCGGAGTGCCTTTTTCTTAACTGGCAGGACGGACGCTCGCCTGGCAGAACCGAGGGCATGCAGGCAGCGGACTGGAAGCAGGCGGGGCGGGCGGCGCGACTCGGTGCGATCTGCGCACTCGGCCCGAGTCTCATCCTGTTCGGCTGGTACTACGCGCAGAATCGCCACCTCCCGCTACCGTGGGCGCAGATCGGCCTGATCAGCGCGCTGGTCGGCGCGTTCACCGGCGCGGCACTCGGCGGCGCCGTGAAGCTCCTGATCGCTCGCTTCGATCGGGTGACGGGCATCGTGCGCCTCGTCGCCAACCCGATCACCGCCGGTCTCGTTGGCGGCGCGGTGACCTCGATCCTCGCCGGCATCGCCGCGATCTCCGTGTTCGGGTCCTTCCGCGGCCCGTACGTCGGAACGCTCGAGGCAACGTCGCTCCTGATCGCAGCGTGCTTCTCGCTCGCGACCGTGCTCACCGCGGACGCGCGCCATGGCGCGGGGCAGGGCACGGTGGCGGACCTCATCCCCGCTGCGGTCCGGGTGATCGCATCGGCGGTCGTGATCGGCGTGGTCACGGTCGTCATCACGCTCCTCGTGCTGCCTTCCCTGTTCACCACCGGGATGTTCTGGACGGCGCGAGCGCTGATCTCTGCGCACGGCCACCTCGTCGTCGGCTGCGCGCTCGGGATCGGCATCGGCGCGATCTTCGGTGCGCACCTCGGGCTCTCGATCTGGCTCGGCCGCCGCGCTCGCGCTCAGTGACCTTTCACGGCGGCGCCCCGACGAGCTCGTCAAACGTGTTCGTGAACGCGCGGTCTGCCGAGCACTTCGCCATCGTCTTGGACGCGACGATGGTCTTGGCCGCCGCATCGAGCGCCTCGGCGTGGGGCTCGAGCGCCGTACGCAGCGCACGCGCACGCCCCTCCTGGAGCACCTTGGCGTTCGCGGCGATCACGTCGGCGTAGGTCTGCTGGAGCGCGCCGAGCTTCGCGGTCGCGTCGCTGCAGTTCTCGCCGGCGGCGGTGAAAGCCGCGGCGACCTCCTGATAGAGCTTCGTCGCTCGCTCCGCGAGGCGCGGAAGATCTTGGTCGAGGGGGACCGGAGGCGGCGCAGCATCGGGGGGTGCCGTCGGCTGAGTGGGCTTGACCGGTTCGACCGGAGCTGCAGCCGGCGGGCAAGCGACGAGGCCGACGACGCAGAGCACGGCCAGGACCGCCGAGAGCGCGCGCATCATGAGTGCATCGTCGCATGCGGATCCACGACGTGCCAGCGCGCGGGCATTCGGCTCACGCGGTCAGAGCGTCGGCATCGACTGCAGCGTCTCGCGAACAACGGGATCGCGCGCACACGTCGCGTCGACCGTGAAGTCGGCCTCGATCGCGGCGACGCGCTGCGCGGTCACCTGATCGTAGGCGCGCATGTCGGTCGTGAGCTGCTTCGCGAGCGCGGGATCCTCCTGGACTTCGCGTGCGCGGACAATGCTCGCCTTCATTCGTTCGAACACGGCGCGCAGCTCGCTCGCCATCCGTGGGCAATCGTCGCGG
>JANOPP010000602.1:0-9719 GCA_031421915.1 Myxococcales bacterium | reverse complement strand
AACCACTTCGGCTATATCTCGATCCTGGAGTATCTGGAACGTGAGCACGGCGTCGCCCCGCGGGCCGCGAGCGATCGGCTGCGCGTCTCGCTCGCGCTGGCCGAGCTGCCGATGCTCGAAGCCGAGCTCGAGGACGGCACGTTCCAGTACTCGCACGTCAAGGAGCTGACCCGCGTCGCGACGCCCGAGACCGAGGAGGAATGGATCGCCGCCGCGAAGGGAAAGACGTGTGGCGACGTGCAAGCAATGGTGTCGGGCCGCAACAAGGGCGATGGGCCAGACGACCCCGAGGATCCGGATTTGCGGTTGCGTCGGTTCAGCATCGAGCTGCCACTGCAGACGCTTGCGATCTACCGCGAGCTGAGGGCAGCGATCGAAGCGGAGATGGGGCACCGGATCGAGGAGGCGGAGTTCTTCCGGATCATGCTCGAGCGGGCGCGGGTGTCGCCCGAGGGCGCGAGCACGCCGGCGCAGATCTCGATCTGCTCGCACTGCGAGCGCGGCTGGCAGAGTGGACCGGGCGGGCGGGCCGAGGTCGAGCCGGCCGAGCTCGAGCGGACGCTGTGCGATGCCGAGCACCTCGGAACGGTGGAGGGAGAGCCGGGGCGCAAGACGGTCACGCTGACGCCGAAGAAGCGCGCGCGGATCATGGCGCGAGACCACCATCGGTGCACCGTGCCGGGATGCCGCAGCAAGCGTAGTCTCGAGGTTCACCACATCGTTCATCAGGCGGATGGCGGTGGGCACGAGGACTGGATCCTCACCACGTTGTGCTCGGGTCACCACGCTCAGCATCACGCGGGGCGACTCGCGATCGAAGGCCGCGCACCCGATGGACTTCGGTTCGCGTTCCGACGAGAGGACGATGCCCACAGAGGCACGAACGAGCGTCACGCCCCTGTGGGCACGAACGTCACTCAACACGACGACGCTGGTGGACCTAGGAAGTTCGCGCCCGTCGCGATGAGAATCCAGGCACGTGACGCCCTCGTCGGGCTCGGATGGAAGGTCTCGATCGCAGGCGCGGCGGTCGAAGATGCCGTTGCCCATGTGGGCAGCGACCCGACGATCGATGTGCTGATCCGCGAGGCACTGCGACGGTGTCCGCGACCTCTCGGGTGACGATTCATTGGCGCGCTGCGCGCACGGTGCCCGCGAACGCTCGGGTGACGTTCACCGACGCGCTGTGCGTACGGACTGCTGGTGTTCTGCTCCGCGAGGCGTGTGGGGAGAGAGCGCGTCGGCGTCCCAGGCGCTCGGTCGTGATTCGTCGTGCCTCGATGACGAGGGCGGGACTCAGGTTATCCGTGCCCGCTTCGTGCGCGGACCCAACCACAGATATCGATTCGCGCGAACCGGATCTCACCTCGAACGGTGGCTACCTCGGCAGAGCGGCGCCGTTCATCGCGCAATGCGTGATCGCCGCCAACCAGTTCTCGCGTCGGGAGCCTCTGCCAGTTCGCGCTCTACGCTGGGCGGGTGGCGCGAGCACGACGCAGCATCCAGGTGACGTAGCGTACGCTGGCAGTTCGATGAGCGTCGGAGTCGAAGCCAGCTACCTCGGTGATGGTCCAGTTGCCGAGCAGCGAGCTACCGATGAGCCGCTCTGCCTAGCAGCGGCGGACGAGCGTTCCTCTGCGCCGATCGAGATCTGGCCTCCGGACAGCTCCCCGAAGTCCGGATCAACATCTGTTGCGTGCCGGTAACTGCATTGGCGCTAGCGACCGATGCGCGCCGCAGCGACCAGACGCTCGAGATAGGGCGACGCCTTCACGTGCTGATGGAGCTGCCGGAGCTCGGGCGTCGACGCGAGCGCCTTCTTGATCGTCGCGAACGTCTGGCCGCGCATCACGAGCTCGATCACGCGAAGCTGGTCGGCGTCGAGCGGGAACGCGAAGACGTCGAGCTCGGCGAGTGCGGTCAGCCAGCGAAGGACGGTGGTCGCGAAATCCTTGCTAGGCATGCGCTCGTCGATCAGGCGCCGCAGCGCCGCCGGCGTCGGGACGACGAGGAGCAAGGCGATGAAGAAGCGCAGGTCAGGATCGGTCACCCGACTGCGCAGCGACGTGAGGCGGCGCGTCTCCTCCCGTTGCTCGAGTGCCTCGGTCAGCGCGTCGATGACCGGGCCATGGCGCTTGCGCGCGCGTTCGCGGATGCGCTGCCCGATCGCACGTTCTGCAGCAGCATCTCCGATCGCCGCCATCGCGCAGAACACCGACATCAGATCGGGCTCCTTGATGATGCCGCTCACGATCTGCTCGGCGTCACGCAAGCGACCGATGTCGACGAGCATCCGGTACAGCTCGAGTGCTCGCTCGAGGCGAGGTTCGAGCATGTGCTCGACGCCGACGCCGGGTGCCATGTAACCGAGCGGAGGCGGCGCCGCTTCGTCATGGTAGTTGCGCACGACGACGCTCACCGAGGGATGGTCGAGGTGAAACAGCGCGTGGATGAACTGCGGGCCAGACTTGATCTGATGGACCGAGCCGCGCGTCAGGTGCTCGGACGAGGTCCACACGAGCTTCCCGATGTGGAGGTGATCGTTCGAGAGCTTGTGGTCCGGTCGGAACCGGTACTGCGTGTGGAGGCTACTGCCCTCGAGCACCGCGAACGCGCCCGAGAAGCTGTGCTGGTGGATCGCGGTGGTCGCCTCCAGCCAGTACAGCACCTCGATGTACATGTTCTCCGATCCCCACACCGCGAGCGGCGGCTGTCCGAAGCCGGCGGAGCCCTGCTCCGGCATCCGGCGCGGATTTCGGCCGAGCTGCGCGAGATCCCACGGGGACACGTGCTCGTGGGGCGGCCGCCGCCGTAGCTCCTCTTCGGCGATCGCGGCGAGCGCATCGTCCGCGTAACCACGCTCCCGCCAGCGGGCCTCGACACGCTCGCCAAGCTCGGTGAAGTAGCCCATCCCTCCGGGCGACGAGCGGCGTGTGGAGGGGGGCGCGGTTCGCGGCATCGGGCGGAAGAACAATACCTTGGACCGCCGTGCGACTGGCCCCTGGGTCAGGCCGTCCGGATCGGTATCACCTCCGAACCATGATCTTCGACGAGACAACAACCCTGATCCTCCTGGGAATCGGTGCGTTCCTGGTCTGGTGCTGGTGGCTCCTCGACCGGCAGACCGAGCAGTTCTACGTCTCGGTGCGGTGTGGTCGCGTGCTCGTCGTGCGTGGCCGCGTTCCAACGGGCCTCCTCCAGGACCTCTCCGAGATCGTGAAGCAGCCCGTCGTAGAGAGCGGCACGATCCGCGTGTTCCGCGGCCCGCACGGTGCCGAGCTGTCGTGCAGCGGCGACATCGGCGATGGACCCGAGCAGCGGATGCGCAACGCGTTGATGCTGTATCCGATGTCGAAGCTGCGCCACGCGCTGCCGGTGCCGCGCCCGACCGTCGGTCAGTTGGTCGGAATCGCATGGCTCGCGTGGATGTTCGATCGTCGCGATGTTCAGTGATCGCTCCAGCCAGCAGGACCGCTGGTGCGAATCGGTAGTTGCGGCGATGGGGAGAGATGGGCTACTCGGGCGGGTATGTCGACAGGCAAGGCCTCGCTCGTGCTCGTGATGGCGCTCGCGGGATGCACTCGATGGGCGACCTCGGAGGTCGTCGGTCCACCGCAGGAAGCGGGGCGGCGGCTCGTCGGGTCGCCGGTCATCGAGGAGGTCTCGCAGACCGGCGTCGACATCAGCGGGCGAGGCACCGCACGCGACGGGGTTGTCACGAGCTCGGTGACGGGCAACGTGTCGGGCGGCGTCACGACCGTCAAGCGGACACACTGCGTGCAGGCGGCCGAGGTCGATTACGTCCAGTACATCGACTACACCTCGCATATCGAGCGGCGTACGGCCGACGTGGTCCTCAGCCTCGTGGTCGCTGGTGTCGGCGCCCTCCTGATCATCGACACCGCTGTGGGCCTTCAGGGAAACTCCTCGTCAGACCCCGACCGGATGGCCTCGAGCCTCACGGACACGCAGAGCTATGCGCTGGGCGGCGGCTTGATCCTCGCCGGTGGCGCATGGCTCGGCTATTCGCTGACACAGCTCCCCAAGGGTCCGGCGCCCGTACAGCCAAGGGCCGAGAAGCGCTGGACGACGAAGACGTACGTCGAGGCGACCGGCTGTGGCTTGCCGGGCGAGCAATCGCCGACCGTCCCGTAGCGTCGACTAGGCGCGAGCGGTCGCGCGCTTGGTCGGCTTGGCCGCCTCGGCGAGCAGCTCGGCCGCGTGAGCCTTGGCCTTCGAGGTCGCGTGACCTCCGAGCATGCGCGCGAGCTCGTCCTTGCGCGCGGAGGCCGTCAGCTTGCGGACGTGGGTCTCCGTGCGGCCCGCCACCTCGGTTTTCTCGACGTGGAAGTGATGGTCCGCGAACGCGGCGATCTGCGGGAGGTGCGTGACGCACAGGACCTGGCGGCCTCGATCTCCGGAGCCTCGATCGGCAGCGACCGCGCGGATCTGCGCCCCGACTACCTGTGCGGTGGCGCCACCGATGCCGGTGTCGACCTCGTCGAACACGTACGTCGCACACTCGTCGGCGCGGCGCAGCGAGAGCTTGAGCGCGAGCATGATGCGCGACAGCTCGCCACCGGACGCGACCTTGGTGAGCGGGCGTGTGTCCTCGCCCTTGTTGGATGCGAGCATCAGCTCGATACGATCGGCGCCGGTGGGCCCGAGGCCGCGCGGCTCGATCTCCACCGAGAGGCGAGCCGAGCCCATGCCGAGCTCCGCGAGCGCCGCGCCGACTTCCTTCTCGAGCTTGCGCGCGGCCTTCTTGCGCGTGGTGGTGAGGGCGGCAGCCGCGGAGAGCGCGGCGGTCTCGGCCTTCGCGCGCTCGGCGCTGATCTCGGCAAGCCGAGCATCGCGGCCCGTCAGAGATTCGAGCTCGATGCGGAGCGCCGTGGTCTTGGCGATCAGATCCTCGAGCGATGCGGTGCCCGGTGCGCCCCCGTGCGCGATGCCGTGCTTGCGCACGAGGCGGCGGATCAAGGCGATGCGCTCGTCGAGGAATGACAGACGCTCGGGATCACCCTCGAGCTTGTCGGCGTAGCTGCGGAGGGCATCCGCGGCGTCGTCGATCAGCGTCTCGATCTCGGTGAGCTGGCGCGCGACCGGCTCGAGCGTGGGGTCGGTCTTGACCGCCCGCTCGACCTCGCGCGACGCGGCCGCGACGCGATCGCGCGCACTGTCGTCGCCGGAGTAGAGGACCTCGTCGGCGGCCCGGGCGGCACTCGAGAGGTGATCGACCGATGCGAGCCGAACGCGCTCGATCTCGAGAGCGGCATCCTCGCCGGGCACGAGAGCAGCACCGTCGAGCTCCTCGAGCTGGAACCGGAGATAGTCGACGCGCGCCTCGCGCTCGCGCTCGTCGCCACCGAGGGCCGCGAGCTCCTCGTCGCAGCGGCGGAGCTCGGCCCACGCGGAGCGCATCGCCTCGACGCCGCCCGCCGCGGATTCCAAGGACGAGGAATGCCCCGCAGTCGCGAACGCGTCGATGAGATCGAGGTGGCGCGCGGCATCGACGAGGCCCTGGTGCTGGTGCTGGCCCGAGAGATCGATCAAGAGGCCGCCGAGCTCGGCGAGCCGGGCGGCGGTGGTGAGCGCACCGTTGACGTACGTACGGCTGCGGCCGCCCCGCTGAATGACGCGACGGATGAAGACCTCGTCGCCATCGCCCTTGGGCAGACCCGCGCCTGAGCCCGGCGGTAGTCCTGCCGCCGAGAGGACCTCGGCGACGCGGACCGCGAGATCGTCGGGGACCTCGACGATCGCCTCGACGACGGCCTCGTCGGCCCCGTTGCGCGGGATGTCCGCGGAGGCGCGGCCGCCTCGCAACAGATTCACGGCCTCGACGATCAGCGACTTACCGGCACCGGTCTCGCCGGTGAGCACGTTCATGCCGGGCCCGAGCTCGATCTCGACGTCGGACAGGATCGCGAAGTTGGTGACCCTCAGATGGCGCAGCATCACGAACCTCCCTTGAACTTCTTGTCGGAGCGCGCCCCCCAGTGGAGCTTGTCGCGCATCACGTCGAAGAAGCTCTGCTTGGACTTGAACATCACGAGGGGCTTGGCGGCCGTCGTCATCTCGACGATGTCGCCGGGCAGAAACGAGTGGCCCCACTGGGCGTCGACGGTGATCAGCACGCCTCGAACGTCGGCGCCGAGCTGGAGCCGGATCGTCGCGCCCGCACCGAACACGAGCGGACGGTTGGTGAGTGCGTGCGCGCAGATCGGCGTGAGCGTCATCGCGTCCTGACCGGGGACGACGATCGGTCCGCCCGCGGCCATGTTGTAGGCGGTGGAGCCGGTGGGCGTGGAGACGATCAGACCGTCGGCGCGGTACGACGCGATGAACTCGCCGTCGACGAAGGCGTCGATCTCGACGAGCCGCGCCATCGCGCCCTGGTGGAGCACGGCGTCGTTGAGCGCGTAGCGAATGACGGGGTCGGCGTTCGGGCGCTTGAACGCGACCGCGAGCCGCATGCGCTTCGTCGTCGGAAGCTTTCCGGCGAGCGCGGCCGCGAGTGCCTCCTGGGCCTCGCTCGGAGCGAAGCCCGCGAGGAAGCCGAGCTGCCCGAGGTTGATGCCGAGCACGGGCTTTCCCTGATCCGAGACCAGGCGCGCGGCGCGCAGCATGGTGCCGTCGCCACCGAGGGCGACTGCGAGATCCACTGCGTCGCCCATGTCGATCTCGGGGACGACCTCACAACCCGGTGGCGTGATCTGATCCTCGGTGGTCACGACGGGGACGTGGCCCTGCGCCACGAGCCACGGGACGAGATCTTCGAGGAGGGCGCCAGCCTCGGTCTTGTCGGGTTTCAAGATGAAACCCACTCTCTTGGAACCGCTTGTCACGCCCACGTTGGTATCACGGGGCGATGACACTGAACGAAGGCGCAGTCCCCTGGACGCCGTCCGTCGAGGGTGTTACGAGGGCGGCGCGAATGGTTTCCGTCCGCGGCACGTCGCCGTTGCTCCTTGACTAAGCTTTCGCGGCCTTGTACACGATCCCCCCTTCGAGTAAACGCCCATGCAGACGACGCAAAAGAGCTCCTGGCTCACCAAAGAGGCCGGAGAGGCCCAGCGCGAATGGTTCCAGATCGACGCGACCGGGCACACGCTCGGCCGACTCGCTTCTCGGATCGCTCTGGTTCTCCGCGGCAAGCACAAGGCCACGTACACCCCGAACGTCGACATGGGGGACTTCGTCATCGTCCTCAATGCTGGCGGCATCAAGCTGACCGGCACCAAGCCGGACAAGAAGCTGTACCGGCACCACACCCTGTACCCGGGTGGCATCCGTACGCGCATCGCGAAGGAGGTCCTCGCGAACGACCCCGAGCATGCGATCCAGGAAGCCGTGTGGGGCATGCTGCCGAAGGGTCCCCTCGGCCGCCGCATCATCAAGAAGCTGAAGATCTACAAGACGGACAAGCACGATCACGCAGCACAGCAGCCGCGCGTTCTGCAGATCTCGAACCCGGGGGCCGCTGACGCCTCTGGCGGCAAGAGCTAAGGAAATCTCATGGCGACGCAGAAGACGTATGCAACGGGCCGCCGCAAGACGGCGATCGCCCGCGTGTGGCTCTCCGCTGGAGACGGCCGCATCACGATCAACGACCGCAGCGACGAGGATTACTTCTCGCGCCCGACGGCCCGCATGGTGATTCGCCAGGGTCTCGAAGAGGTCAACCTGATCGGTCAGTACAATGTCGACGCGACCGTGAAGGGCGGCGGCATCTCGTCGCAGGCCGGCGCGATTCGCCACGGCATCACGCGCGCTCTCATGAAGATTGACAGCGAGCTCCGTCCCAAGCTCAAGGCCGCCGGGTACGTCACCCGCGACCCACGCAAGAAGGAGCGCAAGAAGTACGGCCAGAAGGCCGCTCGCGCTCGGTTCCAGTTCAGCAAGCGCTGATCGGAATTCGCTCCGGTCGATCCGGAGCAGTCTTCAGCCGCCGCGCATCTGCTCGGCGGTTGTTTTCGTTTCGGGTCTCGGTCGCGCTGCTTCACGCGGCGCGATTTCGCGGTGGTGTAGATGACAACCCGATCCGTTCGCGCTACCCGGGCGAATGGTCTGTAGAGCAGTCGTCTGCATCCTTGGAATCAGTCTCACCGTGTCGTGCGGGCGCCCCGCCAAGACCGCTCCGAAGGGACAGGCGGACCTCGAGGCAGCCGTCGCCAGCTCCGCTCCGATGTATGCGGCGCTCATCAAGATGCGCGACTCGTTCCCCGCCGCAGTGACCACGCCGTGCGAGCCGCTGCCGGGTGCGAGCACGGCAACCCTCAGCTGGAACATGCTGCTCTATCGAACCGGGGCGCCGCCCGCGACGACGCGTAGTCCCGACTCCGCCGATCCGATGGCGAGCAACAGCTTTTGGGTCCACGACGTTCAGGTGGCCGGCATCAAGCCGGAGTACTCCAACGGTGAACAGCCGATGCGCCAGCGGCAAGCCTTCGAGTCGTTCACCGCAGCGACGCGCGTGCAGATCGTGCGAGCGATCGATGTCGTTCCCCCGAGCGTCGCTGCTGGGCAGTACACGCCGGGAACGATCGCGGGGATCGTCGCCGGATTCACAGCTGACGGGACCCTGCTGTGCGCATCGAAGATCACTGCGACCAACAGCGCCGGTGTCTCGTTCACATCGAGTCCCGGGACCAACGACCAGTCCGCGGTCAGCGCAGTCAATGCCGACCTGCGCAGTCAGTTCGAGCGCGCCGCACGCGGCGTGGTCCAGCGCTGAGGCTCAGGCCCGCTGCTTCGCGCGGCGCTTGATCGGCTTCGCGTCGTCGTGGATGTCGCGGCCCCACTTCTCGATCGCGATCGCGACCTCCTGGAAGCTGCGACCGGAGCTCGTCAGCGCGTAGCTCACCTTGATCGGGGGACCGGCGTCGACCGCTCGCGAGACGAGGCCGCGCGCCTCGAGGTCCTTGAGCCGGGCGGACAACACCTTGTCGCCCGGACCCTTCGCCGCCTCGCCTAGCTCGCTGAAGCGGAGCGGGCCCGCCTGGAGGACGTTGAGGATGAGGGCCGTCCACGGCCGACCGAGCACCTCGATCGCGCACTGGAACGCGCGGCACTGGGAGTCGACGGGCTTGGCCATGCCCTGATCATAGGCACGGAACTATCTAAAGGGAAGTGACTTGACAGATGACAGCGTCAGCCTAACCTTACTTTCTACGGGATAGTGACTGCCCGATAGAAAGCGCGACGCCATGACCACCTCCGAACGCCGAATCGCCCGCACGGTCCCTTCACGGCGGGTGCACGCGGCGCACGCGCCGTCCTTTACACGGGCGAGCCGCAGCGCGAGCCGCTCGTTCATCACGGTCCGTTCGTCGCGGGCTCCGAGCAGGAGATCCGTCAGCTGGTTCTACGCTTCAGAGCGGGCGGCTTCGAGAGCATGAGCGCGATCGCGCAACGTACTCGCGCAGCCGGCCCCACCACCACGCATCAGGAAGGAACCGCACCATGAGCTGGATGACCCCGATCTTGCTTCACAGCAGCGATGTCTCGTCGCACGTCCGCGAGGCACTAGCCGCGTCGATGACGAAGGATCCCGCCGCGCGGATCGAGAGCCTCGAGCTCGCGGCGCGCCTGCTCCATCGCGAGACCGAGCTGCCGTGCGACGACGTGCGCGAGCTCGTCGGCCTCGCCGACGGTTGCTAGCTACGACTTCAGCTTGTAGCCGGTGCGGAAGATCACCGCGATCGCGACGAGGCAGA
>JANOPP010000601.1:0-14264 GCA_031421915.1 Myxococcales bacterium | reverse complement strand
CCGCTGGCGACCGCCGGACGATTCCGCGTCGGCCGCCACGCCCTGAGCCGCGCAACGCCGCGATTCCTCGACGGCGACGTCGATGCTCGGACAGTTACGGAGCAACGTCGGTTTCGCCTTTCGGAGCTGCCGGTGAGCGCGTTCCGTGCGGGTAGCATGAGCTCGTGGCCGACCCCGGCGGAGATAGGATCGTCGTCAGCGTAGCCGCGGTCCAATGCGATTGGACCGTCGAGATCGATCTGGCGCAGGGAATGGCTACGTGCCGACAGGGTCGTGCCCCCATTCGCGGGCCGTTCCCGATCGCCGCGGACACGCTCGCCTCTCTGCGAGCGAATGCAGCGCGCGCGTTCGCTGGCGGTGATCTCGAGCATCGCGAGCAATTTGCCGACGGGCAGACCGAAGTCCTCATCACGCTCGGCGGCAAGACCGTGACGCTGCTGTATGTCACCGCCAGCGTCAGCCGTCACGAGAGGGCAGAGGAGCTCTATCAGTTCGCACTTACCTGCATGTGACGCCGAGGTGCGCGGGGCGCAGCTCAGCGGTGCAAGGTGCGGGCTCTGGCCTGCACAGCAGGCTCCGACCCGCGGAGCGTTCGCGAGCTCGTCGGGTGATGTCCGCCAGTTACCCGTGGCACCCGCATTGCTGATTGGTGCGGACATGAAATCCACGATGCTTGCTCTACCACTCGTCGCACTGTTCGCTGGCTGTGTCGGGTCCGCGCCGACGAACGAGCCGGACGCCAAGTTCGGCCAGGGCCACGACCCGGAGCATGGCCACGACCACAGGGTCGCCTACGACTACGAGCACGGCCTCCTGCACGGCGACCACCCCGACAAGGACACGGGGCTGCCGGGTCCGTTTCCACTGCCTACGAAGGCGGGCTACTTCCTCGAGGTGAAAGGCATCGCCGAGGAGGTCCCGGAGTGTCACCCGTTCCATGGCAAGGACAACAAGTGCGGTGCCGCCTCGCACCAACCGGCCGGCGATATCTGGGAGAAGTGCGACACGAACGGGTTCCTGATCGAGACCGGCCCGGCGGTCCTCGCCAAGGACTTCCCCTGTCACGATCACGCAGGGGGCATCGGCCACCCGATCCGCGTGGACTGCCAGGACTACTGTCAGCGGCAATGGGGCGGTCCCACTGGGGACACGTACATCGGGTGGTGCGATACGCAGAAGGTCCAGTGCGGCGGCGCCCAGCAGGACGTCGGCTACTGCGTCTGCGAGATCATCAATATCTGCCCGGGGGAAGACGACGACACCGTCGCGCGGGCGATCTGCGAAGCGAAGCCAGTCGAGCTCGCTGATCCGGGAACCACCCTGTCCAGCGATTGAAGACCACCGCTACGTGCGCAGGATCTTGTCCATGGCCTTGCCTCTGGCGAGCTCGTCGATGAGCTTGTCGAGGTAGCGCAGCCTGCGCATCGTCTTGTCCTCGATGTCCTCGACTCGGACGCCGCAGACAACGCCCGTGATCAACGTGGCGTTGGGCTGGAAGCGGGGAGCCTCGCCGTAGAAGGTCTCGACGTTAGCGTTCGCGGTGAGCGCCTTCTTCAGGCTCGCGTTCGTGTGCCCGGTGAGCCAGCAGATGATCTGGTCGACCTCGGCCTTTGTTCGACCCTTTGCCTCGGCCTTCTTGATGTACAGCGGATAGACGGAGGCAAAACTTACTTCGTAGATCCGGGGTTTCGTCGGCTTGGGCTTCGAGGCCACCATGAGTGCTTCATGCCACCAGGGGCAGTGAGAACTCCAGTGGAACCGCGTAGAACACATCGGTGTTGCAAGGACGCTTCCTGCCTCCATGGCTGCTCCTGTTCGGCTTCGTGCTCGCGGCGAGCGCACGACCTGCGGTCGCGGATCCGAAGCCATGGCGCATCGAGAAGGCGGTTGGAGCGCCACCGTGGCTCAAGCTCGGACTCGAACAACAGTCGCGCTTCGAGCACCTCGAGAACGACTACCGCGCAAAGGCGGAGGGCGACGCGACTGCGCTTCTGTTCCGGACGCTGGTGATGGCCGAGGCGTCGGCGCGTTGGTTCCTCGGTGGGCTGGAGCTCGAGGATTCGCGCGTGTACGCATCGGATTCGACGCCCTTGAACACCACACTCGTGAACCCGCTGGAGATCCTCCAGGCGTACGTCGGGGTGCGCACGACGGGCGCGTTTGCCGAACATGACAGCCTGGAAGTCAGGGCTGGACGCATCACCGTCGATCTCGGCACGCGGCGCGTCGTCGCCCGAAATCGCTTCCGGAACACGATCAACGGCTTCACCGGAGTGGATGGCCGGTGGACGAGCCCGGGCAAGCACGTTGCGCGCGCGTTCGTGGTGGTGCCGGTCACGCGCCTGCCGTCCGAACCCGATGCACTGAGAGACAACGAGATCGCGCGGGATAAGGAGAGCACCGATTCCCTGCTCTGGTCCGGGTCCTACAGCTCGCCGACGCTGGCATTCGGCACGCAGCTGGAGCTGTACGTCGTTGGCTTTCACGAGCGCGATGGCGATGTCGCGAGCCGGAATCGCCAGCTCGTTACCGTCGGCGCACGCTGGTTCCGGAAGCCCACAACCGGCAAGGTGGACTTCGATCTCGAAGTGATCCCCCAGCTCGGCAGCTCGCGCACGACCACCGCGATGGATGACACCGTTGATCGCGATCACCGCGCCCTGTCGTCGCACGCAGAGCTCGGGATCAGCGCGGTGATGCCGTGGAAGCCGCGGTTCGCACTCCAGCATGACTATGCCAGCGGTGATCGGGATCCCGCGGATGGCTCGCTCGAGCGTTTCGATCCGCTGTTCGGCGCGCGGCGGTTCGACTTCGGGCCGACAGGAATCTATGGACCCTTCGCGCGCAGCAACATCCAGACGCCGGGCGTTCGCATCTCGGTCGCGCCGTCGTCGAAGCTCGAGGCCTTCGCGAGCTACCGCTTGTTCTGGCTCGCGTCACGCACCGACGCCTGGACCACGGCGGGGGTACGAGATTCGACGGGCGAATCTGGCACGTTCCTCGGAGAGCACATCGAGGCGATGGTTCGCTGGTCTCCATGGCCGAAGAACCTGAGCCTCGAAGGCGGGGCTGCGTATCTGCGGCGCGGTCAGTTCGCGAAGTCCGCCCCCGACACACGCACGAGCAACGCCACCTACGTCTACACGCAACTCACGCTCACCCTCTGAAACGGCCTGGGTACGAAGGGCGTTCCCAGAAGATCCAGAAGAACCCGACTCGGGTTGATCTTCGCGCGGAGTCGCGAGCGGATCGACCGTCGGCCAACGACCAGTTTGCTTGTCCGACTGTTTGCGCTGCGGACGCCGTGCGAATCCGACCCCGCTCGTTCAACCCCGACCGGATCGACCTCGAGCTGAAGCGGACGGAGAGGGAGGCCACGACCGACGAAGGAGCTGGCCCTCTCTCTTCCGATCATGGTAGCGAAGGAAGGTGCGCCTGGCACTAGCGCTGCTTCTCCTGACCGCGTGCCAGTTCACGCTTGCAGGCGGCAGCGACCGCGACGCGGGCCCCGAAGCGGGCCCCGAAGCTGGCACGTGCGCGCTGGGACAGGCGGGACCGAGTTGTGCAGCCTGTCCGGAGGGGAAGCTGGCCATCCAAGCGTGTACCAACGATTTCATCGACTGCGCCGAGTGGATCGACGGCGACAACAACTCCTCGACCTCGAACTCGTGCCCCGCGAACAACTGCGCGACGAACGTCGACTTCGATCTGGGAGCCAGAAAGTTCGTCAACCGCCTCCGGTTCCTTAGCGACTGGTTCAACAAACGGCCAGGCACCTGGGCGCTCCTGGCGTCCGATGACAACGTCAACTTCAGCGCGGTGGTGATCAACGCGCGTAGCAATCGTGCCTCCTGGAGGTGCGTGGCTGGAGATGCGTGTACCCCGGAGGTCCCGGAGGTCTGCTGCCCTGGAGGTGTGACCCAGGAGACCACCGCCGTGGGTACCATGTATCCAAAGTGGGACGACTTCGGGTTCTCGGGGGTGACGGCTCGCTACTGGCGTTTCCGCATCAACACGACCGATGACCCCAACAGCCTGATCATGCGCGAGCTGGAGCTCTACGGGCACGACTGCCTGGGGGAGATGGCCTGCGCCACGTCGAGCTGCGGCACCGGGGTGTGCACCGGCCAGGAGCAAGCACGCTGCACGTGTGCCAGCTGCGATGCGATGGCCTTCTGTATCAGCGCGTTTACCGGCGTGGCGCCCGCCTGCACCACCAACTGAGCCGACAGCGCTGAGCACCTCAACCGCGTTCGACGCGCGCGATCCGCGTAGTCAGAGTAGGGATGACACAGCGCCGCCCGGGTTGTTCCACACGGGTATCGGGCGCGTATCGCGCAAGCGCCATCAGCTTGCTCGAGGCTCTCACGTCGCGGCGGCATCCACACCAAGCCAGTGCCCGAGCGAAGAGATCGCCGATCGGTGATACTTCGATCATGCGTCCTTGGTTGCTGACGGGTGTTCTCTGCGGGCTCGGTGGGGTATCAGCGGGTTGTGGCCCCGAGTGCATGCCGGATGAGGGGCTCGGCCCGGAAGTGTCGTGGGGGCCCGGCTCCACGTACGCTCGAACCGGCGATCCGGTGACGCTCGACCTGAAAGTCTTCGCGCGGAACGTCGTCGACGGCTACCTGGTGCACGGCCACTGCGAGGCCGAGAGCGAGGAGATGTCCGGCACCGTCGAGATCACGCCGGAGGGTGGAACGTCGATCGCTGGGGTGCTCTCCGGCGGGATCTTTGCCAGAGAGATTCCTTACATGACCGCGATCGACCTGCGGGTCGACACGACCGCGCCCGAACGCGAGACATACACGGAGCGCTGGCTGTTGCCGTCGGTGTTCACGCTCGCCGCAGCGCCGTCCGGAACGAACGTCCAGTTCACCTGGACGCCGCCCGTCGGTGACCACGGCGACATGGCGGTCGACATCACCGACGTCCGGACGAACAACACGTTCTTCAGCATGATGGTTCCCGACACGGGCTCGCTGACCGTCCCGGCCGCGACGTTCCTTCAGCCCGGCGAGTACTACATCACCGGTATGCGCGCGCATCCAACCGCGCCGTACCACACCCTGCAGATCGGGGCGACGTACATCCATCCGTGAGCGGGCGCGGCCGCCGTGCTTGAACCACACCGACGTTTCGCAGTTCGCGGCCAGGAGCCAAGGCTCGATGCCGTCGGCTACCGCGAAACGTCGTCGAGGTCGGCGGCGACGACCACGGATAGATCCGCTGCTGGAAGACGTCCTCCGTCCCAGATGAAACACGCGAACGCTTCGAACCAGTTGGTGTTTACGATCGGCAACGTGTCCTTCGAGCGCGTTCACTACAGCAGCGTCGCCTCGAACGTCTGGGAGCCCTTGATCGTCACCGAGCACTTCGAGAATCCGTTGCACGTGAGCTGCGGCGCCGCGAGCTCCACGCGAACCTCGAGCCGACCCGCACTACTGATCTCCGTCGGCATACGAAACGAGATGCCGTCCGGCGTGAGCGTCGGCATGACGTCGTAGATCGTCGCCGACGTTTCATCTCCGTCCCACCACTCGGCATCGACCTTGGTGATCGGGCGTTCGTCGGCGATGTCGATGTGGGAGAGCCGGCCGCGCGCGAGCGGTGCCGTGAGTGTCATCGCAGGATTCACGAACAGGCGATCGACCTCGAGCGAGAGGTCGGCCGTCGCGTCGGCGAGTCGCAGGATCGACCGCGGCTGCGCTGGCGGCACCCGGTCGATCGAGAAGAACGGTGGTTGGCAGTTCGGGCCGTCGTCATGGCTGTACCCCGATCCACTGTCGTAGTAGCCATGCTCGAACGAGTCTGGACGCACGCCGTCGATCGACGCCGTGATGTCGTCGTCGAGCACCGGACAGTCCGGGTTGTCGTGCGAGAAGCTGACGTCGACCCGTGGATTGACGTCACGGCCACTCTCCGCCGAGACGGGGCCCAGCTCGACCAAGATCCAGGCCGACATCGGCCCGAACTCGACCAGCGGAGCGACGTTCTCCGACGTGCAACCAACGAGGGCAGGGAGGAGGAGGAGGGCGGCTTGCATGGGGTTTCAGACAGAGCAAGCGTGGTGCCCGGCGCAACGCCGCAGAAACAGGCGTCGCGGGTGACAGATCTTCGACGCTTGGTCGAACCTTTGCCAGCCTCTACGCGATGTCGTCCACCGCCGGGAATGGGTGCTCCGGCCCCGATGATCTCTCGACGAAGTAGCGGGCGTCGTGAGCGTCGCGATCCCAGTCGCCTCTCGAACCGTAGAAGATGTGGTTCGTGATCCCTGCGCCGAGTGGATCATCGAGCGTGCCGGCCGTCAGGTAGACGTGGCGTTCGTCCTCCTCGGCCGGCAGCGGCGTGCCGCAGGTCTTGCAGCGCGTGATCGTGTACGTCGGCCGCAGCGCGTAGGTGACCCGGTGATCTTCGCCGCGGAGCCAGCGAAAGCGTTCGCGCGGTACGATCACGATGGTATTGCCCATGCCCCCGCTGACCTTGCGGCAGTTCGAGCAGTGACACATCCAGACGCCCTCGAAGTCACCGTCGACTTCGTAGCCGAGCGCCCCACACTGGCAGCTTCCTTTCCGTGGCATGGCACTAGACTAGACCCAACATGGACGAGACGCTCTACAGGCGACCGCTGCCAACCGATGCGATCGAGTTCTCGTCGACTGCCGGTCGGCAGTTGTTTGCCGAGGCGCTCGCATCCGGCGGACTCGATGGCTACTTCAGGCTCGCCGAGCAGTTCCATACCCAGGCGGAGCCGGAGTTCTGTGGACTCGGCTCGCTCGTGGTCGCGCTCAACGCACTCGGGATCGATCCGGGGCGACTGTGGAAGGGACCGTGGCGCTGGTTCTCCGAGGAGCTCCTCGACTGCTGCGTCTCGCTCGATCAGGTGCGCAAGCGTGGACTCGACCTCGACGAGGTGGCCTGTCTTGCGCGGTGCAACGGAGCGGCGGTCGGCTTGTTCCGGGCGGAGTCGAGTGACCAGGCGGCGTGGCGGGCCTCCCTCATGGCCGCCGCCCGCGGCGATGGCGTGGTGATCGCGTCCTATGATCGTGCGGGTCTCGATCAGGCCGGCAACGGTCATTTCTCGCCGATCGGCGGCTACCACGCGGAGAAAGACCTGGTGCTCGTGCTCGATGTGGCGAGGTTCAAGTATCCACCGCACTGGATCCCCGCCGAGCGGCTGTGGATGGCGATGCATCCGATCGATCCGGTGACCGGTCACTCACGCGGCTGGATCGCGCTCCAGCGCCGGGCGAACGGTGTCTCGCTCGGGTTCACGCTGAGCTGCGAGGGCGACGACCTCAAGGGCTTCGCGCGTCGGCTGGCCTCGGTCGCAGAGGAGCTCGGGCCCGCGGCGAGCATCGAAGAGATCGCGACGGCGCTGCTTCCGATCGCGACCCACCTCACCGTGCGCGTGCCGAGCAGCACGACCCATCAAGAGGCGATCGGCACGGCTCGCCACGCGGTCCGCGGCCTCGCGGTGTTTGCTCGCGTCGAACAGACGGTCGGTCCCGAACGCGCCGAGGCCGTGACGCTCCTCTTGATCGCGATCGCGGATCGCCTCGCGCCTGGGCGGCATGACGAGCTCGCGGCCTTGCTTGCCGAGGCCGAGCACCACGTATCACTCGCTGCCGAGGTCTCGAACTTGCGCGACCAGCTCAGCGCGCTGTGGACGATCACGGCCGAGACGAGACCTCCACAATAGCCGGTGATCTCCGGTGTCGCACTTCGTCATGCGGAGGGAAGCGACCCGTCAGGAGGGTTCGAATGCGCCAGATCACCCAGCTGAAGCGCTGATGCCCTCGGGGTACGCCTCGGCCGAGGCAGTTCGCCGGTATGATCGCGGTATGCACCGGTTGATCGTGGTGGTTGCACTCGGCGCGGGATGCTCGCCGACCTCGTACACATTCTCGGCGACCACGAAGGGCGAGGTGCCGCGCCAGCCAGGCCCGAACGGCTGCGAGTTCAGCGTGCTCACGTCTCCGCCCGAGGAAGCGTTCGAGGAGCTCGGGACGTTCAAGCACTACAACGGGGCGGTGCCGAAGGAGCAGGTCGCGTTCCGGAAGGCTCTCGCACCGCTCGTGTGCGAGGTCGGTGCCCATGCCGTGATCGTGACGCTCGAGAGTCAGTACAAGACGGCGACCGCGATCAAGTACGGCAAGGGCTTTCATCTCTAAGGTCAGGGCAGACCTCGGTCGCGCCCCGGATCTCGATGCTGCCGCTGGCCATCGCGCGGCAGTCTAACCGACACTCGGTGCATGCCACCGGAGCCCGAGGTCCTCGAGACTACCGCCGGCGATCTGCCCCTGGCGCAGGTCGAGCTGACGATCGGGGGCCGCACGTGGACGATTCTCCACAGTGATGCGGTGATCAGCCGCGAGGAGGAGCTGGCCTTCCTCAAGGGAGAGAGTGCGCAGAAGCGGCCCTATGGCGTGGTGCTCTGGCCCGCTGCGATCGCGCTCGCGCACGAGGTGGCGACGCGTCCGCTCGCCGGGGTGCGGATCCTCGAGCTCGGCGCGGGGACGGGGCTGCCGGGCATCGTCGCCGCGGGGCTCGGTGCGCACGTGGTGCAGACCGATCGCCAGAAGCTCGTCTTGCATGTCTGTGAGCGCAACGCCGCGCGCAATGGCGTCACGACCATCGAGCACCGCATCGCCGACTGGACGGACTGGGACGATACCGGGCTCTACGATCTGATCCTTGGCTCGGACATCCTCTACACGGAGCTCCTCCATCCGTTCCTGCGGCGGATCTTCGAGACCAACCTCGCACCGACCGGAACAGTGCTGCTCTCCGATCCGTTTCGCGGTCAGAGCATGGGCCTGCTCGAGACCCTGGAGGCGGACGGCTGGCTCGTCACGATGGACAAGTGGACGGTCGGCGTCGCGCCCCCGCCGCGCCCGGTCGGCGTCTTCGCCCTCACGCGAGGCGCGGACGCGATATCGTGAGGAGATGAGGGCGATACCCGTGTTCGTGCGGCGGGCGGCCGCCGCGGTGGCCGTCACGGTGGCGTGCTCGTCGCCGCAACGTGCGCGCGAGCGGTCGGCTCGCGAGCTGATCGACTTCGTGTCGGGGACCTCGGTGTTCGGCCCGGTGAACGAGTTCGTCGCCAGCGATCTGCCCGAGGTTCGCGCGACGGGGATGTTCGCCGTGCGAACGCCGGCGGAATGCGAGATCGGGATGATCGCGAACGGCGAGGATTCGTTCGCGACGCGGATGCAGCTGCTCGGCGCTGCCAAGCGCACGATCCGGATCCAGACCCTGATCTTCACGGGTGACGAGTCCGGGCTGCGGGTCGCCGAGGTGCTCAAGCAGAAGAAGGGGCAGGGCGTCGACGTCCGCATCATCGTCGACGGCGCCAGTAATCCGTCGCTGCAGACCCAGTGGATGTACTTCGACCTCAAGCAGCACGGCATCGAGGTGGAGGGCTACGAGGCGGTCGGCCTCCAGCTCGTCAACGAGCTGCCGGTTCCGTTCGTGTCGTCGAACCAGGATCCGAACAAGCGCTATCACGAGAAGGTCTGGATCGTTGACGCGGGAACGCCCGACGCCCAGGCCGTGATGGGCGGGCTCAACATCGCGAACGAGTACTTTCGCGTCGATCCGGCGAACGTCCCGCGCTACTGGCGCGATCAGGATGTCGTCGTGCGGGGCGCGGTGCTCGGCGATCTGACGACGATGTTCGATCGCAACTTCGCTCACTTCAAGGCGCTCAAGGCGGAGCGCGGCGGTATGACCGACGCGGCGTGGGAGGCGACGCGCGCGATCATGGGCCGCACCGGGACGCCCGCGATCTCGTTCCAGCAGCGCGATGATCTGCGCCACTCCGTGGCAGCGCTCGAGGCGCGCCCGGTGACGCGCGAGTTCCGGGGCGCTCGCTGCCGCGTGTTGCAGAGCCGGCCGCGCCTGCGCGAGAGCTACATCCAGCAGGCGCACCTAAAGCTGCTGGAGTCGGCGAAGCACGAGGTCCTGATCGCGAACGCGTACTTCGTTCCCACTCCGTCGATCAAGCTGGCACTCCAGCGCGCAGCGCAACGATGTGTGCGGGTGGTCGTGCTGACCAATGGGGCAGAGACGTCGGATACGCCTGGCATGAACCTGCTCGGACGCGGTCACTACGCAGACTTGCTGGCAGGCAACACCAGCGACCGCGTCAAGGCGTGTCCGAACCGCGACGCCGGCGTCGAGATCTGGGAGTGGCGTGGCCAGCGCGCGAAGGACCCCGTGCCGACGCAGGGCTTGCTCCACGCGAAGTTCGTGGTCGTCGATCGGATGCTCAGCCTCGTGGGTTCGTACAACCTCGATCCGCGCAGCGAGCGCCTCAACAGCGAGTCCGCGATCGTCTACGAGCATCCAACCCTGAGCGACCAGCTCGCGCGAACGTTCGTCGAGCAGGATCTCGCGACGAGTCGTCGGATCACCGCCGAGGAGGCTGCGCGCTTCGAGAAGCCGGAGTCGGTGATGCAGCGGTTCAAGAAGGAGCTCGCGGGGCTGTTCGAGGACCAGCTTTGACACTCGACGGGCACCACCGGGCTGTCGGGCTCGACCGGTGCATCGGGCTGCGCGGGGCTCTGCGTGCCGGTCGTACCGCCGGCGGCGAGCACGACGAGCAGGCGTGGAGCACGCTCCATTCTTCCATGCTATTCGTGCCGACATGGCACCGACGGATCGCAAGCAGGCGAGCGACTTTCCCCCCGAGGTCCTCGAGCTCTACGACGGCTATGTCCACAACGCGCTCAGCCGTCGCGACTTCCTCTGCAGCGCCGCGAAGTACGCCGTGGGCGGGATCACGGCGCTCGCGATGCTCGAGAGCCTGCAACCCAACTTCGCGTGGGCCGACCAGGTCGCAGCGACCGACGTGCGGATCAAGATCGAGTCCGTGACGTACCTGTCACCGAACGGCTCCGGGGAGATGCGCGGCTACCTCGCGCAGCCCGCCAAGGTGAAGGCCAAGGCGAAGCTGCCCGGTGTCGTCGTGATTCACGAGAACCGCGGCCTCAATCCGTACATCGAGGATGTGACGCGCCGCCTCGCCGTCGAGGGCTACCGTGCGTTCGCCCCGGACGCGCTGACGCCGCTCGGTGGCTATCCGGGCGACGAGGACAAAGGGCGCGAGCTGTTCGCCAAGCTCGATGCCACCAAGCGCACCGAGGATCTGGTCGCGGCGGCCGAGCACCTGAAGTCGCTGAAGGGCACAGGCAAGGTCGGCGCGATCGGGTTCTGCTTCGGTGGCGGCGTCTGCAACCTGCTCGCGTCGCGGCTGCCGTGGCTCGCTGCGGCGGTGCCGTTCTACGGCTCGGGGGTCACCGACGACGAGGCGAAGAAGATCAAGGCTCGGCTCCTTCTTCACTTTGCGGCGACTGACGAGCGGATTAATGCGGCGTGGCCAGCCTACGAGGCCGCGCTGAAGACGAACAAGATCAAGTACGAGGCGTACACGTATCCGAGCACGCAGCACGGGTTCCACAACGACACCACGCCGCGCTACGACGAGGCAGCGGCGACGCTCGCGTGGACTCGCACCCTCGCGTTCTTCAAGAAACACCTGCGCTAGAGTAACGGCGACATCAGCCGCGCACTCGCCTGACCGAAGCGGCGCGCGAGCGACTGTCGATCGAGGTCGCTCCTGGTGACTTCCCGGCAGTCGCGAAGATCGGCGGTGAACGCATTCGCCAGCGTCGCGGCCGCGGTCTCGCCGAACACGATCGCTGCGACCTCGAAGTTGAGCCGGAAGCTGCGGTTGTCGAGGTTCGCGGTCCCGATGATCGCGACGTCGTGATCGCACACCAGGGTCTTGGCGTGAATGAAGCGTGCCTCGTACTCGTAGATCCGGACGCCGACCTCGAGAAGCTCGGGGAAGTAGCTGCGCGCCGCCAGATCGACGAGTCGGCTGTCTCCGCGCCTGGGCACGATCAATCGGACGTCGACGTCGCGTAGCGCGGCGCTCGTGATCGCCAGCAAGAGTCCCTCGTCGGGAACGAAGTACGGCGTCGTCATCCATAGCCGATCGGTTGCCTGGTTGATCGCGGTGAATAGCGCCTTGTGGATCGCGAACGCGCTCGAGTCGGGTCCCGATCCGAGGATCTGAACGAGGTGCTCGCCTTCCTGCGTCGGCGCCGGAAAGGTGTCGTCGTTGACCGGGCACATCGCCTCGGCGGCGAAGTACCAGTCCTCGGTGAACAAGCGCTGGAGTCCCCACACCGCGGCGCCCGTGATCCGCAGGTGCGTGTCACGCCAGTACTCGTTGCTTCGCGACGCGCTGTGGAAGTCCGTGATGTTCATGCCGCCGGTGAAGCCGACGTGGCCGTCGCACACGACGATCTTGCGATGTGTCCGGAAGTCCGGTCGCCGGAGCCGGAGCGACCGCAGGCGGACCGGATTGAACAGCGCGACCTCGACGCCGGCTGCCTTCAGCGGTGTGAGCCAGTTCTTCTTCAGCTTGTTCGAGCCCGTGCCGTCGACGATCATGCGCACCTGCACGCCCGCCTTCGCGCGATCGATCAAGGCATCGCGCAGCTCGGTGCCGATCGTGTCGGGCTCCCAGATGTAGTACTCGAGGTGCACGTGATGCTCCGCGGCGGCGACGGCGCCGAGGAGCGCGGCATAGGCCGAATTGCCATCGAGGAAGATCTCGACCTCTTCGGCGCGCAGTGGCGAGGCCTCTCCCAGGCTGATGCCGACACGCGCGAGTTGCTGGTGCTCCTCGTCCTGCTTGGAGAGGGCCGCGTGCGCCTGCAGCACTTCCCCTACGGCGCGTCGACTGATCGTGCGCTGCAGTTTCTTGCGCTCGAGTCGCAGGGGCCCGATCAGGCGATAGATCAAGAGGCCGACGACCGGGAGGAACGCGAGCGCGAAGAGCCACGCGAGGGTCGCGGCGGCCGATCGGCGCTGAAGAATAATGACCACGCCGACCCCCACTTCCCACACGATGAGGCCGGTGGTGATGATCAGCGTCCACACCGCGCGAGCTTAGCGCGCCACGGAGTATCGTATCGAGGCTGCCTGCCCGATGCCGTCTCCTGAACGCTCGTCCATCGAACGGCTCGGCCGGGCGATCGCCCTCGGCACGGTGCTGATCGCGATCGCGGCGACGCAGTACCCGTTCCGCTACCACCTCACGCAGTTCGGGATCGAGCGGCGCTGGGACCGCATCGACTGGCGATGGTTTCCACGCACCTACGGGGGCGCGATCCGCGTGGATCGCGACTTCGCGCTGAACCTCCTGATGCTCCTGCCACTCGGGTTCGGTTTCGGCCTGTGGCGACGTGTCGCCCGGTGGCGTGCCGTGATCGAGAGCCTGCTGCTCGGACTCGGAGTCAGCGTCGTGCTCGAGGCGGCGCAGCTCATCACGCCGCACCGGTTCACCACGCTCGCCGACGTCTGGCGCAACGGCCTGGGATCCATGGTCGGCTGCATGCTCGCGATCTGGCTGCATCGCCGGACGGCCCCCACGCGCTAGGCGATCATCGCTCGACGAAGCTCCGCGAGCAGCGCGCCGAGGTCTGCTCCCTTGTGCCGCAGTCCGCGAACGACGGCAACGAGACCGCGCCCGACGCAGGTCGCTGGATCCCACGCGTCGTAGCTCGGTCGGGTCGGGTCACCGCTGGTGCGCAGGATTGCGTGGCAGCAGCACTGGCCGACGTCGAGGTACCACCAGTGCGCGCGATCATCGCTCGGCCGGAGGTCGTCGTCCCAGATCGGGATCCGGCGGGAGCGATCGGTGCCCGCGGAGACCGCGTCGAGATGCACCGCATCGGGCGCATCGAGCCACGCGGCCGCGAGGGCGATCTGCTTCGCGACGGGCGCGCCCTCCGCCACGGACTCCGACGCGACGAAGCCCATGCCCTCGAGGCCGATGCCGCCCGCGGCGATCGCCAGCGAGACTCCATGGTGTGCGGCGCGCACGAGTGCGCCGATACCGGCGAGCCGATCGCGTGCGGTGAGCTCGGTGGCCCAGTGCTCGAGGCCCGCAAGCTCGGGCGTATCGGCATGCTCCCAGCCGCTCGCGCGCAGCCCGCGAAGGTAGCTGCCGAAGTGATCGCCGGTGCTCGCGAGCTCGGCGCGAAGTGCTTCGCGCCAGGGTGGAACGGGCGGCGGCGGTGGAACGGGCGGCGGCGATGGAACGCGGACGGCGGGAATGATCGGCGTCCGCTTCGGCACGGCGCGCTTCGGCACGGCGCGCTTCGGTGCGGCGCGCTTCGGCACGGCGCGCTTCGGCACGGCGCGCTTCGGTGCGGCGCGCTTCGGCACGGCGCGCTTCGGCGCGG
>JANOPP010000600.1:0-5513 GCA_031421915.1 Myxococcales bacterium | reverse complement strand
TGCGACCGCGGCCCTCGCACGCGGCGCCGACGTGATCGCGCTCGGGCGCGCCGGCATCCTCAACCCGGACTGGCCGAAGGACGCCGAGATCAAGCGCCCACCGATCACGAGGGCCGAGCTCGTCGAGCGCGCCGTGTCGCCGCTGTTCGCAGGCTACCTGACGAAGTGGAAGAACCTCGTCGCCGACTGACTGTATTCTCCGCGCATGTCTTCCATTCACGTCGACCGCGCCGGCGCCGTCACCACTGTCTGGCTCGCACGCGAAGCCAAGCGCAACGCACTCGATGGCGAGCTCATGCGCGCGTTCGGCGCCGCGCTCGACGAGATCGCCTCCGACCCCACGTGCCGCGTCGTCGTGATCCGCGGCAAGGGCTCCGTGTTCTCGAGCGGCATCGACCACATGCTCCTCGTCGAGGTCGCCCAGGCGACCCAGAAGACGCCGTTCCTCCACCTGCTCCATCAGCTGCAGGACAACTTCCACAAGATGGCGCGCCTGCAGAAGCCGATCATCTGCGCCCTCCACGGCGTCTGTGTCGGCATGGCGCTCGAGCTCGCGCTCGCCGCGGACATCCGGATCGCCACCGCGGACTGCGTGATGGGCCTGCCCGAGATCGCGTTTGGCCTCGTCCCCGATGTCGGCGGCACGACGCGCCTCATCCGCGCCGTCGGCGAATCGCGCGCCCGCGAGCTGATCCTGACTGGCCGAATGGTCAAGGCCAAGACCGGCGCGGCGTGGGGCCTCGTGCATGACATCGTCGCCGACGCCGACGCGCTCGAGAAGGCGATCGAATCACGCGCCGAGATGCTCGCCGTCCACCCACCGCTCGCGATGGGCCTGGCCAAGACTCTCTGCGCCGTGTCCGCCGACACCAGCAGCGCGACGAGCTTCCGCATCGAGGGCATCGTCCAGCAGAACCTCGTCACTCAGCCCGAGCTCGCGAGTCAGCTTCCGAAGGCGCTCGCCTTCATCAAGGCGCAGATCGCCGCCGCGGAGTGAGCTCACCGTGAAGTACCTCCTCGCCGTCCTCCTGTTCACCTCCGTCCTCGGCGTCCGACCGGCGCACGCCGAGATCCAGGCATGGCAGGTCATCACGCTGATGACCCGCCTCGACGAGAAGGCCAGCGGCCCCGCGGGCTGGATCGATGAACACGTGGTTGCGATGTGCGCCGCTGGCCGAGTAGGGGTCACTTCACGCGAGTGACGGTCACGCGCTGCCCTGGGTGCCCTTCGTGATCTTCGGCCCGATCTCGGGCACTGTCGCGCCATGAAGATCGGCGTGATCGGTATGGGGCGTGTCGGGACCAGCGTCGCGGTGTCCATCCTCCAGCAGGGCATCGCCCGCGAGCTTCTCGTTCACGATCTCCACACCGAGACGGCAGAAGGCGAGGTGCTCGACCTCGCGCACGGTGCAGCCTTCTACCCATCCGCCCGCATCCGGGTGGCCGGCGTCGAGGACATGCTCGACTGCGATGCCGTCGTGATCGCGGCCGGCCGCAACGGTCGCGCCGACGAGACCCGACTCGACCTGTTGCGCGACAACGCTAGCGTGATCAGCGACCTCGCACGGCGGCTCGCCCGCCTGTCCGGACTCCTCGTGATCGTCTCCAATCCCGTCGATCTTCTGACCCAGATCGCGTGCGAGCACTCGGGCCTCGCGCCCGCTCGGGTGATCGGCACGGGCACCCTGCTCGACACCGCACGCCTCCGCCACGTCATCGGACGCGAGCTCGCGCTCGATCCACGCTCGGTCCACGCCCACGTGCTCGGCGAGCACGGCGACTCGGAGGTTATCGCGTGGTCATCCGCGCAGATCGGTGGCGTTGCCCTCCGGCGATGGCCGGGCTGGAGCGCGGACCGCGAAGCCGCGATCGCGACCGAAGTCCGGCGCGCCGCCTACGAGATCATTCGCCGCAAGGGCGCCACCAACCACGCGATCGGCCTGGCGACCGCCGCGATGTTGCGCTGGGCGCTGCGCGACGAGCGCCGCGTGCTCACGGTCTCTCGCCTCCAGGACGGCGTCGGGCTCGCGATGTCACTACCCGCGATCGTCGGGCGCGACGGTGCCGTCGACGTGATCTCGCCCGATCTAGACGAGGCGGAGCGCGATGCGCTTCACCGCTCGGCCGAGACCCTCCGCACCGCGCGAGCCGCACTCACCTCGTCGTGATCACTGCGGCATCAGGACGGTGTCGATCACGTGGATCACGCC
This sequence comes from Myxococcales bacterium, assembly GCA_031421915.1. GTDB lineage: Bacteria > Myxococcota_A > Polyangia > Haliangiales > Haliangiaceae > JABFXX01. Next base: position 3,303 of record JANOPP010000600.1, on the reverse strand, counting down.
GTTCGACGTGGCGATGTCGGCCTTGATGACGGTCGCGTTGTTGATCTTGACGCCCGCAGACGCGTCGATCTTGATCTTGCCGCCCTGCACCGTGGCCGCCTCGGTCATGCCGGCGACATCCGTGGACGACACGTTGCCCGCGACCACGTGATACGTGAGCACCGCGACGAGCTTGGTCTTGTCGGCGAGCAACGCTTCGACGGTGCCGGCGGGGAGCTTCGCGAATGCCTCGTCGGTCGGCGCGAACACGGTGAACGGGCCCGGGCCCTTGAGGGTATCGACGAGGCCACCGGCCTCGACGGCCGCGACGAGCGTCTTGAACGAGCCCGCGGCGATCGCGGTGTCGACGATGTCGGCCGACGCTGCCGCCATGGTCGTCGTCGGAGTCATGGTGGCGGGCTTGTCGGAACCACCACACGCGGCGAGGGTGAGAGCGAGGATGAGTGAGAGGCGCTTCATGCTGGATGTCTTCATGGACGGCCCTTTGAGACTGCGAGACGACCGTTGGTTACAGCCGTCGAACGGTCCGCTGGCATGCCAAGGTGTACCCGAGGAACCCCATGGCCCAGACCGCACAGACTCGCACCGTCGATACCGTCGAGAACGAGGCCCAGCGGGTCTTCAAGCTGCAGCGCGAGGCCTACCGTCGCGCGCCGTATCCGAGCTACGACGAGCGGATCGCCCACCTCCGTACGCTCGATCGCCTGCTCGTCGACAACGCGAAGGCGATCGCGGAGGCGATCACGGCGGACTTCGGCCATCGCGCCTACGAGGAGACGATGGCCGCCGAGGTGTTCACCAGCGTAGATGGCATCCGCGACGCGACCAAGCGCCTCAAGAAGTGGATGGCGCCGCAGAAGCGCGACGTCTCGCTCGTGTTTGCCACCGGCAAAAATCGCGTGGAGCCGATGCCCAAGGGCGTCGTCGGCATCGTGTCGCCGTGGAACTACCCGCTGTTCCTGACGGTGAGCCCGCTCACGAGCGTCCTGGCCGCGGGGAACCGCGTGATGATCAAGATGGCGTCGAGCTCGCAAAACCTCTGCCGCCTCCTCGCCACCAAGTTCCGCGACGCCTTCTCCGAGGACGTCCTCGCGATCCTGCCCGGCGTCCGGGCGCAGGACTTCTCCTCGCTGCCGTACGACCACCTCATCTTCACCGGCTCGGCTGACGCGGGCCGCACGGTGATGCGCGCCGCCGCCGAGAACCTGACCCCCGTCACGCTCGAGCTCGGTGGCAAGTCGCCGACGATCCTCTGCGACGACTTCGAGGATGTCGACGAGGCAGCTTCTCGCATCCTCTACGCGAAGTACCTCAACGCCGGCCAGACCTGCCTCGCGCCCGACTACGTGCTGGTCCCCGAGGCCAAGCGCGATGCGTTCGTGGCGGCCGCCCAGCGGATCATGCCGAGCCGCTATCCCGACACGGACTCGCCGCAGTACACGTCCGTGATCGACAAGAAGTCGTACGACCGCCTGCGCGCCACCCTCGACGATGCGCAGACCAAGGGCGCGACGATCGTGCCGCTCGTCCCCTCCGCGACCTTCAACGATCAGCTGCGGAAGATCCCACCGCACCTCCTCCTCGACGTTCGCGACGACATGGTCGTGATGCAGAACGAGATCTTCGGGCCGCTGCTCCCCGTGAAGACGTACAAGACGCTCGACGAGGCGATCGCGTACGTCAACAGCAAGGACCGTCCGCTCGGCTTCTACCTGTTCACCCACGACAAGGAGACCGAGGAGCGCGTCCTCCGCGCGACGATCTCGGGCGGCGTCACCGTCAACAACTGCATGCTGCACGTCGCGCAGCACGACATGCCGTTCGGCGGAATCGGCGCGAGCGGGATGGGTCAGTACCACGGCTACGAGGGATTCCTCGAGGTCTCGAAGCTGCGGCCGGTGTTCACGAATCCGCGGCTACCGATCCTCGACCTGTTCTACCCGCCGTACACCCGCAAGCACCGCGCGATCCTCTCGATGCTGATCAAGCTCAAGCGCTGAGTCACGGCGACGTGATCACGATGAGGTAGTGAATGTCGAAGTGCACGTTGTTGACGTTCATCTCGATACGCACGGCGCCCTGATACACAGCGTTCATCACCTCGGCGACGTACATCTCGCCGGGCCATCCGGCGTCCAACCGGACGCCTTGCCCGACCCGTTGCGTGGTCTGCAAGAACAGCGCGCCGGGATGGATGCCCAGCGCCAGATCACGTGCGTCGGAGACGACGTAGGTCGTGCCGTCGAACAACATCACCGCTGCGTTGTCGAACATGCCGGGAATCTGGTTGATCTCGACGAACTGGGTCGGTGCCTGATCCGCCGCCGCGAGCGCGATCTGGTTCTGGTTGCTGGCCGAGCCTCTCACGACTGCGAGCAGGTCGATGCCAAGCGCGACACGCACGTTGCCGAGGGTCATCGGGAACTGGAGGTTGCCGTAGAGGTTGCCGTCGATGCCGATGTCACCATCGAAGCGAAGAGCATCCGGCTTCTGGGTGAAGACCGCACTCAGATCGCCGCCGCCGAGAGAGAACGGCTGGTCGCCGGGACCCATCGTGGCGAACAACGCGATCGTGTCGCCCGGTATCATCGGGCTCGGATCGCAGAGATCGCCGACCCTGTCGCCGTCGCTGTCGGTCTGCGCGCCGCCGAGGTGTGGGCAGGTGTCCTCGAGGTCGGGGACGCCGTCTTTGTCCTCGTCGTGGCCGGCGGCTACGTCGGTGGGACTGTCGACGGCAGCATCGATCTCCGACGTTCCGAACCCCACGCGCCCGCATCCCGCGAGCACGAGCAGCGCGGTGAACCGCAACATCACTCGCAGGAGGGTACCGCGTCGAGGTGGCCGGACAATCGATCCGGATGGCAACACGGCCGCCAACACGCGTCTGCAGACGACTGGAGATCCCACGCTACGTGGACAGACGGTCACCTCGTCGCGCGCGTACGGTTGACGCTTTTAACCGTGTTTGTCGGGCGCATGCCGTGGCTGCACCGACCAGGTCGCTGGCTCGTCGTCCTTGTCAGCTGCCGCCGCTGCCGCCGTCGCCTGCACGTTGCCGGGTTTGTGATGGGCGGGCGCGTAGATCGTGTAGACCTGCATCGGAGCCGTGCCCGTATTGGTGATGTTGTGCCACGTCCCCGCCGGAACCAGGACACACCAGCCGTCCGACACTTCCTGTTCGAACGTCAGTTTGTCTTTCGCTGCTCCCATCTGGACCCGGCCACGGCCAGCGTCGAGTCGCAGGAACTGATCGGTCTCCGGATGCGCCTCGAGGCCGATGTCCTTGCCGACGGGGATCGACAT
>JANOPP010000599.1:0-16515 GCA_031421915.1 Myxococcales bacterium | reverse complement strand
TCGTGGACCTCGACGGTGACGGCGCCCCCGAGCACGTGCTCCGCAGGCAGACGGTCGGCGGAACCCCAACGATCTACGTCAAGCGCAACCAGCTCACCGGGCGTGCGAACTTGCTCAAGACCGTCCACCGCCCGCTCGGCGGAACGTTCACGCTCGACTACACCCGCGTCGGCAACACCGTCGCCGATCCAAACAGTCGGCACGTGCTCACGCGGGTCGAGGTCGACGATGGCGTCGACCTAGGCTCGGCGTTCGCTAGCCCCAACCTCGTCACGACGATGGCCTATGAGAACGGCTTCCTCCATCGCGGCGAAAAGGAGTTCTTCGGGTTCGGCAAGGTGACCACGCGTCGCGCGGACGGAACCTCGGTCGAGACGCGGTACGAGAACTCGACGTATCCGCTACACGGGCGCGTTCAGAGCGAAACCCGGCGCGACAGCCTCGATCGGCTGTTCCATCGCCAGGCGATCCAGCACGACATCCAAGCGGTCCGGGACGCAACCGAGACAGCCATCGGCCCGACTCTCCAGTGCATCGAGGGTTTGCACCCGCTGCTCACCGTCGAGGGATGCATGTCGTTGTTCGTCGTCGCCGTGCGCGAGGACGATCTGCGCGCGGAGGGCGGCGTCGCAACCAAGACGCGTGTGACGCGGGACCTTGTCCACGACCGCTTCGGCAATGTGCTTGCGTCCATCGATGAAGGCGACGATTCGATTGCCTCGGACGACGTCTTCGCCGCGGCGACCTACCACACGAATGCCGCGAGCTGGATTGTCGGCAAGTCCGCGACCCTCGTGGTGCGCGGCGGATCCGCGAGCGGTCCGGTGCTGCGGTCGCGCGGCGGGACGTACAACGCGCTGGGCGACCTGACGGCGGTCGGTGTCGACACCGGCATCGGCATCGCCACGACGGTGCTCGGATACGACAGCGCCGGCAACCTGGTCGAGGTGACCACACCGCCCAACAACAGAGGTGACAGCCAGACAATTCGCATCGAATACGATGCACAAACCCAACAGTTCCCGATCCGGGTAAGCGACGACTTCGGATACACATCGACGGCAAGTTACGATCTTGCGTTCGGCGTCGCCCTCGTCGAGATCGACACGAATGGTGCGCAGCTGTCCCGCACGCTCGACAGCTTCGGTCGCCTCGCGACCGTGTCGGGACCGTACGACGTGGCGATGCCCGCGATCTCGATCGAATACGAAGCGACCGCTGCGCCGCCTCGCGCGGTCACCACGACGCGCTCGTCAGCACCCAGTGACTACAACGAGGCACCGCCCGCGCCGATAACGAAGGTGACCTTCATCGATGGCCTTGGCCGCCCGATCGCGTTGCGCGAGACGTCCGTCGTCGCAGGTGTGACCGGCATGACGACGAGCGGTGCGCTCGCGCGCGATACCGTCGGTCGGGTGACGCGGACCTATCATCCGTTCTTCACGCCAGGATCGGGAGCAAGCTCGGCGTTCGCTGCGCTCCAGCCGACCGCGACGACCGCGGTGATCTACGACGCGCTCGACCGGGTGGTCTCGACCACCTATCCGGACGGTGCGACCGAGACGACGGCGTTCGCGATTGCGCTAGATCCGGCTCCCAGCGCGGGTGGCGCGCTCCGGTTCCTCGCGCGCGAGGAGGATGCCAACCACCAGGTGCGCGAGACGTTCACGGATCACGTTGATCGGACCCGGAGCTACGTCGAGCACCCGAGCGCCTCAACGTCGTCGATCACGGCGTACGACTACCTCGCCACGGGCGAGCTGGCCCGGATCACCGACGCCGAGGGCAACGTAACCGCGCTCGGGTACGACCTGCGTGGCCTGAGAACCTCGCTCGCCAACCCGGACACCGGACTCGTCGAGCAGCGGTTCGACTTGATGGGGAACCGCGTCGCGCTGATCGAGCCGAATCACCGTGCGTTGGGCGCGGGCACCGAGGTCGCGTTCGTCTACGACCGCGATCGGCTCTCACGAATCGAGTATCCGTCGAAGCCTGATGTCGCGTACGTGTACGGCTCGCCGAGCGCCGCTGGGGCTCCGGATTTTGGCGCCGGACGCATCACCGAAGTCAGTGATGAGACCGGTTCCCGAAAGCACACGTACGGCGCGATGGGCGAGATCCGACGGACCCTCCGCACCGTCGTCGACCCGGCGTCTCCCAGCCAGGCACCAAAGCAGTTTGCGTTCGCGTTCACCCACGACTCCCTCGGACACCCGCTCCGCGTCGTCTATCCTGACGGCGAAACGGTCTCGAACAGCTACGACGCGGCCGGGATGCTATCCGCGGTTACCGGCGCTGGCGCCGGGTGGACCCGGACCTACGCCTCGGAGCTCCGCTACGATGTGTTCGGCAATCGCACGCGCTTGCGGTTTGGCAATGGGGCGGTCTCGACCTGGTCGTTCGATCCGGCACGCGTCCGGCTGGCCTCGGCCACGACGATCCTACCTGGCTCCTCGCCGTCGACGCCTGGCCCACGCGTTCAGGATCTCCACTACAGCTATGATCTCGGCGGAAACCCGACGGGCATCGCCAACACCCTTGCGACTCGCCCATCCAACGGCCATTTGCCTGGCGATACTTCGGCGGCGTTTACCTACGACGGCGTTGATCGGCTGATCCGCGCAGTAGGTGGTGGCTCGATCTCGCCGAGCAAGACGACGAGCTATGAGTTGGGGTTCACGTACACGCCCAGTCACAACCTCGCGCACAAAGAGCTCGTCCACCTTGTCTCGAACAATGGGGGCAGCAACGCGCAGAACCCGATCGCAACCAACTTCGACTCTGCGTACGTGTACGAGAGCGGCAGGCCTCACTTGCCGAGCCGCGCGGGCGATAGCGCACTGACCTACGATCCATCCGGCAATCTCCTCGCCCGCGAGACGCTCAGCACCGGCTCGGTTCAGGACTACGTCTGGGATGACGACGGCCGGCTCGTTCACGTCACCGGCCAGGGCGCCAACCAGCGCAATGTCTACGACGACTCAGGCTTGCGCGTGCTTCGCGAAGGACAGACCGGCATCACGGTCTTCGCAAGCCCTCTGTACGACGTCGACGGCACGAACCAAGGACAGAAACACGTGTTCGCCGGGGAGATCCGCGTGGCGACCGTGCTCAAGAGCTACACGAACACCGCGACTCCTGGCGTTCCGACCCAACCGGGGACGCCGTTCTACTTCCATTCCGATCATCTCGGCTCGACCGCTGCAGTCTCACGAGTCGACGGGACGCTCAACGACGCGCACGACTATTTCCCTGACGGCCAGGCGTGGATTCAATCGGGGCCGAAGAATCCGATCAACGGCTACCTGTTCAACGGCAAGCCGATCGATGCCGATACGGGGTTCTACGATTTCGGCGAGCGGTTCTACGACCCGCGCATGAGCCTCTGGCTCGGTGTCGATCCGGCGTTCGTCGATTCGCCCGAGTCGGCTCTCGACGACCTAACGTTGATGTCGCCTGGCGCGTTTGCGGGACACAGTCCGATCCTCTACACGGATCCAGACGGTCGGTCGAAGGGGCTTTCGATGGCCCGAGCAGCCCCGTCCTCGCGCGTAAAACCGCCACCACTGGCACCGTTACCGCCGCAACGCGCTGCCAAGCCCGGGCCACAACGTGGAGCGGCTTGGAGCCCCGTGCGAGGTGGCCCGCAGAACTCGATAGGAGGCAACGCGCAGCAGGTCACCATGGGCCCTGCCACCGGTGGTGGTGGACGGAGCGGGGGTGGACGAAGCGGAGGTGGACCGAGCGGCCCTAATACCGGGGCAGACCTCGCTGCGAGCATGCGCGCTGACCTTCTTGCTCGTGCTCTGAGCATGCGGGACCCGTCGCCCGCACCGCCGCCGCATGCGACTCCGGTATATGGCCCGGCGCCGCCTGTACAGGGCAACTCGCGGTCGAGCGAGCGCGCTCAACACGGCTACCAAGTTTGGGACAACGTGCTCCTGACGTGGGCGAAGACTGGCGTGAGCGGTGGTGCGAGAACGCTCAGCGGAGGATCGAGTCGCGCAAACAAGCAGGCCAACAAGTGGGACCGCGACGCCGGGCAGCCGGGAAGGCATGAACCTCAGGTGAAGATCGAGGTTCCTGCGGGTCCCGGAGCGCGACAGCGAATCCTGGAATGGGAAATCAAGAACGCTGCGAAGCTGCGCGCTGCCGGCCACCTTCGTGATCCTAAGAAGCACTCGGTGCCGTGATGCGTCTCCAGAATATCTACGTCTACCTGCATCTCGAGGAGTACCCGCCTGAACTGGCGACACCATTCGGCTTCAAGACACGCTACCTCTGCAACTTCCTGCGGCGCCGGCTTCAGGAACTGAAGTTTGATGCACACGGATTCAACAAGATCTGCATCGAAGGACGGCATCGACCCGAAGAGTCGTGTCCGATCCTGTCGGAGAAGGCTGCAGTTCCTTCGGTGGCCTTCGATCAACGACGGTACGAGTCCCTTGGCCCAAGCGACCACCACGAGTTCTTCATCGGAATGCTGCTGGAGGGGCTAGAGAAGTGCGCCCGTCATCACAAGATTCCGCTGTCGGAAATGAAGGCAGCGATCGTGCTGTTCCGAGAGGGTGGCTACCGCAACGAGTGGACGCATCAGAAGAAACTGCTCCGTGGCGTCGGACTCCAAGCGTCGCTGCTCTGCAGTCTCGACATCGAGAAGTTCGTCTTGACGCTCAGGTTGGAGCGACAGGGCACGACAGTCTTCGAACAGCCGCTCCTCAAGACCCTGCCAGACGAGATCATCTTCGCGTATCAGTTCAAGGAGGTCGTACTGGAGGGCGAAACAATCGTCGTCAAGAATAAGTTCGGCGAGCCGATCTTCACCATGGGGGTGAGCTCGCTGCGCTGATCAGTTCGCCCGCCAATGCTGATCAGCTACGCGCAGCCGGCCACCTACTTGATCGAGCGAAGCACTCGAGGCCGTGATGCGACTAAAGTACGTCTTCCTCTACCTGCGTCCCGAAGAGTATCCCGGAGAACTGGGGTCGTCATTTGACTTCAAGAATCGGTACCTATGCAACTTCATCGAGCGACGGCTTCACGAACTGAAGTTTGATGCGCTCGGATTCAACAAGATCTGCGTCCAAGGACGCCATCGACCCGAAGAGTTGTGTCCGATCATGTCGGAGAACGCTGCAGTTCCTTCCGTGGCCTTCGATGAAGAACGCTACAACTCGCTCGGCGCGAACGCCCACCACGAGTTCTTCATCGGAATGCTGTTGGAGGGGCTAGAAAAGTGCGCCCGTCACCACAAGATTCCGTTGTCAGACATCAAGGCAGCAATCGAGAAGTTCCGACACGGCGGCTACCGCAACGAGTGGACGCATCAGAAGAAACTGCTCCGTGGCGTCGGACTCCGCGCGTCGCTGCTGTGCACTCTCGACACGGAGCGATTCGTCTTGACGCTCAAGCTGGAGCGGAAAGGCGACACGGTCTTCGAACAGCCGATCCTCGAAACCCAGCCAGACGAGCTCATCTTCGCGTACCAGTTCAAGGAGGTCGTGCTCGAAGGCGAGACGATCGTCGTCAAGAACAAGTTCGGCGAGCCGACGTTCGCAGTCGACCTGAGCTCATTGGGCTGATGGTTCGCGCTCACAGCTACGTAGCTTGCGGATCTCGTCCGGGATCGACGGCGTCGTCGGAATGAATTCTTCAGCGAGTTAAGACTTGGATCCGGCCCGCGGAACGACGCATCTGGTCGAGGAGAGCGCTCCCTGAACGCGTGGCAAGAAACTGCCACGGTCTGGCCGAACTGGCCGGATCAGGCCGGACGGCGACGGACGGAGACTCGAGCTAACCCGTGAAGACGACTGCAAGGCCACGTGACTCAAGTTGATGCGGGCTCGTCTTCACGGGGTTCGAGTCCCCCTTCGCGCACGACTTAGACGGCCGAAAGGCTTCGCTCTCCTCCAGCGAAGCCTTCGGCATTTGGTCGCCGGTCTACGTATCGTGACCGTCGAGAACCGTACGTCGCTCAACGCTCCAGACGTGAGAGCTCGGCGACGCGTGCCTCGAGCGCTGCGATCCGAGCGTCACGCGCGGCCAGCGCTGCGGCGACGTCTGCCGCTTCGAGACGCTGCGGGATGTGCTGGGGACAGTTGGCGTCCCAAGCGGCAACTCGGATGACGATCGCGCGCTCGGGCGTGCCGTCGTATGTTGCGTTCGCGAGGCTCGTCAGCAGCTCGGGGTCGTCCTCGACGACCGTTGCCTCGCCCCAGATCTTGACCCGACGCCGGTGCCCGTAGTCGATCAGGAACAGGTGCACCTTCGGATTCTCCTGGAGGTTGCCGACCGAGATGTACTGGCGGTTGCCGCGGAAGTCCGCGAACCCCAGCGTGTGGTCGTCGATGATCTTGAGGAAGCCCTTTGGTCCGCCTCGGTGCTGGATGTACGGCTGGCCCTTGGCGTTGACCGTGGCGACGAAGCAGCTCGTCTGATCACCGATGAACGCCGCGACGTCTGGGGTGATCGTGGTCTCCCAGCCTCCTCCCTGCTCCATGCGCGCGTAGGCGGTGCGAGATCCGTGGCGAGCTTGCAGTGCCTTGACGGTGTCCGTGAACGCGATGTCGCTCGACGCGTGCTTGTCTGCCATCGAGCCTCCTTACAAGCCGAGCTCGGTGAGCCCGGGGTGATCGTCGGGCCGCGGTCCGAGCGGCCAGCGGAACTGGCGCTGGTCCTCGTTGATGCGGACGTCGTTGATGCTCGCCTCGCGTCGCCGCATGAGGCCGTGCTCGTCGAACTCCCACTGCTCGTTTCCGTGAGCACGGGACCAACCATGTCGTTCGTCGGCACTCTCGTAGACGAACCGAACGGCGATCCGGTTTCCTGCGAACGCCCAGACCTCCTTGATGAGCCGGTAGTCGAGCTCGCCGTGCCACTTGCGCGCCAGGAACGCCTGGATCGCCGCGCGTCCGACGAAGAACTCCGAGCGATTTCTCCACTGGCTGTCCTCGGTGTAGGCCAGCGCGACGCGCACGGGATCGCGACTGTTCCAGGCGTCCTCGGCGAGCCGCGCCTTGCGTGCGGCGGACTCGGCAGTGAACGGCGGCAGCGGTGGTCGGCTCACCGGCGTGGACGTGCTCATCGGAGGCGCGGCCAGTTGGCGTCGGCCTTCCCGATGTACGTGGCGGGCGCCGCATCGTACATCGCCTTGGCCTCGGGGTTCGAGAACCGGAAGGTCCGCCCGTCGTGCCGGGTCACCGATGTCGCGTCGGACGCCACGCGCTCGCCCATCGAGATCGCGACTGCACACTGGCCTGCATAGGCGGCGCGAGCCTCGACCTTCGGGAAGTCGACGTCGGTGCCGAGCGCGGAGTTGATGTAGTTGGTCAGCGTGTTGAGCGCGACGTGGGCGATGATCTCGACCACCTCCGCGTCGCTGTATCCGGCTGCCTTCGCAGCGTCGAGATCGGCGACGGTGACGTGGCCACGCTCGCGCACCAGCTGGGTCGCGAGACGCAGCGCCGCGTCGGCCTTCGGATCGGCAGAGGAGCCGTCGCGGTTGGCGTTCAGCTCGGTGGGATCGAGCTTGGCAAGGTGCGCGCCCAGGTAGCTGTGCGCGGAGAGGCAGTAGTCGCAGCCGTTGAGCTCTGCGACCGCGAGGGCGATGCGCTCGCGGGTCTTCGCGTCGAGCGCGCCCTTGCCCAGGGCGCCATTCAATCCGAGGTAGCCCTCGAGGGCCGCGGGGCTGTTGCCGATGATGCGAAACAGGTTTGGGACGCTGCCGAGCTGCTTCTCCACGGCGCCGAGTAGCGGCTGGGCAGCAGCAGGGGAGCCATCGATCGTCGCGGGCGTGGGGATGCGTGACATGACAGGTTCCTCGGGTTGGTGCGGGCGAGAAGTGCCCGGTGTTAGAGCAACATGGGCCTCGCTCGTTCGAACAACAATCCGTCCACTTGACACTTGACCATTGCGCGTTCTGCAATGATGGGATGGATCGCTTCGACGCCATGGCTGTCTTTGTCGCCGTCGCCGACCACCGGGGATTCGCCCAGGCGGCGCGGCGGCTGCGGTTGTCGCCGTCCGGGGTGACGCGCCTCGTCGCCGCGCTCGAAGCCCGGCTCGGCACCCGCTTGCTGCAGCGGACCACGCGCTCGGTGACGTTGACCGATGCTGGTGCGCGCTACCTCGAACGCGCGCGTCGGATCTTGAGCGACGTCGTCGAGGCAGAGGAAGCGGCGCAAGCCGATCGAACTGCGCCGACGGGGCGGCTCGTGGTGTCCGCACCCAACGTCTTCGGCCGGCTCCACGTCGCGTCGGTGATGTGCGCCTACCTGTCCAAGTATCCTGCGGTCATCGGCGAGCTGACGCTGGCAGATCGCATGGTCAACCTCATCGACGATGGCATCGACGCGGCGGTGCGGATCGGGATCCTCGACGACTCGAGCCAGGTCGCGCGCGCGGTCGGTGCGACGCGGCGGGTCGTCGTCGCATCTCCCGCGTACCTCGCACGACGCAAGATCCCCCGAACCCCCGCGGACATCGCGGCGCACGACATCATCCAGTTCACGGCGCTGAGCTCCACGGCGGAGTGGCGCTTTGGCCGAGACGGTCGCGACCATCGCGTCGCGTTTCAGCCGAGGTATGTGACGAACAGCGCCGACGCCGCGATCGGGCACGCGGAGCTCGGCGGCGGGCTGACCATGGCGCTGTCCTATCAAGTCGCCGACGCGGTCCGCGCCAAGCGGCTCCGCATCCTGCTCGTGGACTACGAACCGCCTCCGTTGCCGATCCAGATCGTCTACCCGACGGCCCGGTTGCTGTCCGCGAAGGTCCGGTCCTTCATCGAGCTCGTCACCACGACATGCAGGTGGACGTTCGTCGACCTGTGAGCCCGCGCTGACGGAACGTTCGATCTACGGTTCGCTCTACCGTCCGATCGCCTCGACCGCTGCACGCAGATCGGCGCTGAGCGCGTTGAAGTTTCGCGCGCTCGCGTCCCAGAACAGGGTCCTCACCCCGGACTTGTTGAACACGAACGTGTCGTGCTTGACGGCGCCGGCCTGCATCTCGATCCATGCAGCTCGACCCGGGGTCGGGTCGCGAAAGATCGGCATCGAGACTCGAGACTCGAAGTCCGACGCATTCGCATCGGAGAGCGTCACGAACTGCACGGGATATCCCTCCGCGACGAGCGCGTCGGACAACGTTTGAAGGGTCCCAGACTGGGACCGGCAGGCACTTCAAAAACCCTCGAGCAGGGAGACGACGATGATCTTTCCCGTGAACGTGTCGAGGCCGTAGGTCTGCCCGACCCGTGGGCTGGCGGGCTGAACATCCTCGAGCGACCAGCGCGGCAACATGCTCACTCCGATCGGTGCGTCGACCGTACCGATCGGCGCATCCGGGGACGAGCCAGAAGGAGTCGGCTCAGCGCATCCCAGGAGGAGCGCCGAGGCAAGCGAGAACATGAGCACGGGCGATTGCTTCGTCATCGTGGAATCCTTCCAGTCATGGTGGAGCGCCTGCAGGCTTGGACGCCCGCAGCTTGTCGACGGTCTCGACGACTCGCAGCGCTGCGGTGCCGACGAGCAGAACGATCCGGTTTCCGGCCTGGTCGAAGATTTCGATCGCCGGTAGCCCGGTGGCACCGGCCGGCAGCTGTGGCGCCGTTTCGCTCGGCCACTCGGTCGCGTCGACCTTGACGATCCGGACGTCGGGCCAACGCGACGCCGCTGCGTCGAGCGAGCGCGAAATCTCTACACACGGTGCACACCAGGTAGCCCAGTAGTCTACGACGGTGATCAGCCCCGAGTTACGCGAAATCTCGGGACCCGGCCGAGATCGACGCGGCGAGATCCGCTGCGTGTATGACACCGCCAGGAAGCCACCGGTCTGGGGCACGAGCTGGTTGCCAACGACATCGATGACCAGCGGGATCCGGGCCCCCGCGATCACGGAAAGGTCTCTTGACAAGGCGATCACCAGGGCAGGGGACAGGCTCCACTGCGTTCCACCAGCATTGGAGCTGGTGAGTCGTCCCATCGAGAACGGATCGGGCTCGCTGGCACCACCACGCCACTGCACGTCCGACGAGAGCAGGAGCGACAGCCACGACGTGATCGACGACACCTGGACGCCAGCGGTCGCCCGGAGCTCGGTACCCCATGCAAAGCCGTCCTCGGTACGCGAGATGGGGCCGCGTCCACCGAGCTGTGCGAACACCGAGGTCGAGCCGGCGACCGACAGCCGCGCGTCTGCCTCCGCGATCCACCATGCGACGCCGCGCCCGAGCGTCAGGTAGCTCGCCTCGGGCGCCAGGTTCGCAGCCCCACTCCGGGCGACATACGCACCGGTGGGCACCACCAGCCCAGCCGAGATGCTGACCGCCGGCCGTCGAAGCACGCGACGCAGACTCTGGCGAACCCTGATCTCGAGGTCCCCGACACCGTTGTCGGTCCGCTCCTCGGCAAACGTGCTCGTGATCAGGGACCCGAAAGGCAGCTGAAGATCGAGCGTCGTTGCGGTCGGAGCGGCGACCTGGAGCTGCGCCGTTCCGAGGTGGACGTCGACACCAAGGGCGCTCGGGTTCGGCGCCTCCTTGGTCCCTTGCTGCAGCTTGCGGTACGGAACGAACGTGTAGCCGACCCGACCACCTGCGGACCACGCCTCGTCATCGACCTGAGCTTCGACGCCACTCGCTCCGCCCGGGAGCGCTGGGTTCACTCACGTCGTGCACTGCGCCCAGGTGAGCCGAGCTTCGAAGCTGAGCACGACGAACACCAGCGCAGCCAAGGCCCTGCTCATAGGGTGACGTTACCAAGCCTCGTCATGCGTGCCTATTTCATTCGCGTTCGTTCGGGCATTGGAACGTCGCGTTGCGTTTTTTACACCGACGCGATCGTGCCTCACTTCTTCTTGGAGACGTACGTGGCATCGAGCCATGCTGCGCACAACGTGATCTGCGCAGGCGTCAGTTCGGCCTCGTTCTCCTTGATCATCCGCTCGATCATGTCGCGGGTCTCCTGGGCAGACTTCGGCGGCGCGGCCTCGATGTCGGAGAGCTCGTGACACTGCGAGCATACCTTCTCGTACGTCGCCTTCGCCCTCTTGAGATCGATCGCCTGAGCCGCAGGTGTGACGGCCTTTGTCGGCGGGCCCTCCGCGGCCACGGCAGGTGCGTCCACGACCGCTTCCTTCGGGATGGCCTGCTCGACCGCTGCTTCACGCGCAACCTCCTCCTGATGGCGCCGCTTACTCGATCGTTGCAGATCGGGCGTAATCGCAACCAGGTACGCAGTGACCTCGAACATCTCGCGATCGGTCAACGGAGCGAACAACGCGGGCTTCTCGGCCATGCGCTCGACGGTGCTCCACCAGCCGGCGGGTGTTCGTGGCTTGGCGAGGATCGTCTTCAAGTCGTGGCACTTGATGCAGTTCTCGAGCAAGACCGCGCGCCCGCTCGTGAGAGCGTCCTCGGTTGCGAGGTGCGCCATCGGAGCGCCTGCTGGCAGGCCTGCAGACGGCATGAGCTGCGCAACGCGCGCGCGGCTCGGAATCGACATCGCATCGCCGCCGGGTGCGGCCTGCGCGAGCGCGCGCTCCTGCAGCACGTACGGCAGCGACAGGCCGAGTAGAATCACCGTTCCGAGCATGATCGCGGTGCCAAGAGCCGGCATCCACTCCTCGAAGTGGCGAAAGAACCGGAGGATCGCGATCTTCACCAGCAACAAGAAGCCGATGGTGAAGCCGAGAATGATGTGAGCGGTCGTCCTGGCGGGAAACTCGACCTGGTACTCGTAGAGCCGAGGCACCATCTTCCACATCAGCAACACGTAGAGCAGCACGAACACGTACCCGAGAGCTCGATGCAACAGCATCGCCCACCGCGGGGCCTCGCTCGTGCGCCGCGTCTTGTCGTAGGGGTACCCCCACAGATGGAACATCAGGAACATCGCGACGAGGCCAATCGCGAGGAATGCGATACCCAGGATCGCGGTGCTCAACATGCGAGCACGATACGTCGCCGCCTTCGATCGTGCGAACACATCGGCACACGAAACGAGCGCCGACTCGTTGGATCTCGCCTTCGCTCGAGCAAGATGCAAATTGCTCGGTCGCCACCCGCGCGCAGTCATGATGAACACACACACGCCTTCCTCCTCGTCTCGCTGCTGGCCGCCAGCTGCGCGGAATCGGCGGAGCGGCCCGCGCGGTGGAGCTACCTTCACGCTGCGATCATTCAGCCTGCGTGCACCACCGCCGGGTGTCACTCCGCGGTCACGGCGATCGCGGGGATCAACCTGGGGGATCGCCAGGGCGCCTACACCCTGCTCACCGGTAGGAGTTGTGGAGAGCCCGCCGGGCCGCTGGACCCGCCGCGAAACTTCGTCACGCTACCGAGCGAGGTAGACCCATCCGGTTACGCGAATTCTCGCAGTAACTCGATGCGTGTTGATGCGTAGGTTGCGTGTGAGGTCGCGCGGAGTAAAACGTTCATCGGTCTTGGCTCCCCTGACCTTGCAACGATCGCAACGTGCAGTTCGAATTCACGCGCGTGAGGAACGAGGCGTGATCCGCAGGGCTGGAGTATACCGCTCGGGGTCTCGATGGATTCGAAGGAGCTCATGGCGGGGTACTGCGACGGAGACGCGGCGGCGTTCCGCGAGCTCTACGCGCTCATCGCACCGCGCCTGTTCGCCTATCTCGTCAAGATCTCCCACGATCGTACGCTCGCGGCGGATCTCTTGCAGCAGACCTTCATGAAGGTTCATCGGTCGCGTGCGGCGTACATTCGCGGAGCCGATCCCGAGCCGTGGATCTATGCGATCGCGCATCGCACCTTTATCGACGAGGTTCGCAAGCGACAGCGAAACATCGTCCGGCTGGGCGAGGATCGCGACCTCGAGCCGTCCGCCACCCTCGCTGGTAGTTCGGCCGAGCACAGTGCCGAGCCACCCGACCCCGAGCTCGTCACGGCGGCGCTGTCCGCACTCGCGCGACTCCCGTTCGATCAACGCCAGGCCGTCGTGTTGACCAAGCTGGAAGGGCGCACGCTGGGAGAGGCAGCCGAGATCGCAGGGACGAGCGTCACGGCGGTCAAGGTGCGTGCTCACCGCGGGTACAAGGCCTTGAGGAGCATGCTCGCCAGGTCACCAGGAGCACCTTCGTGAGTGCGCCGAGCGAAGACGAGATCGCCCACATGCTGGCCGTCGACGCCATGGCGCCACCGCTCGGGCCCGCTCTCGAAGCGGAGCTGGCGGACCTCGCGTCCGTCACCACGCGCCGGCCACGTCGCCAGCTCGCGATCGTGCTTGGTGTGGCCGGAATCGTGATCACCGCCTTGCTTGTCGTCCTCGGGATCCGCGCTGACCTCCCCGAGCTGCCGGCTGGCTGGATTCCTGGGGTCGCGGTCGCCTGGGCGACCGGCATCGTTGCCGCTGGATGGTTTGCGTTGATCCCGAGGCGCGGTTCGATGATGCCCCGCTGGCGCCCGGCACTCGCCGTCGTGGTGGGAACGTCGTCGGCCTTCGTCCTCCTCGGGATCCTCGTGCACCCAGCCGGGCCTTCGAGCATCCACTACGGCTGGGAGAGCTTCGGCCGCGGACACCCGTGTCTCGAGCTCGGGCTCGCGACCGCGATCTTCCCGGTGCTGGTTGGCGCGTGGTTTGTTCGCGGTATCGCGCCGGTGCGGTCCCGCTGGATCGCGGCCGCGGTGGGTGCGAGCGGCGGTTGCGCAGGCGGCTTGCTCCTCCACCTCTACTGCCGGATCGCCGATGGCCCCCATATCGGGCTGATCCATGGTGGTGTCGTCGTCTGCGCCGCGGTGATCGCCGGCCTCCTGCTGCCGCGCATCACCGTGATTCGATCATAGGCCTCGCAAGGAGGGACAAGCTTGCACTTCGTAAATCGCGTTCGCACCGTCTGGT
This sequence comes from Myxococcales bacterium, assembly GCA_031421915.1. Taxonomy (GTDB): domain Bacteria; phylum Myxococcota_A; class Polyangia; order Haliangiales; family Haliangiaceae; genus JABFXX01. The sequence goes on along the minus strand of JANOPP010000599.1, from coordinate 2,647 downwards.
CATGGCTTCCGGCGTTTCGTGCTGTCGCAGAGGCCGAGCACTTACCCACGGCGGCGCAAGAGCTCGGGATCGTCCCTTCGTCCCTATCGCGAACCGTGAAGCAGATCGAGGACGAGCTAGGGGTGTCCTTGTTCGATCGCACCTCGAAGGCCCTCGTCTTGAATCAGGCAGGGCGCACGCTCCTCACGGCGGTTCGTGAGGCGATGCGCATCGTCGACGACGCCCTGGGAAACGCGGTCGGTGACGACCTGATCGGAAACGTCGGCGCAATCGCGACCGGCGATCTCGTCCAGGCGCTGCTGATCCCGGCGGGCGCCGCGCTCGCACGCTCGCACTCATCGCTCGCACTCTCGGTGCTCACAGCGCGTCCGGACGACGTCTCGGAGATCCTGCTCCGGGGCGAAGCCGACGCGGCCGTGATGATGCAGCCGATCCCCGCGCACGCGGATCTTCGCGTCACCGAGCTGACGGTATGGAGCCGCGGCGTCTACGTCCGCACCGGCGCGGTCCTGCTCGCGGATCCTCGGTGCGTGGTCGTCGGAGTCCCATCGGAGCCCGTCGAAGACGGTTGGCCGATGGACCACGACCGCCGGATCGCCGCCTGGGCACCCGACGAGCGCGCGGCGCTCGAGCTCTGCGCGCTGGGGGATCTGGCAACGGTGGCGTGTGATGAGATCGTGAAGCGCTGTGGCTTCGAGGGACGCCTGACCAGGCTTCTACTGCCCGCGATTCCGTCCCGGACCGTGTTCCTGATCCAGCGCCGCGCCGTCGGTCGGCATCGGCGCACCGAGGCACTGGTCGACGCGATCCGCCTCTCGACCGTGCCGGGCCCGTGATCCGGCATCGCATCCGGGGTCACCGGCGGACGAGGACCTCCTCGAGAGACTTGCGCTGAAGATCGGGAACGACCGCGTCGTCCGCCGGATACCCGACCGGGATCACCACGTACGCACGTTCGTTGCTGGGCCGGGCGAGCACGTCGCGTAGGAATGCCATCGGGCTCGGCGTATGGGTGAGCGTCGCGAGCCCCGCGAGGTGGAGCGTGGACAGCAAGATGCCGACGGCGATCCCCACCGATTCGTCGACGTAGTAGTGCTTGACGCGACGAGGCCCGTCGGGACCGTCGACGCTCCCCCATGCCTGCGCGAACACGACGATCAGGACAGGAGCGTCCGTGAGGTGCGGCTTGTGCCAATCGAGTCCCAGTGGCTCGAGCGCTGCGAGCCATTCCTCTGACATCCGACTCTCCCAGCTGAGTTGCTCTTCGCGCTCTGCGGCCTCGCGGATCCGTTGCTTCAACTCGCGATCGCCGATCACGACGAACGTCCACGGTTGCTGATGAGCGCCGGACGGTGCGCTCGCTGCGGCCCGAATCGCATCGACGACGATCTCGTCGGGGATCGGCTCGGATGAGAACTCGCGCACGGTACGTCGCCGTTGCATCGCTTCGGCGTAACGGTGTGCGCGCGCGATCATCTCGGGCGGTGGAATCCGCTCGAAGTCGAGCGGGATTGGACGATACGAGGACACGTGCGGAGCCTACCTCGTCTCGCGCTGACTCCTCGGATCCACTCGCGTCTGGCGCGTTCCAAGTTCTCGCACCGAGCGTTCGAATCATATCAACGTCCACACGGTAACCAGTGTGGTCCACCTCCGTACTCGCCTCAATGCGCCTCGAGGTCGGGGCGTCTTCACGAACCCGCAGAGACAACGGAACTCCATGATCAAGAACCTCAAGGCCATCCTTAGCTGCGCGACCGCGGTCGCGTCCCTCTCCACCATCGCGGTCGCCGCGTCCGTCGCGACCAGTTCAGGGTGCGCAGACGACGAAGCAGGCTGTCCAGCGGCCTGTCCCGCGGGTTGCCCCGCACCTGCAGGCGATGCCCAGACGCCGCCACAGGGAACCGACAGCGTGATCTCGGCGTGGCTCACCGCTGGTAGCTACAAGGGCGCGGGCTGGAAGTGCGAGCCAGCGGTGCACGCCAATCGCTCCCCGTCACCGCACGGCATGAACAAGATCTGCAACAACACGAACCTGACGGCAACCGTGGCTCCTGCCATGTACAGCTTCGGCGCCGCGAGCGTGAAGGAGCTCTATGGGGCCGACGGTACGACGCTCATTGGCCACGCGACCTCGCTCAAGCTGCTCGACGGCGCTTCCGACGGATCCAAGTGGTACTTCTACGAGAAGTTGAATGGGACGGTGATCGCCAATGGCAAGGGCAAGATGGACAACACGGACCTGTGTTCGAGTTGCCATGCGGGCGCGGGCTCGGATGCGGGTCACTCGGGCCGCGACTTTGTCTACACGCAGGTGCCCTGACGGTTACGCGCGATGATCCGCGGCGTTGGTATCGGGCTCCGCAAGGAGTTGTTCGAGCCGTTGTTGGCCACGACGCGCCACGTCGACTGGCTCGAGATCGTCAGCGAGAACTACATCGGTGCGACCGGACGCGCCGCGGTCATGCTCGCTCGGTTTCGCCAGCGCTGGCCGATCATCCCGCACGGGGTCGGGCTCTCCGTCGGAAGCGAGACGCCTCCCGGCTATCTCGACGGGCTCGTCGAGCTGGTGCGTGAGGTCGCGCCGCCGTACTTCAGCGATCACGTCTGCTATTCCTCGATCGGCGCACGCAACTATCTCGATCTG